>NZ_JBBYHR010000006.1:0-268828 GCF_038289855.1 Flavobacterium arundinis
GCAAAAGGAAATTAAAATGAGGACTTATAAAACAAAAAACAGAAGTAACCAAGAAGCTACTTCTGTCTAAAAAATTGTACTTTTATTATTATTAATCCTGTATCGTTATTTTAGGACTAGTCAATAGTGGACAGAAGATGGGATTAGAAACCCATCTAAGAAACCCTTATAGTCACTGGGCTTCATATATTTTGGCTCGAAATGCAATGAATTTACCACAATTTGAACCTGCTTAACTAATTGATTTAAAAGAACGATATAAGTCAACATCAATACAGTATATTTACTGAATATGGTTAATAGAGAGAAACCTTAATTAAGTCTATACTCGCGAAACATATAATTTTAATATTGGATCTATCGCTTTAGAAACGTAGAACCTTATATGAATAATTTCAACGAAGATTTTGCATCTCTTGTATTAGAAAAATTAATGTTTAAAAACCCTCTTTTCCTTGTTATAAATAACTAAAACCGAATCTTTAAATATCTTTTGCACTACTAAATCATTTTTGGCTTCCCCCTTATGCAATTTGAATAATTGCCCGTCAATTTTTAATAAAGCCAATTCCCCGTTGGTGCCTGATTTTATAAAACCGAAGTACTTTACATCAGGCCATTCTGTATTAGGTTTTACTTTTGCGGGCTTAGGGCCTTTAATCTGGTGCGTATGTACCCTACCTTCGGCTTCACGGCTCACCGTTATATGCCCTAAAAAAGGGTCCCTGCCCAAAAGTACCATTGTAAAGGTATCTCTTTTGGCAATAATATCTTTCAATGGGATATTACCCGACTTCATGTATGATATATTTTCTTCATCATGAAAATAATTGTTTATATAGCGGTACCCCAGAGTTCCCCACAACCCGAGTACTGCAACTATTAATACTATATTTATCTTTTTCTTCATTGGCTTATTGGACATTAATTTTAAATGAAGAACTGTAATTGCTATTGTTGCCTGCCTGGTCTGTTGCCCTTACTCTCCAATAATAATTTCCTATCGTCTCAAAAGTATATGTATAGGAAGGTATCGATATTGACGAAGTATTAATGATATTACCAAACCCCTGATCGGTCGCAATTTGAATCGAATAGGTAATCGATGAACTTACCGTCCCTGTATCCTGTACGTCCGACCATTCAAAGTCGATAGCATCTCCGTCCTGTACCGTAGCGTTGTTTGCCGGCATATTGTTTTGGGGTTGGTTTGGCGCTGCCCTGTCAAGGTAGAACACCCGTGTTGCAAAAGGAGTTTCAGTTGAATTTTCAGTATTAATTGCTTTTACTTTCCACATATATTGGCCATCCTGGGTAATTATACTGTTATTTAAGGTTAATGAAGTCCCGGTAATTTCATTTTGTTCATGCACCAGGATATTGCCCTGAGACACGTTTATCAGTTGAAAATCATAATTCGTGGCAGCATTTACCGTCAGCCATGAAAAAGTAAGGGATGTATTTTGGGTATATACTCCTGATGAAGGTGTAGAAAGCTGTACCTGCTGGCCGGAAAGGTCTGATGTTTCAATGAGAGTAAATGACATAGGGAATGTATATGCCGTTTCATAAGCAAAATTTTCTCCCCTTACTCGCCATTGATAATTTCCCGCAGTTAGTGCGTAAGTGAAATTGTTTCCGCTTACAAGCGAATCCAACACCACGCTCTGGCTGGTAGAATATACCTGTATCCTGTATTTGTCTGCGCCGTTTAGCTCGCTCCACTGGAAGTTCACAACATTACTTTCTATCTGCTGATTATTTTGCGGGTAAATCGCAGTTACCATATCATCGGTAATGTCTTCTTCCATAATATCTTCGCAACTGTAGGCCGTCAATACAATAATAGCAGCCAGGAATTTACTTATTCTTTTCATAATTCTGGAATATCATTTTTAAATGTAAGGTATTAGTGTTGTTATCTTTTTTTGCAATATAGAAATCCAGATTGATAAGCCTGGAAAAATCTACTTTTTTTTCAGCGTCATAACTGAGCTTCATTAGCTCGTTTATCCCTCCGGTAACATCAATTACGTTTGTATATATCTTATAATTGTCATTCGAATAGCCGTGTATTGATTCGAGCATATATACAGAAACACCTTTATAAGCCGAAATGAATGCTACAAGATCCTGCTGAACCGCTTCTTTATTTTGTCCCTCTTTCCCTATGACATTATCAATAGCGGCAATTTCCTTATTTAGCACTTTGAGGTTATTTTTGCCTTCCTTCGTTTTTGATTGTTTTTCGGTAAGTTCCTTATTCTCATTTACCAAACCTATCAAGGAGCCAAACGATCTCTTGTAGGCTGCAAATGACAACATACAAAAAATAATGAGCAATGCCCTGAATTTGGTTTTATATGAATATTTCTCAAACATTATAAGAGTATCTTTACTTCAAACTGCTGAATATTTTTTTTGTCTTTTTTAATGGATACAATTTCAAATTTTTTGATCCATTTCATATTTTTAAGGCCTGAAAACCATTCATTAAAATCCGGTTCAGTTGCTGTGGTTCCCTTTAGGATTATTGTATTAGGGATTACCTCTACTTTCTCTTTTTCCTTTATTTCTTTAGAAAGCGGAAAAACATTTAATTCTTTGAGCTGTATTGTGGACGGGACAGATCTTAAAAGCTCATAAATATAAAAGCTTAAAAATTTCTCCGATAGCTGCCCAGTCTGGTTTAATATCGCCAGTTTTTCTTTCTTCGACTCCTCCAGTTTTACAATGTATTCATACGTTTGCTTAGTAAATACATTTTCCTCATTCAAATTTATATTTTTAGCCGAATAATATTGTATAAGCATATAGCTCGTAAGCAGCGATGCCAGAAAAAAGATAAGCATTCCGGTACCAAAGTAATTAAAGCTCTTCTTATAGAGTATTTCTTCAGCATTTATCCTGTCGGGAGTAACCTTGCTAATTTGTCCCGGCTTTAGGAAAAAATGCACAGCGGCCCCATAAAGCGGTAGGTGGTATTGTGAGATCTTTTTATCACCAAAAGTATAATCGTGTTTTACAGCATCGGTCTGTCTTACTATATCATAGAGTTCCGGGCCATCATGCTGAAGTACAGAATTATTAGCATAAACCGTATTCTCACCTATAGATGGTAATAAAAGCCCTGCAACAAGCGGCCCCAGGTAACAGTCAATAACCTGTATTCCTTTACTACCAAAGCTTTCTACAATTTCATCAACATGTTGCTTTCGCGAAAAACTTAAAAATACTGCTGAAGGTGTGGCATAGTCAAGGTGATACATTAATCCAAAGTCAATATTTTTCCTCCAATTGAGATCAGTCTCATTGTTAAGATCAATCTTTTTGCTTAATACTCCTTTGCCATCAATTAACAGAAGAGCGGGTAATTTTTTATCAATGTGTTGCTGCATTTCGTCAAAATCTTCATAAACAGACGACGAAATTATATTAAGTAAGCTACCTTTTTTCTTTATGACAAGAGTATAATACGTGCTTTTTTCGTCACTGTTATATACTCCTACTATAAGTAAAGTATTAAATTTTATTATTTTGGATAAAACACTCAGCATTAATAAATTATAGTAGGTTTTATAAAAATGTGGAGCTTGGAATTACTTTTGGACCTTCTTCTCCCGCTAAAAAGCCATTTGATAACAGGTATTCTTGCAAGCAATGGTACTCCCGACCCTGAATCTTCTTTCTGCAATTCGTCAAGTCCGCCAAGAAGGACCATCTCATTATTCTTTACCCGTACTAACGATTGGAATTGCTGTGTTGCTTTTCCCGGCGGCGCGGTCTCCCCTACCCGACCTAAAAAAGAACTTTTTTCCACCACAACACTAAGCGTAACATTTTCATCTGTTGATACATATGGTTTGATAGACACACTAAGGTTGGCTTCAGTAGATTTCCAGGTACCTGATTGCAGGACATTATTAGTCAGGGTATTAGACAGAAGTTGGTTATTCTGCTCAAAATAATAGCTTGTTTCCCCAATTGCCAATTTGGCCTCATGACCACTTATAGTAGCAATTTTGGGAGTGGATTCAATCTTTATTATAGAATTGTCTTCCAGGAATTTCATATTCAGGTAAAAAGCTTCCGTAACTTTTCCGAGTTTAAGGATACCAAGACCATTGAAGGCGTCAATCAGGCTATTTACGGAAGTTGCATTAAGGTTAACATCTCCTTTAGGAAATAGCAGGCCACCAGTAGCTGTAGTTCTGTTCTTATCAAGGCCCGCAGTGAGGCCCGTTTGTATGTCATACGATTTTTTGTATTGAACGATCATAACATCAATCTGGACCAGAGGCACAACTTTATCTATTTGCTTGATATATAATTTAAGTTCATCGATAGTAGTTTTTGAACCTGAAACAATGAGTGCATTGAGCTCAACGAATTCTTTGATCTCTACCCTTTCAAAAAATATTTTTGGCAGTGAAAGCAGAACTGATTCTATAGACCTGTTTTCAAGCTGAATAAGCTCTGTGATCCTTAATCCTTCGGTAGATTGCTCTCCTATAAGATAAAAAGAATCTTCTTTTTTAAAGGTATATTTCTTTCCTCTGAAAATATGCTCCAACAGATCGTCGAAAGTTATATTGTCTGCCAATAAAGTAGTTTTCTCATTCTCAGGTTTATTATATAAAAAATAAGTTATATTAAGTTTTTCGGCAGCATCTATTATAATTTCAGCAGCATCAGCGGCATTTGCTTTAATTGTTAAAAAACCGGCTGGATTAACTTTAATTTCAAAATAACCCGGTGTACCAAAATCTGATTTCTGGCTTTTGGTTTTAGCAGAGGACTTTTCCACCGTTGCTGCAGGTTGTAGGTTCTTTTCAAAATAATAAAATCCGTTCTCATCTTGTGTAACGATGAGGTCATTAGACTTTGCCATCATATCAATAACCTGATCAAAGGGCCTGTTGAGAATATAGGAAGTTACTATATTCTTTTTCAAGTCGGGAGAAAGTATTATACTCTTACCTGATTTATCAATGATCGCCTGTGCTACTGATATCAATGAGTCATTTTGCAGCTTTACAGAAAGAAAATCATTTTGCGGATTGTAGTTGACATCAATTACTTTAGATACCTTTTTGGGCATTACAGGCACTTCTTTTCGCTTTTTAAATATAATAATGTTACTCATAAAGCTTACCTCGAGTCCATACTTTTCTGTAAGGAATAAAAAGACATCCTTAACAGTTACATCATAAAAATTGTTAGACACTACCTGGTTCAGGTCGGTATCAACACTTACATTCAACTGATGTTCTCCGGCAATTGAAGTTATGAAATCGTGTAATGTTAGTCCTGAAATATCAATTTTAATTACTCCATTGATTCCCGGCTTTTGTTTCGACAGTTCATCAAGCTTAGCGCTCAATAATGTCAAATCCTGTTGTGCAAAAGAAAGTGTAGTACAAAATAAGGCAATTAAGGCGAGTAAATATTTTTGCATCAAATTAAATGTTTATGAGTATGGAATAAATTTCCTCCAGGGATGTTTCTCCTTCGGCCAGTATATCGAAGGCTTTATCCGGAAGACTCTTGTGGTTTTTGCCTTTATAGAGCTTATCTATTGAATTGTCTTTTATAGCCAATGCGATATTATGATCAATTTTTATTACTTCATATATAGCCCTTCGCCCTTTATAACCGGTATGATAACACTGGTTGCAGCCACTCGCTTTATAAATCTTTGTAACCTCATATGGCAACTCGTATCCTGCCGGAAAGTCACGGACATTACAATCAACTTCTTCTTTGCAGTCTGGACACAGTTTTCTCAATAAGCGCTGTGCAACAGATAGGTTCAAAGTTTCTGCAATAAGGTACGATGGAACTCCCATGTCAATAAGCCTTGAAATAGTACCAAGTGCAGAATTGGTGTGTATGGTGGAAAGTACCAGGTGCCCGGTAAGCGATGCTCTTATTGCCATAAGCGCTGTTTCGGAATCCCTAATTTCCCCAAGCATTATTATATCTGGGTCCTGACGGAGAAATGACTTTAATGCCGAAGCAAAAGTAAGCCCTATATCTTCTTTTAACTGTACCTGGTTTATACCTTTTAAAGTATATTCTATAGGGTCCTCAACGGTTACTATATTCCTCTTGCTGTCGTTTAGGAGGCTTAGCGTGGCATACAACGTCGTAGTTTTACCTGAGCCTGTAGGGCCGCTTATAAGTAATATTCCATTTGGTTTTTTTACAGCTTCAAGATATCGCTGTAACTCTTCATCTTCAAGACCCAATGCATTCAGGCTGATATTAGATGCATCCTGCCCCAATAGCCTCATTACTATTTTTTCGCCGAATAAAGTAGGCAGTATGGAAACCCGTATGTCAAATTTATCATTAGTTATCCTGCCATCCTGGGGAAGCCTTTTCTCTGTTATATTTAGCTTGGAGCGTATCTTTATCTTATTTACAATTTCAAGGTAATTTTCACGGTTTATTTTATACCGCTCAATAAGATGCCCATCTATTCTGAAGCGAACGCGGGCAGAATCTTCGTAGACTTCAAAATGGATGTCACTGCTCTTAAGAGATATTGCTTCCTGTACAAGACTATCCAGAAAGTCGCCCTTGTCAATACTTAACTGGCCGGAATTGGATACCCTCTCCTGCCTGTAATGTATTGCAAGTGCTTTTTCAATTTCATTGCCCGAGAACGGCATGAACAGCATCTCGTGCCCCAGCAGTAATCTTAGCTCATCCTGTATATCAACAGTATTGTTTTTCTCATCTATGTATACTGACAATATACCCGAATCCAGTTTTTTTGGTAATACCCTGTAGTGGTTTGCCATGTTCCCTGAAATAAGATGACGTTCTTCCTGGCGGACAACAATTTCCATTATAATTTTATTAAAGTTATTGATGGAAAATTGAACAACAGGTCTTTTGCCATAATAATAACCAGCAACAATGAAGCATATCCTGCAAGCGGAATGTTACTTTTTTGTTTGTTGAAAATAAAATACAGTACTATGGAAAACACCAATGATAATACAAAAAACAATATATAGTTGCGTAACAATAGTAAAGGTGTTACCGCTACATAAAACAGCAGGTCGCCCAGCCCAAAATAATTTTTGAAAGGATTTAAAAATTTGCGGTTTTTAATCGTCATATATATTACCATCAAAAATAAGGTCATGCACAGGAAAATAAAATTAAAAAGTAACAATGCCAGGAGTTCTCTCTGACCTACAGCATGGTATATAGCATATAGTGATGTAAGAAAAAGGACTGCAGGCAAAAGAATGTGTATTTGCCTGAATTTTATATCCTGGTAAAATATGATCAGAAGGCTTGTCAGTATGGTTATAATTATCACGATTATTCTTTAACTACTTCCGTTAGCAATTTTTTATGGTCTATCTCCCACGTGTTAAAATTCCCGTCACCGTCAAGATCAGTTACTGATGTAGCACGGGCAAGAAAAGAGTCATTTGATGATTCTATTATCTCTATTTTGTATACTGCCTGGCCGCCTTCGTCAACAGTCGGCTCTTGTTCAAAGCCAATTTCTTCAAGGTTATTCGAATACTTTGAAAACCTGTAAAAATTGCTTTTCTGCAATCCATATACCTGATTTAGCATAGCCTGTGCTTCAATGGCTTTGGCCTGACCAATTACAGAAGTCTGGTTGGGAAGCACCATTAGTAACAGTATACCAATAATACACAACACTATCAGAATCTCTGTTAGAGAATAGGCCTTTACATATCCTTTTTTAATTTGCCGTAAATATCTTTTTTTGATAATTTTCATAAAATAATTTATAAGTAAATTCCTGTAATGGAAATGTTATAATTTCAAATATATAGAAACATATTTGATTGTACTAATTTGTTAATATCTTACTCAGGTCAAACATTGGTGCATACATAGATATCATAATCACTCCTACAACCAGACCAATAACTATTATGATCATTGGTTCAAGTACTACACCGATCATTTTTGTCTGGTGGCTGATATCTTCGTTGTATTGTTCGCTTAACCTTTCGAACATAGTATCCAGCTGATTAACCTGCTCAGCCACTTCGATCATCGATACCATTTTATTTTCATAAACACTATGCTTACCTAAGCTTTCACTCAACGATGCTCCTCTCGTTATATCCTCTTTTATTTTTTGAATAGAAAGTTCAATAGGAAAAAAACCGATCATTTTTGAAGTTAATGACAAAGATGACAGTAAAGTGGTTTTAGAAGTAATGAGAAGGTTCATTGACTGGCAAAACCTTGATATATATATCTTGCGGATAAGATCGCCAAAATAAGGTACTTTGAGCACTATGGCTGATGTAATTTTCCTGTAAGTATCTCTTTTCCTTAAATAATAGTGACAAGCGATCATGCCAATAACTACCAAACCAAAAACGGTGAAAATAAATCCAGAATTAGTTGATATTTTGATAATGTATTGTGTGCTTTTAGGAAGTTCGCTGCCAAATTGCCTGAATACCGAACTGAACATTGGCACCACTTTATTGAGCATGAAATAAAGTACCAAAAAAGTCACTACCAATACGATACAGGGATATGTAAGCACAGATATGACCTGCCGGCGCATCTGTATCTTTCTGTTGAAATACTTTTGTAACTCGCCCAGTACTTCTTCCAGTTTCCTTGTCTCTTCCCCTATTTGTACACTGTAATATTCATAGGGTGAAAACTGTCCCGATGTCATCATCGCCTCATAAATGCTTTTGCCCGATGTAACCTTATCTTTTATCTGAAGGATGAGATCTCTTTCAATCTTATTTTTTGTCTGGTTGCTTAATATCTCCAGTGATCTTTTAAAGTCGACCCCCGACTTTAGGAGCATACCAAGTTCGCGGTAGAAAATTTCCTTTTTTTTATCAGAGAATTTTTTACCAAATTGAACTGTCCCACTTTTAGTAAAGCTTTTTGACTTTTCATTTTTAATAGTATATGTACCTAAGTCAATGCTCATCCTTACGCTGGTTTAAAAGTTCATCCGGGTATATTTTCTTGTAAAAGTTCAGCGGAATTTCTCTCTTGTCACTTACAATAACCCATCTAAGCCTTTGATAATATTCGCCGCCCGATTTACCCGGTAACATTTCGCTATGTATCCTTTTTGTTGCTATATAGAAAGTATCTGTAAAGCCATTCCTGTCCATTACGAACCTGTCTTTTGATATATAATATTTTATGTCCTCCCCATAAGGCACGGTGAAGTACAATTCCCCTTCATTGACCAAATCCATTTTTTCACTTTCAAAAATTGCTTTATTAAGGCTGTAACACATTCTGTTCAGGTCAGTCACACTACCATTTTGTTTTTTAAAATCCAATAGCCTTTCGGAGGTTATAGAAAAAATAATAAATATGATACAGAGTATAATAGCCGTAACAGCCATAGCCACCACAGCTTCGATGATAGTAAATGCGCTGATATAGTTATTCCCCCTGCTTTGCATTGATATAGAAGCTTTTTTCAGGATACGCTGTTATACTGTCTCTATACTTCACCGTAACTTTTTTTATCTTACTTGTCATTTCATCTTCAAATTCCCATTGACCGTTTGTATAGTTTTCCATCAAGGAATCCTGTTGTATCTGCAAAAGGAAAAAAGCTTCGTTCACTTTATTCCGCTCACTGTAAAAACGTAATGATGTCTTTGGCGAAAATACCGCTGCATACACCATGATTGCGATATAAAGGCAAATGGATATTATGCTCAGCGCAATGACCGACTCCAAAAGCGAATTAGCTTTTACCCTACATAGCTTTTTTGATAGCAGCATAATTGGTTTTGTTTTTAAAGAGGGGTACCGATACAAAAAACTTCGGCCTTTTTAATGCATTTATCTCTACATCAGCAATGCAGTTATCATATTCGCCAGAAAATGTCTTGTACATAAACTTACCCGCATAAACCGCTCCGTATACATCACTTTTCAACATAACATCGCCGGTACAGTAAATATCACCGGTAATATTTCCTGCCTGACCTATTTGAATCAGGTCATTTTCTCTTTTTAGTGTTTCCCCGCTATAGAGCACTATAGCACCGGATATTGCTAACTGCTCCCCTGCAATTATACTTGTTTTTTGCTTTGAAGTATTATAAATACAAAGCGCCGAAGGATAAGTAAGGATGACTTTATTTCCAACCTCTATTTTTTCTGTGGCAAAAACCTGCACTGACCCCTTAAAATCATTACTGATGAATACCTTAGGGGCCATAAGAATTATATCCTGCAAACTTGCCGAAGCAGCAACCACAATTGAATCGTTTGATGTAATTATTATGTTGCCCTTAATTTTAATGTCCGAAAGTAATGTACCGCTCATTACAACCTGCACTGTAGGCTGTAAAAATGAGTTATAATAAACCGATTCCTTTTGCGGGAGGTCATTAATTTTAGTGATAATTCCCTTCGACCCCATAAAAGCTTTGAAAAAATTATCTGACAGCTCCGGTAATTTTTGTTCAGGATTGATCAGTTTCCCTGAAACTTCGAGTTTATTGGGTTTATTGTTGATATAAGCAACTTTAATGTAGTCTGATGGCAAATACCTGTCACCAATAAGCTTAACGGTTCCCGAATAAGAAAGTGGCCTTGATTGTGCAGGAGTATAGATACAGGTTTTGGAGGGTATTTCGCCGCCAATGATATGTGTGGAAACTACCGTATCATTTCCAACTAAAGATGTAGCCTTTAGTATTGAAAGCAGCCCGTAAGGCTTTGCTTCGTAAAAGGATTCGATACCGTTTTCTTCAAGTATCTCTGATGTTTGGTTATCATCCTTTTGCATATTCGCCAAGGCATAGTTTACAAACGACTGGTTTTGAATATACAGGTCTTCGTGGTTGTTATAATAAACATTAAGCTGGCCGTACAGATTGGCAATATAAAGTAATGCCGCACACAATATTGATATTATGAGGCAAACATATATAGCATAAAGCAGGCTGTTAGCTCTTACCATCAGTGGTTGTCTTTTTCTTTTTTGAAAATATCCTTTTAAAGAACCCGGGCTTTTCGTCTGCTTTAGCGGGAGTTTCTTTTTTTTCTGCCACCGGTTTCTTTGCCGATTTATTCTTTGCCGGCCTTTCAGCAGCTTCTTCTTTGCCTTCTTTCTTTTTCCTGCTGAACAGCCTTTTAAAGAAGTTCCCCTCCTTCTTTTGCTGTAGCGTGTCTTTTACAGGCTTAACTTTCGGCACAACCACTTTACCGTCTTTGTATTTAAGAGTATCCTTACTGATATAGTTTATCCACCTGCCATGTTTCCGGTGGTTTTTAAACTTTCCTTCCTCTACCATAAAGCCTGTTTCGTCATAACCATAATAACTGCCATCCATCTGGCCGTCGCTCCAATAGGTTTTCGAATGGAGCACTCCATTTGGGAACCATGTTTTCCAGTAGCCTTCTTTCAGGCCATTTTTAAATTTTCCCGATTCTGCCAGCTGGTTGCTAAGGTAAAACTTTAAAAAGTCGCTGTGCAGCAATTCGCCTCCAATGCCATTTTCTGAACTGTGGATCGCCCCGCCCCTGAACCAAAAGTAATACCTGTCCGGTTCTGCAAACACTTCCTTATCTGTAGTATAAAACTCATAGCGGAATTGCTGGTCGGATATCCTTTTCTTTAACGATGTATCGCTAAATGAAAATAATATGGCAACAGCAAAAAACAGAAAAAACTTACGCATTGAAATTATATATTAGTAGGGCAATATAACATTTTTTTAATAGGGTTTAAAATTAATTTTAGGTTTAAAATATGTAAATTATTGCTATAATATGTACATTTAGCTCATAGAATTTTTTCACTACGTTCTTACAGATACTGAATAAAAGAAAAGAAAGATTACTATCCTTTTGGGATGCTCGTGCCCGAGAGGAATGATAAGGATACGGCAGATAATTACAGGTATGGGTTTAACGGTAAAGAGAAGGATGATGAGTGGAAAGGAAATGGAATGCAGTATGATTACGGGTTCAGGATTTATGACCCGAGAATTGGGAGGTTTTTGTCTACTGACCCATTGTCCAAATCTTATCCATGGTACACTCCATACCAATTCTCAGGTAATAGTCCGATTGCTAATATGGATTTAGATGGTCTTGAAGAATATTATTATTTAGCAAGTTGGAATAAGAAAAGTGGAAAGATTGAATTTAAGCTTCAAAATACCGTATCTAAAAAATCATTTTTAGGATATGAATGGACTCCTGCAGAAGAACATATAGTTACTTTTATCAGTGCAGATGGAGATGAGGATATATATTCTTTTACTGAGAATGGCCATTTAACTAGAATTGATGGGAGAGGTGAGCGTGTAAATAAAATTTCTAGCTTCAAAGAATACAAAAAGGCAAGCGCAAATAAAAAATTTGAGAGTGAAGATAAGGCAGTAAGAGATTTTGAAGGCGATTACGACAGAAATGGCTTTTTTAGTGAAGGAGCATTAACCCTTAATTTTTGGGGAAATGTAGCAAGAGATTATACAGAGCAAACAGTAATGAATGGAACTGCTTTGCGTTATTCTCGCGGAAGCAATATCCCTTTATCAGCTACACCTGAGCAAGAAGGAAATAACAATAATAATAAAGGATTAGTTGCTACTTCTGGTAAAGCAGGGGGCGGGGCGAAATTGGAATATATAGCTCAACAAACAAGAGATAGGATTCAAGCGGTTGCAAATAAGTATGAATTAGAAATCACTGTAGTAGGCTCTAGAGCGAGTGGAAAAGCTGAAGAACATTCTGATTGGGATTATATTATAAAGGGAGGGAATTCTAAATCCAGAAGTTCAGCATTATATCAACTACCAAAAAATTCAAAAGCAGCAAAGGATGGAGATATGAGACCAGGTTCTGAGCAATTAACAGGGGTAGAAGTTGATAATAGTAAACCACATATTACATTCACTCCAAATAAATAAATTAAATATGAAACTAAGAGTATTTGATATAAATAGAAAGTCTAAAATAAAATGTGAATTATCTATTGATGAGGAATTTAAAATTATTTATTGCAAATTTAGTGGTATATATGAAATTGGCAGTAAAGGAAATATGGATGGGTTATTTATTTTTTCAAAAATTTGTTCGGTATATTTTCTTTTTGATACAATAGCAGTTATAATATTGGATCTGAAAGAACTTAACTATAGTTTTGGAAATACATTATTAAAATCACTAAACTTTTTTGAAGAAATTGGTAGAGATAAAGAAGAAAAAGAAAAAGAAATTATTATAATTGTTTCTGAACAAAATCAAATGAGCATTGGTGAGGTGATGAAAATGCTAACTAAAAATAGAGTAAAAGTCCATCATGATTACTCTGAGGCCATAAATGAAGCTATTATTTTCGCTGAAAATGATATCATGGATTAGTTGTTATGTCAACACTATAAAAATTGGTTTGTACATCTGATGTTTTTGAAATAATGATTACAAAAAATGATTTAAAAGATGAGTGGTACTACGCATCAATTTTGTTTATACAAAGTAACTTTCCAATTTACTGTGCACCTTGTCAATTTCTTTATCCATATAGGCCTGGGCATAATGTACATAGCGGTTAAAGGAGCCACTTGCTGCGCTATGCCCGCTTATTTTGCGTACCAGGTGTTCGGGCATACCTAAAATAAGCAGGGTGGTAATGGCGGTGCGGCGCATCATGTGGGAGCTCATTTTGTCGCAAAAGCGTTCCTGGGCAGCAGCTTTTAAAATCTTTTTTGCCTTGCCTTGTTTTTCGCGGGAAACTTCTATCGGGTTGGTATACCCGGCCTGTTCGCCCATTTGCTTTAAACTCTTATTGAAGTTGAACAAGCTTATTTTTCGGAATACACCTGTTTTACAGCTTACAGATCTATATCTCTTATAAATATCCACAGCATAGCCGGGTAGCTTTACACTGGTATAGGTTTTTGTCTTTTGCGATTTTAATTTCAGGTACCAGTCATCGCCGGTTTGCTCGAAATTCTTATTAGTTAGTAAAAAAATATCTGAGAAGCGCAGCCCGGTTGTACACCCAAAGACAAATATATCCTTAATACGTTTGAGGGAAGGAATAAGGCTTTCCTCAAATTCTTTGTCGTGTATCAGGAATTTCAGCTGTTCCGGCGAAAGCACAAAAATGCTTATCTCTTCCTTCCTTACATAAAACAGCCTTTGGAAATCGCCGGTATTAAAGTCTTTATCATTTTTCAGGTAATTGAAAAACACCCGGATCGTCTTTATATTGTTGCCCACGTAATTGTCGAAACATCCCTTCTTATAAAGAAAATCGGTAAACTTCTGGTAAAATTTTTTCCAGTAATTCTTCTCAGACTGTAGTTCCCGTTTGTTCAGCTTTGAAGCATCACACAGCTGCAGTTCAAACTTGCATTCAGTAGAGAACTGTACCAAATTCTGCAGCACATAATAATAGTTCTGTATTGACTGTGGCTGTATACGTTCACCGTTTTTCTTAAGCCTTTTACCCGTTTCGGTATCTTTTATAAATTGCCTGAATAACGGAACTAAGGGTAAAGGTTTTTTCATAAGGTGTTTCTTTCAAATATAGAGAAAACAACCTGATTAATCCGCTTTCAATAATGTTTTGCAATAGCCGTCTTTTAGGCTTATTTCTTCATTTAGTCCTGTCCCTATCCCGCCATAGCAGGGTGTCCGTTCTATCTGCAACGGAAGGACGATGGCAGGATGCCGCTACCATCAGGGCTAAGGGTGATGTATGTACATAAAAATATGAGCGATACTGCTCATATTTTAAATTTGTTTTTGTGATTTTTTATCTTAGAACATTGCAACATATGCTAAAATCAAATCTCTAACTTTAAGTACCAATCTTAATTTTAACATTTATTTCTGCATAATGGCTCTTTAAAAATTTATAAACTTAATCAAACTGTATGTTAACAATTATATTGACCGGACATGTTTTATTCTTGCCAAATGTTATTACTGATACCCAAATTTTTAAGATTTAAATATCCATTTTGTTTAGAAGAGTCATTGATAAAATCTTTATATTTCATTACATTATCTAAATTAAATTGGAACAAGGCTCTTTTTTTGCTATAAATATCTATTTTGCAGTGTCCAAAAGGAAAATATATATACGAATCAAATGAATACTTAAAACTATTACCCACTTTATCCAAATTCCAAGACTTAGAAATTTTAAATACCTCTTCATTTTTATATATAAATTCATTATTAATAATAGGAGTGATTTTAATATCGAAGGCAATAATATCTTCAAAAGAAAATTTTCCAAAACCATTAATAGATGCTACATCCATATCTTCCTCAAAATTTTTGTTCAGTGTATTCAAAATATTTTCTGCCTTAATTAAATCGCCCCATTTATAATTTTTATCTATTGAAACTCCCCAAACGATAAAATCAATATTAGTCGGTAGCATAGTTGGCACAGACAAAAATATCATTTTTCCATCGTATACGTCAATTGGTGATTCTATACTTGAGAAATCAACACTTGTAATATCTAATTGTAGTAACATAAATTATAAATCTTTCTTTTGTAAAATAATTTCATATATATCTCCTTGTATGGGTTTTCCGTCAGTGGTTTTCATTCCAGCTTTTATACTCTTTGATACTTTCTGTAAATTTTGTAATATATTAAAATTTCCGAGTCCGTTAGCCGTTCCATTAACAATTTGATTAAAATATTTATTACTTAGACTTCCTCTGATAATAATTGTACCTTTTTCTTTTAAAAGCTTGGACGCATCTACAAGATAGTCGCTATATCCATAAGGGTTGTTAGCAATTATATTATCGACACTTCCAAATAAATCGAGTTTTTTCATTATTTTACTAAAACTCGATATACTTCCTCTAAATCCTTGCGTAGCTTGAACATCAATGTTAAGAGCAAAATTATAACGACTTTTAGAACCTCCAAAGAAATCTAAGATTTTTTTCCCACTGCCTTTAAAAATTTTTGCTAATTCGTCTCCTTTAGCTTGGGGAAATAAGTCTTCCGGTCCTTCATAAAAGAAGCCTGTAGTCGTAGCAAAAATCTCCGTTAATAAAGCAGGATTTCTTACTATTGAAAGTGCAATACTAATAGCTCTTTGTTTTAGATACGGAAAAGAAACAATCGCAATTCCAAAAGCCAAACCATATTTTTGAGCTTTTATCCCACCCTTATAAGCATCATAAGCTTTTATTGCCTCTTCAACATTTCCCGTAGCTAATTCTGTATTAAATTTTTCTAACCTTGCGTCTGCAAGTCTTGCCGAATTGTGGACAAATGGCTCCAAACCTTCTAATTCAGATGCATCTATCACCCTATTTCCACTAAATGCATAAGGCGAGTAAAAAGGATATTTTCCTGTCAACGGATCCACGGCAAAAAACCTTCCTATCCTCGGGTCGTGCATCCTGTAGGTATAATTCAGGCTGTTGCCGGGCCCTTTTAGTTCATCATCCCTTTCCTGCCCCTGGAAACCAAACCTGTACTTATCCGAAGTATCCTGGTAATTCCTCTCGGGTACGAGCATCCCGAAAGGGTAATAATCATTGTACGCAACCACGTCCGGTACATAGCCTAACGCAAAGCTATCGGTTATTTCGTTAACTACGACATTGTCAACATAAAAGTTTACCGGTGTGGTAAGAGGGGACGGCACCGAAAGCTGGACCGATATCCTGTAATTATCACTCTGCCCTGTTCCCGGGGTATAGGTAAATGTTATCCTTGTTCCCGTAACCAAAACATTGCTTATCCCTACATTGCCCGTAACACGGCTAAACCTTACCCGCACGTCCTGGCTTACGCCGGCCTTGTCTACATCCAGCGTTATATTATAGGTTTTGTTTTGCGTTAAAGCCACATCATAATAAGCCCCTGAGTTGCTAATAGCGCTCGATATCTTCAGCCTGCCGTTATCATTTATCATACCAGAAGCCGCAGAGTGCTTTACCCAGCCTGCAAAACCTGAGTCAAAATTGGTTGTGTAGACAGCAGTTTCCTTAGAGCTGCCACCAATAAGCTTCCTGTCGGTTATTACGCTCAATACATTACCCAGATGGTTCGTTAGTTCATAACGCTTATCACCTACAAAACGATTTACCTGGATAGGGTCGGCTGTCTCAGCCAGCACGCCTGCACCCTGATCTAATCCCTCACAGGCGTCGCCTATACCGTCACCATCTAGGTCTTCCTGCAACGGGTTGGCAGTGTAGCGGCAGTTGTCGCAAGAATCGCCTACTTTATCTCCGTCACTGTCCTTTTGGTCAATATTGGCCACATCAGGACAGTTGTCACATTGTATATAGTCTTCCCCTTCGCCACATGTGGCATCGCCCAAGCCATCTCCATCACTGTCGGCCTGGTCTTCGTTAGGGCACTGGCAATTATCACACACATCCCCTACATTATCCTGATCAAGATCTTCCTGCAACGGGTTAAAGGTGAAAGGGCAATTATCGTCAGTATCTACAATACCATCCTGGTCGGTATCAAGGCCGGGATTACCACAGTATTTTGTGCCGTAGGCTATTGTATTAAGGGTCATTGTTACCAGCCCGTCTTCTGAATGTGGCGTGTAGTCAAACAGGAATAGTTTCCCCTTATCTTCAATTGTATAGGCAAATTCGCACATCTGGGCTTTCACACCGCCCAATTCTTCGGGCGGGAAAAAAGCATAGTAAGGCACTTCTCTTTTACCTATGCTATGGTAGGGCTCAGGTGGGTTTTGGTAAGAATTACCTGTCGTCTGCTCCTGTCCGTCTTTTACTTTTTGATCTACTGCATTAAAGCTTGCAGGGGTAAATATATTTCCGTTTATGGTCATGGTAGGCTGGTAGGCCCCATTTATCAGACTCATCTTCAAATCCATGTCCCATTCGCCTGCAGGTATGCCTGCTATATCCTGCTTTAATGTATAGGTGGTCTGATCAATATAATTCCTGAAGGAGTAACGCCTTCGATGCATAGACGGCTTGTAGTCATGGTAAATACGTTTGTACCGCTCCAGCACAATAACCGGCCGGTAATTGCCGTCACTGTCCATGGTAATCTTTACTTTTGCAAAGCTCCTTACCCAGTACTTTTTATCGGCGTTTCCTACCTTAAAATACATCGCTCCCTGAAGGTCGGCAAGGTTATAGGTCGAATTTTCAGTAAAGCTGCCGTCAGCAAGCTTAAATTTGGTCGTAATTGAAAATTTGTCGGTCACCGGCCCCGCCTCTGTGAAGAAGTTCAGCTTCTCCATATTGTCCGTCCATTTCGTACCCAAATTTTGTTGAAGGTCAAGCCCCGCCGTTACCGGTGGCATATATCTCATCGTGCTTGCCCGCATTGCCAAACGTCCCGAACCAGAATCGGCAGCATTCATTTCCTGCATCCCATGCTCCATACCTATCCTGCTACTACCATATATGGCATGCTCTATGAGGTAATAGGCCTTATCGCCACCCACAGGCTCGTGCAGCTCATAGGTACTCATCACGTTGCCTTGTGCATCCAGCTGATAGTAAGTCGTTGTTATTTTTGTAGCTTCAGCCACGCTCTTGGATATCCTGTTGCCAAGCCCGTCATACCCAAAGGTTATCACCGAGCCGTCGGTTTTGGTTACGCTCCGTACCTTTCCGTCCACCCGCCAGTCAATGGTAAGCCCCGCCCCGAAATCACGGGTAAGCTGCCCTATGGCATCATAACGGTATATGAAGGGTTTCTGGTCATCTATATCATCATTAGGTATGTTTGAAATGGGAGCGGTGTCGTCTACATGCGACAGCTTATTAGAGTTGATAATATACTTGTATGAAAAGTTATCCATTAATACATTAGTCATAACACGGTTTACCATACCCTGCAGGTTGCCGTTACGGTCATAGGTGTACGAGCTGCTGTATGACGCCCCGCTTGTAAGAGGAAAACCATAAGCATCATAATACCTTGCGCTGGAGGTCATGCCCTTTATACGGTTTAGCTGATCGTAGGTATAAAAATTATATTGTGTGTGCAGCAGGTTTTGGTTTTGATCAAGTAAAGAAGTCACCATTTCCTTTATATTTCCGTTATAAAGGTTTTTGTTACCCTCAACCCCTTGCCCTTTGGTGTAATATAAAGTTATATTATCCTTGTTGTCAATAGCATTGTGCCTTGAGGCATAATCACCGTTATAATAGTTGAGGGCAAAGGCAAAAGCATCTTTAGCCACGGTAAGACCATCTTTACCCGCATCACTATCAGGATCAATGCGCTCGCCGTTTACGGCTTTAAGCCATCCCTGTAGTGTATAGATATAATCGAGGCCCTGTACCTTCTTGTCTCCAATTTCTGTACGTGCCAGCGGCCCATGATCATAGTATAGGTAATTGGCTTCTTTTTCCCAAATCACATCATCCTTACTGGTATACACCTGTGTTATCCTGTTATCGGCATCGTAGTCATATTTATGTATAAACTGATCCGGCTTGCCGGGTTGGTATGTTACCCGGTTTACATTGCCGCTTATAAGATCATAATCATAAGATATCTTCTTAATACTTTGCCCAAGCGCCGCCAAATCATCGTTATTTATATGATACACCAGTTCTTTTACATTGCCATGCACATCATAATCATAAAAAATTCCGTTGGCATATTCGGCATCTGCTTCCCCTCCTGCTATGGTCGATGTAAGTTCATTATAATAAAGTACAGCCGTAACCCGGTTCCTTGTATTATTAATAGAATAAGAGGTAAACCAGTCGGTAGTGCTCGCTAATGGCTCGTCATATATGGTACGGGTTACTTCTTTTCGAGTGTTAGCGGCATCAAATCCATCCTGTTTTTCTCCTGCCAGCATAAGTCGCCCTTCGTCGCTTATTGTATATTTTGCTGTGCCTGTACTATTTGTCGGTTTTATTTCTCCAGCTTCATAAATTCTACCTAAACCGTCATATTTGGTATAGCTGAATTTATCACCATTTCCATAGGCCACAACATTAAGGTTGTATAATGATGAACCCGTTCTGCTTATACTAAAATCTGCTATAAGAGGGGCTCCAATATGCCCGGATGGTTCATTCACATCATGTATCACTGCCCCGTTTTTAGACCAGTATATCTTATTCCCTTTTCTTTCTATCCTATATATATCACCGGCAGCTATTTCTCCCACATTTGTGAAGCTGCTCCCCATTCCGCGACTTATATTTATAGGATCCCCTGATAGAGCGGGAGTAGCTATATTAAACATATAGTCCATAATAAGTGCTGAAGGATTGTTATTGTAAGAAAGACCGGCCCTTATACCACTTGCATTCGTAGTAACATTGAAAATAGTAAATTCAACAAAGCCATCGCCACTAATAATATGTGTTGTGGTGTTCGCATTCAATGCTGTTGTTCCCGAACCTGTCTTAGTAAGTGTACCATCTGCTATTGTCATGCCGGTATCCAATGTTAGGGAAGGCATGCCCTGAAAATCGGTTAACTGCCTTTCATTTTGCGATGCAATAATCCGGCCTAACTTATCGTATGCAAATTTGGTTATGCCACCGTCGGGTGTTTTTTGCCACACCAGCTGGTTGAGCGTATTATATTTGTATTGCGTTTTTAAGTTATGTACAGGCAATAATGCCAGATTTGTACTATCATTTGTCCTGGCTTCATCTATGTTGTCATCCGTTCCAGGCAATAACCTGTGTACACCTTCCGGGGGTACGGTCTGCATCAGGTTGCCGGCCTGGTCATAGTAATAAAGAGTATATTGATATTCCTTATCATCTGCGCTTTGTGTGAATGTTTCCCTGAGCCCTTCCATAGCCTGCTTTATATAACGCTGCCTGAATGCTTCCCTTTGGTTTGCCAGGTATTGCTCATTCAATTGCGATATATAAGTACCATTAATCACTTTTGCAAAAAGAGTACACGGATCTGTAATTTCAATTTCGTCAACTGATGCACTTAATGGCATATTTTGTGACGGGCAAATGTCATACTCGACTACATAGATATCATTTACATAATTAACCCATTGCAAGACTCCTCCTCCTGAAGTATATGCGAGAAAACTATCTATAGCATGCCGGGTTTGGGCATTTCCATAACCAAGGCCCGACTTTGCAAACTGCTGTATGGTTATGAAAAATTCATCGTCTATATCATCGATATCAAGTGCTTCCAAATAATGAATATAGTCTGCCGTAATATACTGCAGGTTCATATTGCAAAATTCTTCCGGTCCAAGATATGATGGCCGCTCGTATTCTTCAATAGTGTCAATTGCATCATTAAATGCGCCCCATGCTTCCCCACACGTTACTACATCAACAGGCTTGGGAATACATGGTATACAAGCCACCTCGGCAGTACCAAAACATTGAGTAAGATTCAGGCAATTTATAACTCCCTGGCCATGATTATTACTCAATCGATCTATAATAAAAGATTTGAAATCTTTATTAAATTTTATACCACTTATGGTCTCTACATCAGTTCCGTTATCAGCAGGCAGGTCAAAAACAAAACTACAATCTGAATTTTCGAAAAGCGTAAAACCCATTTGCCTGTGGTCGTCGCTACCTGCCATATAAAAATTATATATCCCAGGTGATCCGGTATCATCACTATCAAGGAACTCCAGCAGATCTGCAAGAGCATCAGGGCTGCTTCCGTCCTCCCATCCCTGGCTTTCTGCATTTTCATCATATCCTTCTATAAGCTCATTTAAAAGGTCTGTTATAACCAAAGCAGCATCAACTGCCTGCTCACAACTTGTATCAATGCATTTTCCACCACTACCGTTCAAAGCTACAATACCTGCAGGAACTACATTTCCATTATCATCTATATATTCATTATGGTATGCCAGCACTTCAAAACTTGCCTGGTCCGTATATTTAGTGGACGAAAAATGTGTTATACTTGCATATAATGCGCCATTGACGCTATTATCTATGGGAACGCTTATAATGCACCTACTGGTAGTTGTAACTATATAAAAATATACACCCCTGACACCATCGTCCACATATGAAAAATTTTTGAAAGAAATATCTTCAGAATCGAGGTAGGATTTTAATTCAGTAGTGTATGGCTCTGGAGTAATGGTATCATCTACATTAATGTTATCCTTGTTTAGCCATATATAGTTGAGTACTCCATGCAGCGCTCTTTCGGTCCCCTCTTCCCAACTTACTGTTTCAGTACATGTACAGTCAAAATCCAAAGGCACTGACATAGAAGAGTTTTTCCAGATACTGCCTCCTGTAACCGTGTGCAGGCTAAGGTCATTTGCTAAATAGGTTACTGTTATAGTATTATTTGGATGGATTGTAACTGCCGTAAACTTCAATACGCCTGTGGATGGCAAAGATGCATTACAATAAGCTACGGCTGTTCCTCCAACGGCAATAGTAAAACCTGAGGTAGTGCCATACCATATTGCATTAGATGAAGTATCGCCAAATATTTGAGGCATAATGCTGCCAACATAACCATAAGGATCCTGCTGGTTCAGCTGCCCTTCGTTTACATATCCTAAAGAAAGGGAAGAACTATATAAATTGCCTGAATCTTTAAGTTTATTAAAAAGCCTTACAAGCGCCTTTTCAAAGCGTGTGCGTTTTTCACATCCTCCTATTCCTGTGCCTGCAGCATCTTCTTCACTCAGCACCTGGCCTCCGGGAGTTATTGCAGGATCGCCTTCAAAACCGCAGCCTCCTACAGCAGCTTTGGAAACGCCTTCAATAATTATCTCTTCCGGTACTTCACAATCTGTCAGGAAGGGATGCCTGACGATTGATGCTATTATACGAAACCTGTAGTTTTGCGTAACGGCATCATAAGATCCCGGAATATAATAAAAGTTTCTGAAACCTGTTATTGAAAAGTCGCCATCTTCATATTCATCCCATGTAGGCAAAGAACTACAACCTGGGTTTCCTGGCAAAATATTGAGCGTTAAACGCTGCACACCGCCAATTTCAATATCAAGCTGTGATGGAGATATGATATCGGCAGCAATAACCGGAGTTGAAGCGGGTGGCCAGGACAAACCTGAAAGCGCCGTGAATAAATCGGGAGTAAGGAAAGGGAAATTATTTGCAGGAGTATTAATAAGTAATCCGTTAGTTTGGTACTGTGTATTAAGCATTCCTGTCAGGAAGTTTTCCATATCAAATGATAACGGGCACCTGCCGGTTTGCATATATATACCGCTGTCTGTATCACTTGTAATATCGTTAGCAGCATCGTTATCACCGTTATTAAATCCAAAATCAGTATTCAGGAATCTCTTTATCTTGTTTTCATATAAACTTGCGGTAAGTTCACCGCACGGCGAAGAAATAGTTCCATCAATTCCGTTGTTATAATTAAGCGCATTGTTTATAGTTGTATGTATAGCGCCATAATTACTAAAATTGGAAAAGACAGTAACGAAGGTGTCATTATTTTCAAGGTCGCCTATACATCCATTATATCTCCTTTTGCCTGCGGAATAGACATTAGCATAAACGTTTTTTATTTTATTTTTCAGACCGATATAATAGTTCCTAAAGGTTATCCAAACATGATCCCGCTGGCTTTCAGACAAGTTCGTATTCATGTATGTAACCGCTGCAGAAAAAGAAGAAAGATCTGGAAAACTGCTTGCAGGCATCATACCCCCAGGATTTACTGTCATGTAAATAGCAGCCTGAAGCATATTTGCATCATTACCATTTATTGTAAACCCATCATAATTACTTGTAAGGGCCTCATGCATAATAGCCCATCTCTGATCCCTTATAGTACTATCTTCAATAGGTCCGGCATCTCCTGAATATATAATATTGAAATACGGATCGTTATTGGTTACAGCTGTAGTATTTGTAACAAGCTGTTCAAGGTCATAATTATGCGGGTTATTCCCTGACTCTATATCTTCAAATGTTGTGATGGTTTCCAGAAACCTGTCAAAATTATCCGAACTCATCGCAAGGCTCCCACCGGTTGTTTCGCATAACGCTTTTTCGTAAACATAATAATAGTATTCAGGATGATACTTTAGTAAGGATCTTGACCATGAAGGCTTCCATGCATTTAAAAAATCTTCGACCTCCTTTAACTGTTCTGGCCTTACCCATAAATTGCCATCAGCTTCGAATGGTACTACACCTGCATCAATAGCCGGGTTATACGTATTAAGCCCTATCATTTCTACCCTTACTCTGGAGGGGGTGCCAAGATCGTCGGCATATGGCTTAAACTGATCAGGATGTTTCCAACTGAAGGCGGCATCAACTTCAGGTGGCCCGTCTTCATCATCATCATTATTCACAAGAAGATAGCCACCATAATAAAAAGCATTACTGCTATTAAAAATACTCAGCCTGTCAGGATCAGGAACCTGCTCTAATTCTTCGTCGGTCAGCATACTGAGGTTTGCCAATCCTTCTGTAGATCCATATTGACCACCAATATTCATATCTGCAAGAAGTTGATATTCACTTACTGAACATGTTGCTAAAGGTTGTTCGCAAAAAGCACGACACCCATTTAATGATTGCCTGAACTCATTTTTAAAGCGATTTTCATATAAATTGATTATTTCCTGTTCAATAAGCGGTTGTTGGTTATCATATTTAAGCACTTCCCCATCATAATAAAAAGACTCATTATTGAGTATTGCTTTTATATTTACTAAAACATAAGCATCTTCTGCTTTTTTTACCAAAGATTCCCTTAAAAGTATATTACCAAGCTGGTCTCCATTATTTTCGGTTTCCCCAATTAAAGCAGTAAACATCGTTGCATCCGTTTCATCCAGGAAATTATTGATAAAAAGTTGCTCACACTCTTTACATGTAATATTACAATTCGAAACCGTTCCGGGGCTAAATTGTATAGGGTCTATATAGCAGGGATTTAAAGGATTTCTTAACCTTTCAACATAATCATCTGCATAACGATCGAGGGCTTCTTTATTGATCCTTACATCTTTATTCAAAGTATAGGTACCAACTTCAAGATTACTGGCTTTTAAAGGATTACTTTCATTTTCTGTTCTTTTGACTGAAAGTTCAGTTACGCCTGTTGAAGTTAAACTAAAAGTACCGACCTGCCCCTTTCTGTCTCCTTCAATACCATCTATTTTTTCATAACCGCAATCGTCCAGAAGGCTAATGTACCAATCGAACACAAATGGGTAGTTGTACTCTGCAACGCAATTATCGTCATAAACATCTGTGGTGTGTGATAAGTTGTATTCAAAAGTAACAGGTGTTGCACCCTGTTTAGCTATACCTATCTGTTTTTCTACCCTAACACCGTCTAAAGCGCTGCCATTTTCACCTGACGAATATTTATCATTATTTATAGTAAGGTCAGTAATTAATTTCTGATGGAGACCTTCGTTCGCTTCATCCTCCAAAGCATCAAGGTTTGCCGGATGTGTTCCTGTAAGGGCAGTTGCTATAGTCCTTCCCTGGGGATCTACATAGCTTATACTTACCTGGCCATTAGGGTCTACAACCATATTTTTTTTATACCGGTTATTGTACCCAACGTTGTACCCAAAGAGCCTGTTTAATTCAATTCTGCCTGGCACAAAATAAAAATATTGCATTTCATGGTCTGAGCCCAGCTGGTGCGTTTCGCCTACTCCTCCTTTTCTTCTTATTCTGCCTGTGTTGTCCGGAGTATACTCTATTTGAGAAAATGGATATCCGGATGCATTTGGAACATAATCATGGAAATTATTTTTAATTGACGTTGATTCCGAATAAAATTTTGATGCCCCTGATGTTTTAGACATAACCGGGGAATGCGTAGGCTCACAGTCAGTAACACCTGAATTCTCCCAGTCAAAATCCCTGTTTGAAAACAACTCCAAAGAACTGTTTTTATTAAGTGCATCATAAAACCGTATTGCGGCTTCTTCCAAAGGTACCGGCAATACTTCAATCGCAGGTCTTCCCTGCGTATCATAAATAACTTCCCCTACAACAGTCTGGTTATTGGAATTAATTCTTGTAACTGTTTGGCGGTTCCTGAGTGTTCCGTCAAAATAGCTTACAACTTCTTTTTTCTTTCCTTCTTCAGCGTAAGAACTCTGATATTGCCAGTTTTTTCCACCATCTTCATGATCAATACCTATTTCCAAAACATCCGGCCAGTTGTACACGGTTGTTTTTTCTTCCAAGCCGCTAGTCCAGGGTCCATAATAATATTTGGATACGTCATCAAGAAAACGCCCCACAGGCCTTATCCTGTAGACCAGATAACCGCGTGAGAAAATCAGAGGTATCCTGTAAAATGTCTTTTTTGTTTGTATGCGTGTACAATTCAATCGAAACTCTGTTTCAGTTAGGCTTATATCATCCTTTTGCAGCTTGTTACCTGTGTGTGTGCCATAATTATCGAGCCATACCCATTCAAGTTCATATTCTTCCGCAGGAGCATCAGTAAAAACACTCCATGAAATCTCAAGTTCATCCTCACCGTTTGTAACGCCGGAAGATGTTATAGCTGTTTCTGCAACGCCTGCAAATGTTATTAGTTTTTTTTCTATAGGGGTTACAACAGTATTCTTTAGGTTATAGTATCGGTCGGTTATAAATTGTGATTCTACATATATGACAGAATTGACATCGTTAAATGAAGGATCTATTGTCCCTGTGGCATCTTTATACACAATACCTGTAACTTCTATATGTGCTTTGTGGCAACCTGGGAATTTGTAAACCGCAAAATCAGTTAGCCCGCCCAATGATGAAGCCTGCGTAATAAAATCGTGCTTTATCTCCAGGGTGATACTTTGTGTTGTGGGAGTATTATTTGCGTCGTAGCTGGTTACATTAAATGTGACCATACATGAATAAACCAATAACTTAGTAACAGTTGTATCCAAATTGTCCTTTAACCCTAAATTGATGTAAATTGCGGGATTTATTGAAGTAAATTTGGAAGTATTAGTAGTAAGCTGTGCAAACAAGGGATCTACAATATTTAAGGTAGCTCCATTTGCAGAATGCCCAACAAATGGACCGACTACTGTTTTTTCTTCATTGGCGTAAGACAAACAGTTACATAGTATAATTATTGCCGTAAAAATAAATTTTTTCACTAACATATGCTCTAATTTTATCGGTGATCTATTAATTCATAATTCCTGTACCTGGCCGCAAGGGTAACCTTCTTATTTGCTACCGTGAAATATTTTGAAGTGTCAAACAGGGCTAACGGAACATTTTCTCTGCTGTGTTTACCAAAAATTATTTCTAATCTTGGATATTCCATATCCTGTTTTCTGTAATCCCCTGAAAAATCCATTGCGTTAGCATAGTAAAAAATTTGCTTTTGGATGAAGTAATCTTTTCCTATATGAAGTACAAGTTTTGAATAAGGTTGGGTGGTAATCGGTTTAGCCTTAAACTCCATTTCCCAGTACGTTTTTTTATCTTTAATTAATGGCTTTTGGAAATCGTCAAATAAATTTCCAAAATCATATTCTTTGCTTAGAATGTTTGTCCCATTTGTAATCAGTACAGCTTTTTCTTCATTGCTGATTTGTGCATTAATTCGTTTTGTTATAAGATATTCGGTATCATTAATTTTTATATAAACTTCGTTATCTGCATTCTTAAAATATAGACCGGTATAAAATTCATAAACTTTTTTATCCTGTTGTCGCTTATATAAATTATAAGTTGTTGAGAATTGCAGCGATTTATTTGAGGAATACTGAGTTCTTACCTTTCGGAGTATTTCTTCTCCGTTTTGTGAATAAGTACAGCAGCTAATTAAAAGAAAAAACAATGCTCTTTTTATCTTGGATTTAATCTTCATTTTCACCTACTGTTTTAATTACATTCCCTGAACGGCTTTCCTGTATTGTCTTCACCCCTTTCGAAGTTTCCTTTTTTATTCTTACTAGTCCGCCTTCTTTATCATATTCATAGAATGTTGTATAATTATTATCATCATGCTCTGCCATTAACCTGAAGGTTTCGGGATCATATACAAAAGATTTCATACTTCCGTGTATAGGATGTATCCGAATATCATCGAAATATGCCGGGATACCATCATTAAGATTTATTAATTCTATTCTCATAATAGCAGCTTCGTGCGGCACTACAAATTTTGCAGCTATTCGTTGCCAACCATCAATTATTTCCCCGGCAGGATTAAATGATATTTCGCTTACCTGATCTTCATTATCATCGTCAAAGACAAGTTTTAACACTACGTGCTCATAATTTTTAACCTGTATGTTATGTTCTTCCTTAACCCAGCCACTTACCCAATAAGTCTCATCAGGCATAGGCTGGAATGTTTCACAGTTTTCACAAAAGTCTTTTGGCAGCGGTTCGGGCCCACACCCTAGGTCTGCTTCGGCGAGTTTATTATAAAAATAATCCAGATCCAGTACTAAGTGGTCAAAAGTAGGGTACTCAAAATAATTCGATGTCATCAGATCATTTTTGTTGCTTACCGGAAATTGCGTAGAAGGAAGGTTGAGCAAAAATTTAAGCGATGTCATCAGCCTGCCGGTTACCTCATTCTGTTGGTTTTCAGGATCATTTGTATCTATCACAGGATTTATTCCATCCACATAATAGCCGCTGCCTATACCATATACATATAAATGGGAGTATACATCTGCGTCATGAATAAGATTTTTAAGCCTTTCCATATCTGCTGTCTGGGAACCATCTGTTATAAGAATTATGATTTCGGGCTTTAAATCATAGGATAGTGCTTTTGAAATACCACTGGCCCAATAATCTGAATTTGGGCTTATTCCCATTGCCCTCCTCGCAGCAGTATAAGGAGATTTATATTTGTGGTCCAGCCAATCGTTTAGCTCTGCAAATTTTCCCGCTGGATTATTTACTGGACCCGATAACCGGCCTGATACCTCGTCAGTGCGTGTATATGTGTCCGAATCGCACATCCCTATGAACGAAACAACCGTCCCGCTACCATATCTGTTCTGAAGCTCTAAAAAGTTCTTCAATTGCTTTTTAATTTTCAGCGCTTCAACAGCATCAATAGAAGCTGACTCATCCAGTACGAATGCAATATGCGACTGGCAATGCTCTATTTCAGGACAAAAATCTATGTGCTTTGTAGTGTTTACAAATGATTGCGTACCATCTGCATATGTAATAATAAAAACACTTTCGTTTTCTGCACCTTCATACCCTACGGTGTTAACATGCGCTATTGTACCAAAATTATCGACGATCACATCTGAGTGTCCGGATGAAAAACCAAATGAAAGTTTCCCATTACTCCAAACAGGATTACTAATAACAGGGTTGCTATCGCTAATGTAAGGAGCTAAATCAGTAAGTTCCGGACATGTGTAACCATCAGTTAAGGTACTGCCCATACTTAACAGTTTATTTAGTAACCTCATATACAATGCTATCACTTCCTGTGAATCCTGGTTGGATTCGGTACATACTGAGCAAGAAGTACTCACCGATATGGTCATATGGAAAGTTGTTTTACAACTCGTTCCGTCTTTAACGACTAATTTAATTTTATAATGGCCTGGCTGAGCATAAATTTTATGTGGATTGACCTCTGTACTTGTGGTAGAGCCGTTGCCAAACTGATTATAAAATGTCCAGAGCACAGTTGCCCCAGCAGGTATACCGGGTTGAAGATGGAATCCGACATTTACATTTGGCGCAACACATGAAACTCCCGAGTCTAATGCTATGCTTCCTAATATCGGCTCACATTCTTCCTCCGGGCAAAAATTTATATGCCGCACGGTATGATAATATGTATGATTATCATTTATATAACTATCAAACATAGTGTCTATAGTTTGATATTCTTCAGTTGTAGAAGGCGGGGCATAAGTCATTAAGTTGATATCAGTTACCTGCCCATACTCTGTCGGCACTGAAACATCATAAGTGGCTCCATGATTAGAAAAAGAAAATTTCATGATACCTTCTTCAAAAGCCAGGTTCCATATTTTGGCATTATCATCAGTTATATAGGGACGCAAGGACTCAAGCTGACTACAGGTGAACTGATTGGAAAAAACATTTCCCTGCAATGTGAGCAAATAATTGATAAGATCCATATAGTATTCCCTCACCTCAGGCGATCCAGGATTATTTTCGGCACATATCTCTTCGCAACCTGTATCTACAACAATCATCTTATAAAAGGTTGCATTGCATCCGTCTCCATAAGTTACAACCAACTTAACTATATATGGTGCTTTTTCAAAAGTAAATACAGGACGTTGTAAGTCGCTTGAAAAGACTTCAACCATGTCTTCCTGACGGAAAAATGTCCAATCATAACCGGTTATTGTAAAGCCACCTGCATCAAAATAGAACTCTTTTGGCGTTCCCATCTTTATACAGGTTATGCCGCCTACAAGCTTAATTTTACCTGTAAGTGGTGGGCATTCTCCCGGGCAAAAATCTACATGCGATACAGTATGATGGTGATAAATACCTCCAATAAGCGGTTTTGTGTCTATTGATGTCTGGATCTCAGGAGATGTAAAACTTAAAAGATCTATATCTGTAATGATACCCGGTGCACCTTCATTATCAATGCTTATATCCGGAGAAACGGAGTCTGAAAAAGAAAATTCAAGCTTCGTACCATTAAATGTTAAATTATAGATCAATGGCGTTGTATCGGTGATATATGGAGCTAAAGCCACAAGTTGGGAACAATTGAAAGGAGTAGTTATTGCTACAGAACCATTGCCACAATAAGTACTAATAAGATAATTGATAAGATTCAGGTATAATTCCTTTACAACAGGAGACTGTAAATTTTCCTCTGTACATTGCGTGCAGGCAGTATTTACAATAAATGGTTTTTCTATAGTAGTAGTGCATCCGTCTGCTGTAGTAACAACAAGTACTGCTTTCCAATCAGACGACTTTTCATCATTTTTAAAATCTATCACTGGGTGTTCAACTATACTTGTATACACTACATTACCTGATCTGTAAAATACCCAGGAATACTGTTCGATGTTTGTATTGGTTGTAACCACTGTAAAAATCGTTGGTTCATCAGGGGTCGTGCATGCTAAACCTGATTCTACCCTTATATTACCTACTACAGGCTGGCAAACAAAATCAGGACAAAAGTCAATGTGCTTAACCGTATTATCAGACGTTATTTCCCCGTTTCCGAACGTAACATACATATTGGCTTCGTCAGAAAAAGATTCAAAATTGAAAAAATCAATAGTATCAACAAATCCACCTGTAGGGTATTTTAATATAACATCAGGGCCATCCGCTTCATTGTGATCTGCAAATGAAAAAGAGATAGTCCCACTTTCAGCATCCTTAACGAAATTATAAATCAGCGGATTGGGATCCAGAATATATGGAATCAGCGGAGCGAGTTCATTACAATCATACGGCCCTGTTGTTGGAACCTCAACTGCCAAAAGGTGGTTTAACAACTGTATGAATAACCCTTTTGCAAGTTCGGCCTGCGCGGGATTTTCCGGGCAAACATCCTCTAGGCTAAGCGTACAGATATCAAATTTAGTATTTACCGGACTACTCGTTGCACTGTAGACCCTTATCGTATAAGTTTGGCCGGGAATAAGGTTTGTGGCAGTACTTTCATTCTCTTCGCTGCAATACACAAGCGTTAAATTATCGCAGATACCTCCCCTGTACAAGGAATGATTGAAGTCTGTCAAATTATCATCTACAGGCAGTATTTTTATAATTTGTTTGGTTCCGTTTGCAACGAATTTATACCACACATCATCATTTGCAGATCCGGGACAACTATTTACTTCCAGAGAAGGAGTGGCATTGCTCAGAGTGCCACGTAAAGGAACACATGATGTTTTCGTTTCATTTCCTACTGTTTTTGCATTTGCACAATCATCATTCACCGGAGGGCAAGAATACTTTGTAAAAAAGCTGCTTACAATAAAGCAATCCGGGTCCTGCTGACTGGTCAATACAACGTATCCTGTGTCAGTAGACCCAAAAGTACCGAAATTATATACGCCTGGAGTTGATATGGTTTGTGTTGACAACGGCTGTAAAACCCCCGTATTATATCTGTAAATAGTAGCTTCCAAAGATGTCGCGCTTCCCAAATCTGTTATATCTGCTACCACGTCAAAATTTAGCGCATCGTTGCAATCAACATTAAATACAGCCTCAATATTATTCGTACATGCCTCTTCAGTAATAGCAATAGTATAACCTGTAAAAGAATCAAAACTATAAGCCCCGGCTACAACTATGAAATATTCCGTTCCGGGTGTTACATCCAAATCGTTTATGGTTTTTTGCAGCTGTGCCTGGTCAAATGTACCGGCCAGGCAATTTGTACCAATATCTTCACAGTCGGTAAATACAAATATACCGGTCGCATTATGAAGGGGATTAACTTCAATATCGATCTCTGTGACCGATGGGGGCGGAGTATAAGAATACACTACATACTCCCAATGATCGTATCCTGTAGTGCCGGTTGTACAGCCCGTACCTGGGGTTGTTATCTCATCTTGTTCCCTCAAAAGCTGGTTATTATAACCTATATACGGTAATGATGATACCGTTATAGGAAATGAACAATTATCGCCGTACCGTGATGTCCTGAAAGTCTCTGACACTTCTTCAGAATGTTCTCCACTAATAAAAGGGCAGTTAGCTTTTACAAGAAATAGGTAGCGGGTATTTTCTAACAATGAGGAGATATCATAATAATTTGTTGTAACTGTAGTACTATCAATGATAGTTGGTGGTCCGGAATCAGCCGTAATTTGAACCTCTACATAGAACGATGTTGCCCCTGTATTATCCCAAGTCAGTCTCGCAGAGGTGGGTGTGAGGTTTGTTACTGAAGGATGTTCTGCGATACATTTTGTATGTACCGATACATCGTCAATAAGCCATCTGTCCCCATTATCACCATTCATTACAAATGCTATATACACAGATGTACCAACAAGACCCGCAGGTAAGGTAACATGTTTTTCAATGTAATTCGTCTGATCGGGGTCGGGATTTAAGGTAAGCTCCGTCCATGCCTGCAATTCAGTATAGGAAGACGTATTTAGTGGCGTACTGCCCGTATGGATCATTATACGGTAGGTATTATTGTCATCTCCCAATTGGGTAAGCCTTGATTGAAAATACAATTCCCCATTTTGTGGCACAGTAAATTGGGGCGTAACCAGCCAGTCCTCAGCGGTGCCGATTGGTACATTCTCCCTGTCTATATAGGCCGCATGACCAGTTCCCCCAAATGCGGGTGTTATAATTGACTGCGCCGCAACAGTCCACTGTTTCCCTGTACCTGAAACATTTATTTTTTGCCAACCAGTAGGGAGGGCAGTCCCGTTACTCTCAAAGTCTTCACTCAACTGGCTATAACCGCTGAAACCTGTTAATACAACAAACAGCGTAAATATGATTTTTCTCATTTCATTAAAAGCTATAATGTTATTATTTAAGGCGCACCCGGTGTTGCAGGGCATGGTACTATCCTCTTTTTTATGGTAGCCTTATTGTTAGGGGCCACCTTCAGGCTTTTCCGTCCCGAATGTGCCTGGACTGATGAAATGGTTACCTTATTAGGCTTTATGTCGCCCTGATAGCTAAAGTGCGATGTAGTGTCGCAAACATTAAAATCATAATCCTCAAAGCCATCGTATGCCAGTTCCCTGTACCTCGTATTTGCCGCGACAGCAACAGGGAATCTGTAGTTGTAGCCATATAATGCCGATGAAAATCTTTCAAGTGCATCCCTATTTTCCAGTTCGAAGCCATAAGGGTTGTATTGGCTGACTTCGGATGCATACGTCCATTTCTGAAGGTTTAAATCAGAATTGGGAGTCCATTTTTTTAAATCCTCATTATATATATAGTATGGAATGAAATCTTTAAAGAAACCTGATTGCCTGGTCGAGGCATTTTCTTCAGAATTTCTGCCCGTGAGGTAGGCGTAGGATATTTTCGGCCTCCAATTCCCCTTTACGTTATACTTATAAGGGTTGTAGGCTAACAATTGATCATCATAATCAAATTTCAGTTTTCCATTAGCATCAAACTGCATCCTTGGCAGGCGGCATTCGCATTGTGCCGGCCATTCATCACTATAGGCAATGGCCGAGGCATTAACAATCCTGTAATTGCCCCATGTTTCGGTACTGAATAAATTTGCCGGAAGCTTGGTAAGTGCCGTAGTGCCATTATAGAGTGGGTTTAGCATTGAGGTTACTGATGCCATTGATGCGGCTTGCATATTCCTGAAACCTGATCTAACAATCGTAAAGTCAGCTTCACTTATACCCATAGTTTTTATACTAGTCCCTTCCGACGTTATCAGGGTAAATTTAGTATTATCTATAGCTGCCACATAAGCTTTAAATTCTTCTGTTGGCAATTTTACCCAAATTTCGTCTCCCTCCATGAGATAGTCTGATGCTTTATGAACACCACTGAGCCTGAATTTGTCTTGGGTACCGAAAACCGGCCTGAGCTTCCAGCTAAGCCCTACATTTTTTGCCGTTTGACCCATAGCCTTATATGCCCAGTAAGCCGGAAAATTAAATGAATAGTATTTGTCATTGTATTCATTGACGGTTTCGGTTAGCAACACTTCCCCTGTTTCCGCATCCCAGGCAAGGTTCCTTGTATATACACTCGAACCGGCATCATAAACTTTTTGTTCCCGTAAAATACCCGATGTATGGATAACCTTTGTAGTGACAGCCATTTTTATGGTGTTATCATGCCTGGAATAGGTAGGTATCGGGGTAGGTATTATAAGTGCTCCAATTATGATAGGCAGGAACGCAGTATTTACATTTATACTTCCTGATTCTGTGACGGATGTATTTTGCCTGAAATCATTAATTATATCATAGTCGACACCTACCAGATTATCGTTGACAATATTTCCTTCGGCATCAATAGTGGTCACAGCATTATTAAGCTTCCCTTGGTTTCGGTTAAACCCTGAAGTATGTTGGCCCGTTTGTTCACTATAAATGTAATCTGCCCCCGAGATTGCCGCTGTCTGCCCTTCGGCATAAACTCTCGTGGCCTTCATCTTGCCATCCATGTCATTAGTATGTAAAGTAAAACCCTGAGAGAGTGTAATATGATCTTTTACATTTAGATTAATTATTTGGGCTAATGGGTGTGACCTGTCATATGAAGCCTTTAGATCTGTATAATCAACAATTGTAGGATAATCTCTGGAGGTATAGAATTCTGTAACAACACTTCCTGTGGCGTGCTTTTTAACTTCGAATGTTTGGGAACCTTCCTGTATCTGGCGCGGGAGGTTTTTTACAGTTACTTTACTATATGTGATCTTAGGAGCAGGAAAAAAACACTCGCCAAAGGGCAGCTCTATATAATTCCTGCTTTCCGGGGCAAGCAGCTTACCTCCCTCTTTCTTATCGTAAAAAGGCTGTACAAAAGGATTTTCCTTATCGCCAATAGGTTCGTATGCCGCTACACCCGAAGATACGACTTTACCGCCTTCCTTTGTTTCATAAGTATATTGCTGACCATAGAATTGTTTATAATTATCATCATCTGTATGATTCGCCATTACGTCCCAACGGTCATGCATAATAATTTGCTTAACCCTGTTTCCACCACCATATTTAATCCTATCGGGAGCCATAAGGCGTATCCATGATTTTCCGCTGATAAATTCACTTGCTATTTTTTTATCAATAAGTTGGCGATTGGGACTTTTAAACATGTCAAGCAGATCCGGAACGGAGTTCAGTATTTCCATGATAATTTCTTCAACATTATCTGTTGATTCATCTGTATTACCGTCGTAAACATATTTGTGCAGGTATTGCCTGCCAAAATTCCAACCGGCTTTGGATATAGGATTTACATTTCCATCTGCGTTAAGGCCATCCCCTTTATTAACCAATTTTACAGGTATAGCGGCATAACGGTGTCCTTCTATTACATTTGTTATGCGATAATCTATATCTCCCTGCAAGTTTTGTCCCCGTTCAAAATAACCGGTTACGTAATCATAAAGCTGGCCCGCGCCTGTGTTTGGTTTGGACATATTTAGCAAAAACCTGAAGTAAATGGCTTCATCTGCAAGGTTGCGAATATATCTATCCTTAAATTTAGATCTGCCAACTTCAGTATTGTCTATATCAGTTCCTGCGGGAAGCTGCACATATAAAACGTCTTTTTCATCTGACATGCTATTGAAAAGCGTAGTGTTCCTGACACCATTCAGAGTTGTTGGCAATGCGTCAGTACTTTTGCCTACCCCGGTTACCTGATACATCTGCATTACTTCCTTATCCTGTACATACCTGTAATCGTCTGATTCAAATTCAATCTCTATGCGACCGCCAGATGGCAGGTCTATGCTCCGCATAAGCCATGCTGTGGCATACTGGTCTGCCGTTTCCTTATTTTGATCTACATATGGGAATTCAGCATTGGAAAGATCCTGATATATGCCACATCCTGTAGTCTCTGCATTAGGTTTAAAATTGCCCCAGATATCGTAGGCCTTCATGTCATAAGCAGGATTTTCATATGGGCTGTTAAGATTATTACCATAATTAAAGCTGTATGGGGTATACTTGCCCATGTTAGAATCCCTATAAGTAAAATATACCTTCTGGAGGGTAAGTTTCCCTCCCTGATTTCCAGTAAATTTGGGATTATTAAGTTCACTTCTGTCTTTTGTACCGAGATTATTATCCACTCCCTGGCACAGGTAATAATTATATTTAAAGTGTGCCACTTTTATAGGTATGGCGTCATCTCCTTTAGCGAGGTATTCTGGTTTTGAATACAGTCTTATCTTATCAAGTTTATACATCCTGGAGGTAGTTCCTGTCCTTGTCCCCCCCCCATCTTCATTGTCTACGCCATAACCATCTTCTCTTAATGATATATCAAATATGGCTATATGGGTTTTGGTTTCTATTTTTTTTATGTACAATATTTCCTTTTCGCCATATAGATAATTTGCTTTATCATCTCCTTTACTCGTTTTCAGTCCCTCATCATAATTAGCTTTCTTTTTAGCGAAAGGGATTCTCCACTTATAGAGATTGTCATTTGTTTTAGCATCATAGCTAAATTTTGTATAGGAGCCTAAATCATCATCTGTAAGTCCATTATTTGTCAGGTCTGAATAATCGGATGATAATACAGCTGTCAGGAGATAGCTATGGGCATAAGCAGGTGTGGTAATCCTGTTAAAGTACTGGTCGCCACGTGCATTGTTATTAATGCTGTTATCGCTTCCCGGATTATAGCTAACCAGCCCCGTTTGGCAATCTCCCGGACGGCCGCTTATATCAAATGTCGCTTCCTTTTTAACCACATTATAGGCCGCACGCCCATATACATACCTTTCTCCACCATCTTTCACGATCCTAATTTCCGCGGTGTGGTGATCATGCTTTCCTTCTACACAGTAGGGACTAAAGTCGGTTGCAATACCATAATCAGCTGCCTGGGCTCTTGAAAGTTTTTCTATCGCCTGGTTCCTGCTTAGTCTTTTTTCCCTTTTTAAAGGTGTATTAATATTTATCAGGCTACTTGCTGATCCTTTCTTGCGAAAATGTTGTTCCACAGTCCTTGAAAAAGGTGAGCCGCCTATTTCAAAACGAACAGGATCGTAATTTCCCATTTTCTCCTTCAGCAGACTATATTCATTATCTACATGGAATCCGCCTATATTCTTAAAAAACACTTTTTCATAATCCGGCCTGTTGCCTGACTTTTTTTCTTCCAATTTTGGTATAGCATAATTTGTGCCTCTCCAAATCATGGTTGAACTTTTTGCAGTTGTGATACCAATATTGGCTCCCCAGTGCGCCCCACCTCCTACACCTAACTCTACACCACCGCTTTGCCCATTAGAATTATCCTCGGTATGATTATCATACACATACCCCACCTGTCCTTTATAAGGCCTGAACATACCCGAAATGCCCTGGCCCTGTATGCTATATAGATCGTAGGTACTATTGGTGACAGGAATGCTTGTACTCCCGGAAGAAAAAGTCCTGTCTTTTTCCCTGTTAAAATCCAGGATGTTGTCATCTGTCGCATTATATGTATTTTCATATCCGTAAGCCTTCTCAATTTTTTGCTTTTCAGTATCCCGTATTCCCTGAGTCGTCCTGTATCCTGTAAACTTTAAGCCTCCCGGTTCGGTACCCCAAAATTCCCCTTCAATATTCAAATTAAAGGTCATGTTATTTGAAATCATCCCTACACGTTTTGAAGGCGTAAAAGTGGCATCAGCAAAAGAAACGGAGCCACTGATTCCCGAAAGCGATTTGCCTTTTGATGATTTTGTTACTTTTCTGGTTTCAGAAAGTGTCACCGTTTCAATACCTCGTCTGCTGCTTAATGTCGTCCCTATACTACTTGTCAATTCGATATCTCTTTTCTGACCTGACATCGCTTTTTCATAAAATGACACGGAAGGACTAACACTTACCCCTTCTTTCGAATCCATATTCATGCCCACAGACAAGTTATTAGAAATTTGGTAACTTAAGCCTGCTGTTACGGTAAACCCGAAACCATCATAATTATTAAATGTTGTACCAAAGCCTATGCTTCCGTTGAAAGGAGAGCCACTTTCCGGAGCAGCGGGAGTTTCACCCTCTACTGGTGGTGGCGGCGGTGGCGGTGGCGTTGGAGATTCTCCTACCCCCTGTACGGGAGTATTTTCCGCGCCAAACAAAGTACTGAACACGTTGAAATTGGCCCCAACCGTTACATTCTTTTTCATATTATTTTCATAGAACATCTCATCGCCCGAAAAATCGTCAGGGAGGCCGCGCAATTGCCTTGATATCTGGCCGACATTCAAATCCCAACCTAAACCAACCCATGATGCTTCTTGGTCCATCGTAATATTAGAATTATAAGCAAGGTTAATCGGATAGCCTCCTACGTCCATGATAGGAATATTATAACTAAAATCACCACTGGAAAGATCTACCATGTCTGATGTCCCAATAGGCGTAAATGATTCAAATTCAGGCTGCGAAGGGCCGCCTGTAAGCGCGTATGCACACATAGGAGCTGTAATTTCAAGAAATATCATTAATGCAAGATAGGAGGCAATAATTTTTGATGCTTTGCTGGTTCTGATGGTCTTAATCATAATTCCGCTCTGATTATAGGTTGCTCGAATTTAAATTTTAATATTCCCTTACCGAATAGTTGATCATTGTATATTAACTGGATTTTATCTTTGGGTTTTATATTTCCAAAGAACAATAGTAGTTTATGGATTGGTGCAACTTTAAAGCTCCTCTCAAAAACAATCCCGGAACAGGGTATAGTATCTTTTTTGGATGTAACCACATAAAAATCCTTATTAATTGAAAACGACATATATTTTACAGCATCATCATATTCCATCCCCGTGAATTCCTGATTCAGCAAATCCTTTTCCTCATCATCAGAAAAATTAAATTCAATTATTCGTTCACTATTATTTGCCTTTTCAATAGAATCAATCTCAAAAAGATTATCATTGCCTTTATTATTAAGAATATAATAAGCCACAGGAACTTCAGCAGCCTTAAAACTTATGCGATCTACTTTTTGTGTGTGCTCCCTCGTCTTCCATCCATACTTTTCAAGATTAAAATAGCGGGTTCTTATTTTACTGTCATCTATAGCAGTATCATCTTTACAACTAATGAATAATGCTAATACTATAATCATAATAATAGCACTATTTACCTCCTTCATACTTTTCATTTATATATTTAATAAACGAATCAGTTACATTTTGATGTTCGTCACCATACAGAATATTTTCATTAGTCTGCATACCCAGAATAAATCTGAAACTATTTTGTTTAGAAAATTCTTTAGCATAATTACTTATCCTACTCCAAATTTTCACAGATTCATTATTGGTGAAATTGTTCGTGAAAATTTCTAATTGTTCTTTTTCAAAGATGAATTTATTCATAAGGGATTCATCATGACTGTAAGAGGAATCAGTCACTAATCTATAGAGGCTGTCAACGGCTTGTTTCCTGATCTGCAATTCCCGCTCTCCACTTTTCTTCATTTCAATAGTCATATTGAAATTTTGAAATACTTTTAAGTTGTCTACATATACAATTGAACTATCTCTATTACAAAAAACTAAAAATGACAATAGAATAATTAAGCAAGCATTACTAATAATTAGAAATAAGATTATTTTTTTTGAAACCATAAATCATTACAAAATATTTGTTAAGAATATTACAAATATATATTTAAATTAATTAACAGCTATTCACTAATTAATTTAATCAAAAAAATGATAATATATTAACATTAACCCGGTAGATAATTAAATTTTGTAATTAATATTAATTTGGATCAAACTATAGGCTAACGGTTTAGCAAATTTCAAGTTATTAGATAATTAACTGTTGGGAATAGAAGCGTGTCATATTTATAATCCAACTTTATAGTGTTAGGAACATTATGAAATGAAAATATGGCTATCATGACACGAGTGAAATCCACATCTGTTCGTCTAAAAATTCCTGTTCGGGAGGGGAACATAGTCGAACCTATTCATTTAAACGTTTGTAAAAATGAAAGTCAAATACTACGAAAACTATTTGCCATGAATTTGCCATAAACTTATTACACGCACCATCCATAAATTTTCATTAGGTGTATTATAAACACACACTTTGTTGAATACACATAAAATTATATTGATATACATTACGCGGGAAATACTAAAAGATTATTTAATAAATCTAACTAATATTAAGACTGCACTTCATAATTTAACAAATAATTCTCGCACCAATGGTGCGAGAATTAAAACTATATATTGTCATTATTTTATATTGCTTAACACACCATAAAATTATCTTAAATTCTAAATTCATTATGCCGAAAGCCTCGCCAATACTAACAAATCCTCAATAAAGGTGTTCGAAAATTGTCCGGGCAAGTCCACCGGAAGAAAAAACCTGCTTAATTTTTGTTAAGTAGGTTTTTATTGTGTTACAGAATGTGAATTAATTGACATAAGATAGGAGTCGAACCATATCTTGAAACCCCATTGAATGCTAAGTTTCAAATATTTTTGATTAAATATTCCATGATTTTGCTACAATTTTAACCTGCTTGGTTGCTTGATTAAAAAGAACGTTATACTCGCTACAAACTTAGGAAAAATAAAACATCTATTCATTTAGCACACACAATTGATCTGAGACATTGCCCAAGATATTTTTCGGATCTTCTTTAATTTATTGCTATCCGATGCATGGAATAAATCAACTCGGGTTGTAGTAAAGCACTGGACGGCATTCGTTTTCGCATTCTGCATATAAGCTCACTATAAGTCAGGTTGCCGCTGTCTTGATCATACGCTTTGCCGTAACCAGCACTTACTATCCGGCGTATGTCGAAAGAAAATAAACAGGGCTGCCTCACTTTAGAGACAGCCCTTTATTAGGTGATGATTGGTTTGTAAAGCTTATTTCTTCACGATGATGAACTCTGAGCGGCGGTTTTGTGCGTGCTGCTCTTCTGTACAGCCCGTGCCACAGTCCACCTTAGGCTGGCTCTCACCAAATCCTTCACCCGATATCCTCGCCTTGGCGATGCCTTTGGAGATCACGTACTGTACCGTAGACTTTGCCCTGCGGTTCGACAGCGCCATGTTGTACTTGTCTGACCCGCGGTTGTCCGTATGTGCTTTTACCATGATCACCATGTCCGGGTATTTCCTGAGCGTTTCCACTAAGTTGTCCAGTACAAAAGCGCCTTCTTTGGTGATGTTGCTCTTGTTGAATTCAAAGAAGATATCCCCAAGTTCTACAACCGGCTGGTCCGGAACTACTATGATAGGGTCAAGGTCAACAAATACTTTGGCCTGTGGCCCCTTGCCTGCCGGAATTTTGGCAGTACCATTGCTGTACTGCTCCTTGCTTCCCTGTAGGCTGAACGGCCTGTCACAGTCAATGTTATAGGTCACCATACCCTGGGCATCGGCTGTCCTGGTCTCGATCACGTTGTTCTTATCGTCAAGTATCGCTACCCTGGCACCACCAAGGGGCTGCAGGGTCTTTTTGTCCCTTACCTGTACTATCGCCTCTACGCCGCATACCGGGGTAGCGCTGTAGATCTTGTCGAAGCCGTCGCGGTTACTGGAGAAGAAACCGATGTTGTTCTTTACGTTGAAGGTAAAGGCAAAGTCATCCTTCTCACCATTCACAGGCGCACCGATGTTGACGGCCTCATCGTTCTTCTTCAGGTCGATCCTGAACACATCCAGTGAGCCGAAGCCTTTGCGTCCGTCGGAAGAGAAATACAGGTGGTTCTCATCGGTGATGAACGGGAAGCTTTCGCGTCCTGCGGTGTTCACTTTCGGGCCAAGGTTTACCGGCTCGCCATAGCTGTCGCCATTTACATCCACTTTCCAGATGTCGTTTCCGCCAAGGGTGCCTTCCCTGTCGGAAGAGAAGTACAAGGTCTTGCCGTCCTTACTGATCGAAGGGTTGCCGGTTGACCATTTCTTGTCGTTGAACGGAAGCGGCTCGATATCGCCCCACTTGCCATCTTTCTTTTTTGCCATGAAAAGCCATACCTGGCCTACCTTAAGGTTGTTCTCGGCATCCCTCTGGTACTCCTTGCGCTCCTTGAAGCTCTCGCTTGCGAAAAACATGGTGTTGCCGTCGGCTGTTACCGCCGCAGGGCCATCGTGGTACCTGGAGTTAACTCCCGGAAGGGCTACTGCCTCGCTGTAGGTGCCGTTGGCGTTGTAAGTTGCCGTATACATGTCAAGGTAAGGCTCCTCGCTCCAGCCATAGGTCCTTCTTGAGGTATTCCTGGCGCTGGTAAAGTACAGCGTGTTGTCGTCGTGGAGCATGGCTCCGAACGATCCGTATTTCTTGTCGTTGATGTCAAGGGCCTTCTCATCGAACAATTTTGCCTGGTTCCTGAGCTTCGGAAGGTAGTTGGGGTCCTTTTTGAACTCCACCGCCCTTTGGTCGCCCGGGGCCATTGATGCAAATTTCTGCATCTGCGCATTGGCGCCCTCATAGTTGCCTTCTGCTTTCAGCATCTGTGCATAGCGGTAGTATACTTCGGCATCCTGGCTGGTCTCGGTAGCCCTGGCATACCACTTTACCGCTTCTTTGCTGTTAAACACGTTGTAGTAGCTGTCGGCAATCTGACCGTACACATAAGGGTCTTTCTTGTCGATCTTCTGGTAAGCCTCTGCCGCTTCCACATACTCAAAGCGCGCATAAAGCTTGTCGGCCTCCTCCGTATCTTTGGTCTGCGCCGTTACTGCCATACTGGCGAGCATAAAACTAAGGGTAATATATAAATTCTTCATGTCTTATCTTATTATGTCGCTTTAGGTTAGAAATAACGTGGTGAACGTGATACTTTTTTCGGGAAGTTCACATCGAACAGCAACATCACCTCGTGCGAGGCAGGGGTGGTCACTTTCAGGTCCGATACGATGTGGTCGTACGCATAGCCGATCCTCAGATTCGGGGTAATGGCATAGTTTACCATGCCGCCAAAGGAGTCATCCAGCCTGTAGGTCGCGCCGATCTCGAACTTGTTGAAGAATAGCGCGTTCAGCGAGCCGTCGATGGACGGGTCTACGCCAAAGGCCGACTTCACCATGAACGATGGCTTCAGCTTGAAGTTATCGCCAATCTCAAACACATATCCACCCGTTAAAAAGTAATGCGACACTTCAGATCCGAACTCAAGGTCCTGCCCGTTGTCCGACCTTACGTTAAGGTGCTTGCTCTTAAGCATGTTCGGTACCGAGAAAGCCAAGTAGTAGTTTTGGGTGTAGTAGAAAACGCCCGTACCCACATTGAAGTAGGTATTGTTTACGTTCTCTGCAAACGCAGGGTCATTCGGGTCCGGCACATAGCCGTTCCCAATGTCGTCATACAATCCTACGTCGTGGAACGTGAGTCCCGCTTTTAATCCAAGGGCAAGCTTGTGCTCGCCGCCCAGCTTAAGGGTGTAGGAGAAGTCGGCATACAGGTTGGTCTCCTGTACCGGGCCGATCTCATCGACTATCGCCGATAAGCCAAGGCCTACATTTTTCCCCACAGGGCTGTGCCCCGAAAAGGTGCCCGTACTCGGGGAATCCTGGATGTCAACCCACTGCTTGCGATACAACAGTCCAAAGGCAAGGTTTTCCTTTGAGCCTGCATACGCCGGGTTGATCACGTTCATGTTGTACATGTACTGCGTGTAGTGCGGGTCCTGCTGCGCCGTAGCGTCCAGCAACCCACCAAGAGCCAATAATGCTGCAAGGTAAATTCTATTCATATTGGTTAATTTATTATTTTACTATAAGCAATACCGGCCGCAAAAATCTTGTTATACAAAAACTACTACATAAATATAAAACTGATCTTTCCCTGCGGCACGGATATTACTATTTCATTCGTTTTTCTTTTACATTATCGTTTCAGGGCAAAGTGGGCTTTGAATTCCCTTGCTTCCCCGTTAAAGGTGTATGCTACAGTAAACCAGTAGTCATCCCCGGGCATCGGCTGGCCATTGTAGGTTCCGTCCCACCCTGCTCCTGCGGCGCTTATCTGTTTGAGCAGTTTACCGTAGCGGTCGAAGATGTAGATCTTCGCATCCCTGTTCTCATCGGTATCCAGCCCGAAGATGTTCCAGGTGTCATGGTAGCTGTCACCGTTCGGTGTGAAGAAGTTCGGGTAGCCTATCGGACTCACCCCATCAAGGTCAAGCATAAGGTAAAGGTCGTTACATGGGTCGGCCGTTGCGGTATCCCTTACATATATGGTATGCGGTTGGTAAGGCGATACGTTTTCGAACACATTGGAGTTCTGCCATGGGCCGTTGTCAAGGCTGTATTGGTAGTCACCAAAGCCTTCTGCAAGCACGGTCACCACCTGGGCCTCACCAAATGGGTTACCCACCACAAAGCCGTGCCCGATAGGGCCGGCAGGGCCGCTTTTCTCTATAGTTACCGGAGCTATCGGATCCGACACACAACCTGTAGCGCTGGTGGCTATCACCGTATAGTTTCCTGGCTCAGTTGCTGTAAGCATTGGTCCTGTCTGTCCAACGATCTCAACAGCGTCTTTGAACCATACAAAGGTATGTGTAGTATCAAGGCCGGAATCTATTATAGCAGGACGTACATTTTCTTCGGTCCTATAGTCGATACACACGGTGGTATGGTCAGTTTTAAGCAACGGTTCCGGGATGCGCTCCACGAACAGCTCCAGTGTGGTGATGTCGTTACAGCCACTTACAGTCGCCTCGTTGGTTACCCGTACCCATATCATTTGGTACTCCGGTGTGTTTTGGAACGCCGTTGGGTTGGGAATGGCATTGTCACCTGCTTCAGCATCCTCAAGGCTGGTGTAATAGGTTACGCTGTAGTCCGCAGGGTTCTGCGTACCAAGGGCATCATCGTCAGCCCTTGTCAAATCGAAGGTGAACCTACCATCGTTGGTACCGTCATAGTCGCACTCAAAGAACGTTTCGGTAACAGGGTTGGCTGTCGCTGCTTCTTCAACGAGCAGGGTAAGCGGTGCCCAATTGGTACAGCCTGTGTCCTTGTTTATCACCTGTACGATGATGTTCTGGATATTCGGCGAGCTGGTGTTGGTGTAAATGTACGGCATGGCGATCCCGGCAAGGCGGTCAGCCTCTGTCCTGTGGAAGGTAATGGTGTAGTCAGCCGGGTCGGCATCTTCACCCAGTATTTCATCCATGTGGGTGTTGAAGTCGAAGGTAGCGATGCCATCAGTGTTTTGCTCACATATCGCGTATGGCGCTATCACTCCGGCCTCACCCAGCTCGGGCAGCGGGTTCACGATAAGCTCAAAGGACACTACCTGGTAGCAGACAGGGTCGGCAGCATTGCCGGTATTGGTCTCAGCCCTCACCCATATCGTTGCACTGCCGCTGTTATAGTTCGTAATGTTCACTATCTGGTTCTCCCTGTTGTTCGCATCGTCAAAAGATTCATAATAAGTCAGTACCATGGTAGTATCATTGTTACGGATATCCGCTGCGGCATCGGTAAGGTTAAATAGTTCCATTCCGTCAGGCGAATTGTTGTCATCACACAATACCAGCGGGCTTGCATCCTTGTCCGGCTCGGGTAAAGGAAGTACTTTTATCGTAAGTGTGGTATAACTTTTACAGCCCTCCGGTGTCGTCACCATCACGAACAAGGTTTTCGGGTTGCCCAGCGGTGGTGGTGGGTTGGTGTAAGCAGTAGGGTTATCAATTGGTACTGCCATTGGATCAACCCTTGGGTCAGCCTCAAAATAGGCCACCGTCATCCCCTGCCCTATACCAAATTCACCAAGTATCTCCTCGTCTTTTACTGTAAGGTCGAATTGGGTTTGCCCGTCGTTGCCTTCCGGATCCAGGCTTTCATTACATAGTGCCAGCACGGTTGGCGTTGCAAGAAGCAGCGGCCTGTCCAGGAATAGCTGGAATGTAGTTATGCTAAAGCATCCTGTATCCGGTGTCTCTACCCTTACCCATATCGTTTGCCCACCTGCGCCATAGTAATGCGCAGGGTTGGTGATCCGCGGTGCGCCGTTACCTGCATTGGCCTCGCTGGTAAAGTAATGTATGGTAAGCGTAGCAGGCGTTGTGCCAAGGGCATCATGTACCACTGCATCCTGTACGGTAAGGTCAAAGTAGGCTTTGTTGTCCTGGCCGTTGGCATCCCGATCGTCGCACTGCACCAGGTCCTCAAGGTGTTCCGGAACCTGTGGTGCAGGTTCTACCACCAACGACAACACATACGGCTCCAGCCTTGTGCATCCTGTGGTGCTGTTCACTACCCTGACGTAAAGGAACTGTGCAAAAGGGTTAACGTTATGGTAGTTCGCAAGGTCTTCTGTTATCGGGTTGTTGCCGCCGATAGCATCCTGATAGGTGGTATGGAAACTCACTTCAATGTCAGTAGCACCATTGACCATGTCCTCCACAAGGGCTTCCAGGTCGAATACCCCAATGCCAAGGCCGGTGGTGTCGCATACGGTTAGTTCTTCAGCTGTTGGCATCACCAATACCGGTATAGGCTCTACCCTCACATCGAGCAGCACGATCCTGTAGCAGCCGGTTTCTTCTACGGTTACCCTTACGAATATCGTCTCTACTGCTGATGTATTGGTATAAGCTTCAGGGTTCAGTATCCGGCTTGGGCCGGTGCCTGCAACGGCATCTTCATACACTTTAAAAAATGTCACATTGATGCCGTCCTGCAATCCTATGACCTCTTCTGTCTTCGTAGTAAGGTCAAATACCTCCCTCTCATCGCCCGGATTGTTGCTATCGCAAAGTGTGTACGGATCAGGGTCGTTGGCTACCGGAAGCGGGTTTACGATAAGGGCTACGTCCACCTCTTTAAAGCAGCCTGTGGCATTGTTGTTCACCCTTGCGATAATCACATCACTTGCGCTGTTGTAGCTGGCAGGGTTTGCTATCTGCCCAACGCCATTATTGAAGGTAACTGTAAACTGTCCAGCGTCCTGTGTAACCAGTATTCCCTCTTCCAGTATTGTAAGGTCAAAGATGGCGATACCATCTGTATCGTTGGTACCGTTGTCGCACATTTCGTAAGGCTCCGGCTCGGTAGCTACCGGGACAGGGTGTACTATCAGCTGAAGCTCTACGATGTCGAAGCAACTGCTTTGGCTGGCAGGGAAATCCACTCTTATATACAAAAGCTGCGAACCATCCGTTTCTATATTTTCATATGCATCAGTATCAACTATCCTATTATTAATAGCCGAATGGAAAGCATCATCATAGGTTTCATATACGCTTACCATGTTTGTACCGGCCTGCCCGCTGATCTGCGCTATAACCGGGTCTAAATCGAACGTTGCCACAGTATCACCATCAAGGTCACATTCTGAAATGGGCTCGGGCGCTGCGACAGTTGTAGCTGCCAGTACTTCGAGGCTTACCGATATCACCTGCGCGCACAATGTGGCCGTGTAAGCGACCCTGGCATACAGTGTTCCTGTAGCGCCCTGGTAGGGTGTATTTTCTGCCGCGCCAACCCCACTGACCGCAGCATCCTGATCCTGATAAAACGACACAGCTACTCCCGGGCTATTGCCAAGGATATCCAACCGGATTGCATCAAGATTGAAAAGGCCAAGTCCCGGTGAAACCTCACAAGATACATAGGCCGGCAAATCGGTATTGACCGATGGCAGTGGATTAACTACAAGTGCGGCAGGTACTACTGTGATGCAACCTGTTTCAACCGACACCACACGCGCCCAAATTGTGCCGGTCCCGCTGCTATGGGCTGAAGGATCGGTAATACCAAGCTCGTTGTCATAAGCATTTTGAAAATTTCCTGTATGGTAACTGAGGGTATAATCATTTTCATCCAATCCGGCAAGTATGATGGGGTTAAGCGCCAAAAGATCAAAGCTGGCCAACCCATCGGTTTGATCAGGTCCATTATCACAAACAGCATAGGGTGCAGGAACAGTAATTTGAGGGGAAGAATCAACCTGTAGATGCAATTCCAACACATTAGGGCATGTTAATGTGCCCGATGTCGATTCCAAACGGATGTAAAGTGTCTGTATCCCGAATACAGCCTGGCTTAAATAGGCTTGTGTATCTGTTACCCGATCCGTATCTACCGCATTAATAGCCCCTGAATAAGAACTATAAACGCGAATTTGGTTACTGCCCGATTCCGAGGCCACCTGCGCCAGCAAAGGATCAAGATTAAAAACCGCCTGTCCGTCCCCATCCGTATCGCACTCATGCAGCACAGCAGGTGTTTGCGCCTGAGGAAGCAACACAGCCCGCAACTGCAAAGGCTCTATACTCCGGCAACCTAAAATGGGGTCTTCTGCTAACGCATATACTTCGGTCATATCGGGAGCTGTATATGAGGCCTGTGGCAAGTCATTATCCCCTCCTTCTATGGCGTCGTTGTATGAGCCATAGTAACGCACTATGAGACTCGCATCGCCTGCTGTAATCTCATCTGTTTTTTCAGAGAGGTTAAAAATTCCGGTTTCAGGCGATGTTCCCTGTCCACAAACCCAAAGAGGTTCGGGCGATGCTGTAATTATGTTATTTATCTCAAATGTAAGGAGCGCAACCGACGGGCAGCTTCCTTCTGAATTATGCACTATCCTAATGTAAATGAGCCCACCATCTGTAGCTTCATACCCATCCCCTATAGCATCGTCGCCCGCAAGAGCATCACTCCATGATGCGTGATAAGAAATAGTGTAGTTATTCAGATCGCTATCCTCATTTGCTTCACTCAAAAGAGGAACTTCGTTTGATGCACTATCTCTCAGCCCTTGTGCCAATACTGTAAGTTGTGACACTATAGCAGTATTGGTACTGCCGATATCCTCGCAAAGAACATAGCTAAAGGGGCCATTATGTAACGGCCCGCGGTCGACAGTAAGCACGATAGGCTCAATGTCGTAGCATGAGGGAAACAGCTCATCAACTATTCTGACATATACAGTAGCATCAGCAGATTGGTATTGCGAGGGGTTGTCGATTGCCGTACCCTCTGCTTCAGCAAGATCGTATGTGCTGTAGAAATCATAGCTATAGCCGTCAACAGGGATAACAGCATCCGCCAGGTCAAAAACCGCTTCAAAAGCCGTATTGATATGACATGCTGTTAGCGGTGATACGGTGTGAGGCTCAATACCTTCCCTAAGTATGATTTGCTCGGTAAAGGTGTTATTGTTTTCATTGATCTCGCGTACCGTTCCGGTACCTGTCCCATCATCGTCAATTACCACGCTAAGATCGAAGGCTGAAGGCACTTCGGGTGGTAATGTAACTGTTACGTTGCCCACTTCAAATCCACCAATGGGAATTGTAGCGGTAGTGGCAGCTGATCCCACAAGCAGGCCATCAGCATAAATGGAAATAGGTGTGCCAAAGGGCAGCACATCGGTACTATTGTCATTCTTTGCCATATAAATGACCTGTATGTCACGATTGCCACAAATTTCTTCACCGGTGTGGTAAATCATCTCGATAGTTGCTTCCGGTAACTCGCTATTGACCACAACTACAATATTATTTGCGATCACAGCATCCTGGCCAGTCGTCAGCGCCACATCGAGATCAGTATCACCTATGGCAATGTAGTTCTGAATATCGTAATAATCAATATCCATATTCCAAAGGTTAGATGCGCCGGTAAAACTATTGGTACTATTAAATGGATTACCAGCCGGGTTCAGGGCGTTGCCCAATACGGTATTATTCACTTTCAGCGATTCGGAAACAGAATTGCCCATATCTCCCTCCCACGCTAAAAAGCCGATCTTGGCACCGGCATCATCAACAACGTTAAGATTATCCAGATAAATATTAAGCAAGGGGCTATATTGATCCACCGTTTTAAATCCGTCGTAAACGCTTACCTGATTGTAGGGAAGTGTACTATCCATATAAATAACTACGATCGACCACCCCGCAAAATTAATCCCTGAAGTACAATAAGTAGGGTCGTTGGCGAGCGTTTGGCTAATATCGAGGGAAGAGAGCGTATAAGTACCACTACTGTTCACAATACCCGTAACATCGGCAAATGCCCCGAAGGCCGGCTTATAGTTGGCCAGGCCTAATTGTATTGTTGAGTAGAAAGTTCTTTCAGCTGAAACATCAATATTATTAAGCTTTACGTCAAGATCTGCAGGTCCGGATCCTGCCCAATACAGGTATGCTGCCGTTATGGTCTGCCCAGGTGCCAGGCTTAACCCGGCTGACGATTGTGTCAAAACGCCACAGTCATCATTGTCTAATATCCCCGCATTTGCCTGAAGGTTTAAGGTATTGCCTATGGCTGTATAATCATATTGGCCATTATACTGGGAGTAAAGCTGAAAAGGCGCGCCCCGCTGCACATCGAAGGTATAAGCCTGCGCGGTTGTGCACCCCTGATAAATGGTGTTCAAAGTCAGTGTAACCAAGCCCTCCTGAATGAATGTAAATGTGACCGATTGGCCATAAAGGACCGCCCCGCCTCCAAAATCCCACTGGTAGGTCAATTGGGCAGGATCTATACCGGGCATCTGGATACCCGCTGTCATTGCTATTGGCCGGGCAAAATCCACGGTGTAAATCCCGTTTTGTAAATCCGACGGGGTAACAGCAGTTAATTGTGCAGGGATGCTTTCGCAATCGGTTTGCGCAAAAAACATTCCCGGCAATAACAATACTGTCCATAATAAAAATTTCAATTTCTTCTTCATAGCATCTCTTGTAATCATTTGCGACCATTCGAAGCAATATATGCTTCATAAAGACCCGCTCCAACTTAATAGCAATTTATTATAAGGCATTAAAAAACCAACTTCTTTGATACTGTGATGAGGGCCAAGCCAGCCCTCATCATCAAATATCAAATGGTATTCAAAAAAATCTAGTCCTCTCGGTTCACGTAGATCCAGCCTGTTTTGGTCTCTGCGCTTTGCAATTCGATACTGTAAAAGTAGGTGCCTGTTGACAGCGTTTCACCTGAATCCGTCTGGCCTGCCCACTCGTTGGTATAGTTGCGCTGCTCATACACCTTCTTGCCGTACCTGTTAAATATTATCAACCTGGTGACACCCATGCCGGTCAGGTCCAGGCTATCATTTTCCCCATCGCCATTTGGCGAAATACCACGCTGAACATCACATAGAACACTATTAAGAGTGTAGCTTGCCGTTGCAGCGCAATCCCCTGTGTCAACTGTTACAGTAAACACTACAGGCAGGGAGATCCCAGGATTGGACCGCAGGTAGTCTGAGGCATTGAAGCCAGCATCGTTACCTAGTACTGTTCCTTGTGCGTCCCTCCACTCGTAATCGGCAGATGAGCTGTCATAAGAACCGTTTGCAGGCATGGCTTCGAGATAGAACTCCCCTGCATTGCAATCTCCCTCAACCACTGCCGAAATGTTATTTGCAAGTGTGATCGTGAAGCTGCTGCTACCATCCTGCTCGCATTCGTCCTGGCTGGTGTAGTTATATGTGATGGTATAAGAACCCTCCTGGCTACCGGAAATATCTATAGATCCATCGGCAGTATTTAATGCAAGGCCGGGAACATTTGCTGTAAAAGTGCCCCCACCCGCAAATCCCGGTGCAAGTAACGGCTGAACGGTCCCCGCGCCCATGCAGTAGGCTTCTTCGTAGGTGAACGATGTGTTCGGTACGGTTTGTGGAGCTATTGCTATTGTCGCAGTTAGCGTTCCTCCGGAAATACATAGTTCCGCATCTGGCGCCATCGTATAAGTAACCTGGTGATCGCCTGCTGTTGCTCCACCCAGGTCTATGACACCCGTTTCCGGATCAACTGATAGTGTCGCAGAGGTAAATGTACCGCCGAATGTAAAGTCATTTGACAACTCCGGTAAAGCTTCAACGCTGCCCTGGCAAACGTTATCATAGGTAAAGCCCATATTTGGTGCCGACGGTGCAACTACTGTAATGTTTGCAGTATGTGTACCGCCTTCGATACACAAAGCAGTGTTTGAAGGGACAGTATAAGTAACCTGGTAAGTACCTGCTGCAACATTCGAAAGGTTAACAATACCCGAAGTGCTATTTACTGCAAGCGCTGCAGAAGAGAATACTCCTCCCTGGGCGAATCCTGTAGGTAATATCGGTGCTGCATTCGTTTCCAGCTGGCATTGGTCGGCATAGCTAAATGCTATCACCGGAGATGTGGCAGCTAAAATAGTGATCGTAGCAGTGTAACTTCCACCCGATATACATCCTGCAGTGTTTTCCCCCACCGTATATACGATCTCATAGGTGCCTGCTGATACACCTTGCAGATCAATGATCCCTGTTGAAGCATCAACCGTTAACGTGGTTGAACTGTAGCTACCGCCAGGAGTAAACCCTCCTGACAATACAGGTTCCGCATCTGCATCAAGCATACAGGTATTGGCGTAGCTAAACGCTAATTGCGGTGAAGCGGCAGCATTTATGGTAATGCTCGCAGTATGGCTGGCAGCAGCCCTGCACAGGGCAGGATCGGCAGCCAAAGTATAGGTAACCTGATGTACACCGGCAGTAGCGGTGCTAATGTCGATGACTCCCGTTGTTGCATCTACGGCTAGAGTTGCAGAACTATAGCTGCCGCCCGAAGTAAAGCCTCCGGAGAATACAGGTTCCGCATCTGCATCAAGAATACAGGTATTGGCGTAGCTAAACACTAATTGCGGTGAAGCGGCAGCATTTATGGTAATGCTTGCTGTATGGCTGGCGGCAGCCCTGCACAGGGCAGGATCGGCAGCCAAAGTATAGGTAACCTGATGTGGACCGGCAGTCGCGGTACTAATGTTGATGACCCCTGTTGTTGCATCTACGGTAAGAGTTGCAGAACTATAAGTGCCACCCAAAGTAAAGCCTGCGGGCGCAATAGGCGTAGCGTCAGGATCAAGGCTGCACGCGTCGGCATACGTAAACGTGGCCACCGGCTGTGCAGCTGCTCCAATATTGATCTCTGCGGTATAGCTATCTGCCAACTCGCATGTAGTTGTATTTGCGGCAACCGTGTATACAACTTCGTGCAGGCCTGCTGTCGCATTGCTTAGATCGATCATTCCTGAAGAAGGGTTAATCGTCAAAGTTGAGGAACTAAAGGTTCCCCCCTGAACAAAACCTGCATTCAGCATCGGTGATGCATTGGTATCCAATATGCAGGCATCAGCATAGCTAAATGAAATTTGTGGTGTGGTAGCCGGCTCTATAGTTATCTGGGCGGTATAGCTGCCTGCAGCTATACACGAAGATACGTTCTGTGCGACCGTATAGGCCACTTCGTATATACCCGGTGAAACACCACTTAGGTCTATTATCCCTGTTGCAGGATCTACCGTTAAAGTTGAAGAACTAAAGCTGCCCCCTGCCGTAAATCCGGAAGGCAATACAGGTACCGACGATCCTTCGAGCGCACATACATTGGCGTAACTGAAGGATGCCTCAGGCAATGCCGGCGCAGTGATCGTTATCTGCGCGGTAGCACTGCCGGCCGATATACAGTTGGCTATGTCAGCAGGTACAGTATAAGTAATTTCATAGTTACCTGGCGAAACGCCTTCAATAGCAACAACACCTGTTGACGGATCAACTGTAAGTACTGGCGATGTGAAGGTCCCTCCTCCATTGAAACCCACAGCCAATACAGGTATTGCACTAGTTGCCAGTGAGCAGCTTTCAGGATAACTAAAGCTGATAGATGGCGCAGCCGGCTGGGCGATCACGACAACTGCATCGAAATGGCTGCCTGTGAGGCATTCGGCATTCGGCACCGTGTAAGTTACCGTATAACTGCCGGGGGTAGTCTGAGACAGATCGATGATCCCTGTTGCAGGATCTATCACAATTCCGGAAGCTGTAACACTGTAAGTACCTCCTTCAGTGAAACCTAAAGGCTTGACAGGTCCGGGGTTTTGTCCTGAAAGTGCGCAAATAGCTGTTGCATAAGAAAACTGCGTAAGCGCCAGTGCATTTGGTACCACAATAGTATTAAATTCAAAAAGCGTAAAGCAGCCTGTTACGGTATTGTCTACCCTTACATGCACTGTGTGTGCGTTAACAGCAGTATACGATGATGTCCCTGTAATGGCATCGTTGTCATCACCCACTTCAGCAAGAGCTGAACTTTCAAAATAACGCACTGTAAGATCTGCGGCGATGGCTACATTTTCCAGTATCGTATCCGTATTGTTATCGAGGTTAAAAATTGCCTCTGAAGTAGCCGAACAAAGGGTAAGCGCTTCCGGAGCGTTGACAATATCGCGGATGTCATCATAAAACTCAATCTCGATGGTATCCTGTGTTGAACATCCTGAAGTGATCACAGTAGCAATAACTTCATATATCCCAGGTTCAGTTACTGTATAAGCAGAAGCTGTTGCGCCGGGGATCACATCTCCATCCTGTTTCCAAACAAAGTTAAAATAGGTTGGGCTTAACCCTGTATCCAAAACTTTATCTGTTCCTGCACAAACAGCAGTGTTAGTGCTTACCAGCATATCGGCCCCAAGATCGATACGGCCTACATTAAAACTGTCGGCATCAAGAAAAATAGCAGAATCGAAGTTACCGTCGTTCTTTTCGGCTATAACCATTTTAATGTGGTAGGTCTCGCCCGGAATTACAGCCGAACGTGCGGTCATCGGCAGTGTATTGCCAAGAAAGTTGGAAGAGCATGCGTATCTGGAATGGCCCCTGTAGCCATCATAAAGCTTGTCGAATTTATCCGGGTTCGCAGATGGACACGAATTATTCAGGTCATAGTTATATGCTGCATCCCTGATAGTGGTTACCGACACCGGGGTAGTCGTTTCGGGGATAACGGCAAGATTAACTGTCTGGCCGTTGGAATCGGTCATGAAAAATGCGAATGCATCACCCCACTGGCATTGGAACAGGCCATAATCTTCCGATGCGAAAAGGAAATCAAATGACATCTCTGTACCGTATGCCTTAAAGTCGAATTCAATAGAAGTGGCATTGTAAAAATTGTTCAGTCCCGGGGAAGTACCCGTTTGGATGATGTAATCGTAAAGCTGCTGATCACCGAGCCACAGTATATTGTATGGCGATACCGTCTGCGAATACGACGCGCTCTGTGAAGCCGTTTTGTAACCAGCGGCATTAGTAGCTTTACCGGTAGAGAGTACGATACCCCTTTCAAAAGGGAAATCGGAACCATTGCGGGCAAAATGTGCTATTCCGTTATGTGGTGCACCATAGTTAGTTCCCGTAAAATAATTGATATTTGAAACTTCCGCGCAATTCTCATCGATTAACACATCGGTTATGAGCTGCTCCGGTGTATAGGTTACCTCATCAATTACTAAGGGCGGCGCAGGAGTACCGATACAAATATCGAAACGTGTATCATTTGCCGTGGCATAATTTGAGAACACCCTGATCTTGTATGTTGTTCCAACTGTAAGATTATTTAGCAGCACGTCATTGTTATTATTAGTACCCTGCAGGAATAAAAAGGTATTATAAAGTATATTATTGCCAATAGTGCAGCTTACCTGCTGTAGATTATTGCAGGCGCCTGAATAGACTACTTTTGACAAATTGAGGCTCGTGCCGGATCCCTGCCTGTTATTAATATAAAGGATATGTGATGCAGCAGTAGCGGTAAACTCAAACCAAACGTCATCATTCGCATTTGCAGCCACACCACAAACATTTCCCTGTGGCGATGCCGTTGCACCCTGTAATGTTGCATGGTAAGGCGTTTCGCAATAACCCAGCGGGCTTACCGGAAGCACATAGGCCGTATCGCAGTTGTCGTTTGTAATCAGCGTGTTGAAAATATCTTTCAGTGTCCAGTTGCTGCTATCTGCATCCCCACATTTTGAGCGGACATAGATGGAATACCTTGTTCCGGGAACCAGGTCCGGGATAGTGTATGGATGGTAAGATACTATAATTCCCTCGGAATTGGCATCAGGGGCAACTTCGTTCGTGCTGGTCGGCACAGCAAATATTTCCCACGATACCGCGTCGGCGGGCTCCGTCCAGTCTATAGTTAATGATGTGCTGGTAGCACTGGTCAATACAACATTCTGTGGCTTAGGACAATCCAAAGGGGTACAGTTGCCGATCCCCGAATATACGGGCACTGTTATAGGCAGAATATCAGGCGTAACACCTTTTATATAATGGTATACCGTTTCATCATAAGAATCAAGAACAAGTACTTCTGCAGTGAGTGGGGTCCAGTTTGCTGATGCCCAGTATAGTGAGAATGGGATATTGGGACAAATAGCTATAGTAGCGGTGCTTGTAGGCGAGGCTATCGGGACCGTTCCTACCAAAATGTTATTCTGGTAAACATTAAGAGCGGAATAATTACCGTTTCCAGTTGTCGCCTTTACCATAAAACTATAATTACACCTGTCTGCTGCCTCACATACCAAGGTATTGAACGTAAATGGCCCCACCCATTCACTTTGATCCGTAGCCGAGCAATATGCCCTTACATAATATTCGTATAATGTAGCGGTGTCCAGTGTGGACGGAGTGTATGAAGGAACAGAAACAAGCACACCGTTACCGGCAGGCATACCTGAATTAGCAGGCTGTACCGCCACCTGCCATTGTGTCTCCTGATATCCAGGCGTCCATGAGAGCGTGGCGCTGTTGTTATCAAAATTTGAAGCAGTAAGGGCGATAGGTGCCGGACATTCGGGTATATCCTCAATGATAACCTCGTCAATATACAGCGTCCAGGAGTTGGTGCTTACATTCGGAACCTGAAAAGCAATGTTAACCGGCCCTGAAAAAGCATCAAGGTAAATGATCTTCTGGTCGTATTGGGTGTTTGAAATAGTCTGCTGCGGCATCAGTACGTTCGTAAAGTTGGCAATTGCCGGGCCGGTGGTAGACAACAGGACTTTCAGGTCAGTAACATAAGACGCAGATACTACACGATAGCGAAATTTCAGGCGCTGGTTTGGCGCCAGGTTGATCGTTGGGCTTATCAGCCAGTCGTTATTGCTGGTTGAGTTCCAGTATTTAGTAATGGTTGCCAGTTGGTCTCCCTCATACATGCCGAAGGTGGCATTCCGGTTCCAGGTAAGGTTGTCTGCATTTGCATCGTTTACAGTCCAGCATGCGTCACTCACTGAGTTAGAATTGAATGTCTCTGTGAATGGTGTTGGGATCGTTCCGCATAAGGTTAGCAGAGGAGCAGTCGCTTTTCCCCATAAGCTTTTATCTGATGCTGAACAGACAGCCCTAACATATACATCATAACCCGAAGTAGGGTTTAAGTTGATTAGTCCCTGTGAAGCCGTAGTCGCACTAATTACGCCTGTTGCATTACTCTCCGGCCATGGCGAGCCTGTTGGCAGGACCAAAACCTCCCAGCCGGTAGCACTACCCGACTGCGTCCATGAAACCGTTGCAGTAGTTTGCGTAATTGCACCAAATGTAATGGCAGTGGGTACAAGGCAGGTCAATAACTGAACATTTACATTATCAACGGAGGCAGGCGGCTGAACACCACCCGCAGCATTATTACGCCATTCAAAAACGAGCCTCATGTTCTGTCCTGCGAACTGCGAGGTATTCAGCATATAGCCGTAGGACTGGTATTGGGAAGAATTATTAAACTTGTCTCCTATTTTTATACGGTTTGCCGCGGCCGTTATTGCTGTACCCGCAACCGGACTAAACGTAGCCGGGACAGCCCAAACAGAAAAATAATCATTAACATCGCCTGTTCCCCGCCAATTGAATGAAATACCTACCTGTTGAGTGCCGGCAGGGATAATTATTTCGCGATAGGCATGAACGGTAGAATTTTGAGTAAGCGTATAAGCGTTAGATACGCCTTCATCATTACTTATATATAATGATCTTTGGCCACCTGCACTGGCAGCATTTCCAACGAACCACTTGTTCAGCTGTGTTCCGTTAACCAGGGTCCACCCTACTGTACCCGATTCAAAATTATCATTAAAAGGCAAACCTGTAGCTGCCTGGAGCGTAGAAAAATTGTATGGCCCTATCCATGTACTTTGGCTGGAGCCACAATTTGATCGTATATAGCACGTATAAGCAGTAGACGGGTTCAGCCCTGTCAATGATACAGGAGATGCTCCCGAGTGTGTCACTACACCACTATTGGCGGCACCTGTACCTTCTATAACCGCAACTTCCCAAACTCCCGATGTTGTACCTACAACTACTGCGCTTGCTGAATTGGTGCCTATAGCATTTGTTGAAGCAGAGGTCGCGGGGTAACAGTTTTCGAAAAGCCTTATATTATCAAGAGTGAATATTTCACCCTGTGCAGCGGCACCGTACTGAGTATCTTTTTTAATGAACGCTATATAAACACTTTGGTTGGAATATGTTGCAGGAAGCGTGATCGTTTGTTCATAGCAGGATAACTGGTTGCCCGGATTCATAGTGTTTTCTGTCCACGTCTGTAACAGAACAAACGTCGACACATCAGTCGCCGAAGTTGTAGATACCCTTAATTCATAGATCGAACCATTTTGGGCCGGATAGGTCTGCTTCGCCTGAAACTTCAAACTGGCATTAGCAGGAATAGGTATCAGCGGACTCACCAGCCAGGCTTGGGAGGTATTGCCAATGCCTATTGCGGCTGTCGGAACCGTGGCGCCTGTTGTTCCCTGGCATGTGGTAGCGGTCGAATTTGCCCATGCCGGAACCGTTCCCTGGGCTCCGTTCAGTAATGTAAATTTTCCCCACGTGTTCGGAATTCCGGATTCAAAGTTTTCGGTCCAAACCTGGCTATGAACAAAATTACAGAAAAGAACGAGCATTACAACTAAAGTAATTTTTCTCATAATAAAAGCATCTTTTGGAATTTGTAATAATAATAGAATCCAAAAATAGCTGTATTATAACAAAAATGACCATTTTGCTCCTAGACAAATACTGAACAATCAAAAAATTAACTATTTAATTTTCAGTAATTTAAAAAAATAATTAATTTTTAAGACTATACATTGTTATTTCCCGTCACTATTTCACATATAAAATCATCAAGACTTTGTTGTGTGTCGAGATTTAACTTTTTCCTGATACGATAGCGCGATGTATGAAGACTTTGTAAAGAGATATTTAAAAGACTGGCAACCTCATTAAGGGACATCCTTATCCTGATATAAGCACAGATCCTAATATCTGTTGCGGTAAGCGAGCTGAAGCGGGATTTAATTTCCGTAAAAAATCCAGGGTGAACTTTCTCAAAAACTTCCCGAAATTTTTCCCAATCTTTTTTTTGGTTTTGATTATGAAAAAGAATTGATCTCAAATCACTCTCGATTTTATTGGGGGTTTTGGAATTTTTGTCTAATATCTCCGCTATTTCGGCCATCAAATTGTTCTTGCCCAAAAGCTGAAGGCTGATAGAAGTTATTTCCCTGTTCTTTGTTTCGAGCTCGAGATCCTGGTGAACAGACCTTAATTTTAAAATTTCCTTTTCCGCTTTTTCCTTTTCAAAATTCAAATGCTCAAAATCAATCTTTTCCTGTAGCCGCTCATTTTCAATTTCGCTTAGTTTTAAGCTTTTCTTGTTATTCCTGAAGAATAACCAAACTATACCAAGCACTAAGACAGAAACTATACCTATCATTACAGATACTATTAACAGGAGACTGCTTTTTTCACGTTCTATCTGGTATTTGCTGAGGAGCAGTTTTTTTTCCAGTGAAGATTTTTCAAATTCATTAGCCCATTTCAATTCTTCTATCTTCTGTTTCACTTCTGAGCCAAACACGCTATCTTTCAATTTGTAATAACGTTCTGTCATCAACGCATGATCGGCATAGCGGCCCTGAAGTTTTGTAACATAAGACAACTGCTCCAGCGCTCCCAACCGCCCGCCCGCAAATTTCATTTTATCAGAAAGTGATAATTCTTCATTAAAATAGTAATGGGCGTTTTTGAGATCTCGCTTTGCCAGATAATTTAACCCTAAATTGTGGAGTACTCTCTCTTTTAATCTGTCGTTGTTAATTTTCTCACTAAGCCGCAATGCCTCATCAAGCATTTTAAATGACGAATCGTAATTTTTCAACTCCCGGTCATTATTACTGATGTTGATCATACAACTTGCTATACTTACAGTGTCATTTAGCGAATTGAAAATATCAAGCGATTTTTTCTGATAAAAATTTGCTCTTTTAAAGTCGCTTTTGGTACTAAATACACTGCCAAGATTGGCATAGAAGACGCCAATACCCCGCTTGTTGCCAACTTTAGTATAGATAGTATAGGCTTTATTGAAATTAATGACTGAGTTGTCATAATCGCCCATTTCAAAATATAATATACCTAAGCCATTATAAGATACCGCAAGATTAATCATGTCATTCTGAGATTGAAAATAATCGCGTGCCTTTAAGTAGTAATCTAATGCCACTGTATACTCATTATTTTGGACATAAAATTTCCCTAAAACTGTATATATCTTATGTTTGTAGTTTTCCTCTCCGATTTTGTCTGAATATTTCAGGGCTTTTTCGCTGTCCTCACGTACCTTATCGGACAAACCTGAATTCACATTGATTATGGTTTTATAATAATAGCCTTGCAAAAAGAGGGAATCGTTATCCGTTAATTCTGCTCTTTGCAAAACTTCATCGGTTATCCTCCTGGCTTCTTGCGGGTTGATTCTTGCCAGTGAATCGAATTTGCTGCTCTCTTTCGATGCAAATGAAATTTTATTGCCCTTATCTTGATTACAGCCAATAAAAAGTGTTGATAATATTAAAAATATAACAGTGTATTGGAGGGTCGACCATTCTTGTTTCATTTGAATGTAGCTACAAATTTATTTATTATGTGTTTCAGACCGATTATAGTTCTTTATTCATTTTATAATTTAATTCGGTATAGTTTACAATTGCTTAAAAATAGTTATTTTTTACAATCATTAAATTTATTATAGATTATATAACAAATTTTTGAAAGTTCGTGTATCCGCTATTGATTTAGTAAAAAGCTATACAACCTACAAATATCATTAAATTATGGCGACTGACTTCACAACTACTTCTTTCTTACGAAAGTTAATTGTTAGAAGCAGTAAAGAAGAAAAGAAATAAATTTAAAATAGTGTTTCATTTTGTAAAATACTTCGAAAAGGATATTTTCAATCTGGTAATTGCTAAAGCAATCCATATTATCATAAATCTGAAAACTTCCTGACAGCGTACTAATTTGATTAACTCCCTGGACAAGACAAAATAAATCGCTAATGTTGAAAACGTAGAGAAAATATCTTATCCAGTTTAAGGGAAATTACGGATTATAGTTTAGATTCTGGAATCGTATTATGAAAACAGAAACGCTGATTATATTAAGAAATTCGATGTGGTGATTCAAAATAGAAAAACTGATATCTGCAAAAAAAACAGTAATAATATCTAATACAACAATTTATCTCGTTTTTCTGCTTAAATTTTCTTTCTGATGTTTGTGTGGCCCTGTCTCTGATCGTTAGGTTGTGAAAAACTAGAAAAATAGAATGGAGAACGATATGTTTTTTATTAAAAATAACACGCGGAATGCTATTTTTAGCAGCTGATCATAATATGATTAAAAACTTTCCTTAATTAACCGGGTTCTGCAAGGGATGGTAGTCGAACCTGTTCAGCTAAAGTGTTTACCATAGATTTGCCAGAATTTTACTAGCTATGCTGAATTACACTAGCAGAATAATAATACTACATAGATCTTCCTTAACACAACATAAAATCATCTTAAATCTGAAAGCCGTCACGCAGAAAGTCGCGCCCATATTGATAAATCTTCAATAAAGGTGTTCGAAAATTGTCCGGGCAAGTCCACGAAGACGGTTTACGGCATACTTTTCAAAGTTGCCAAAAGCGCACAAAATGTCTCGAAAAGCCTTAAAACCTGCAAATTTTAACGTTTGCAGGTTTTTTTATTTTCCCTGCAGCAAGCAAAATTTTCAAAAGTGCCCAAAGTTACGTGCAAAATCGGTCCAGTGCTCCTGCCTCCTACAAGCTTAGCGACAAATATCAAGAACATATTATAGTTTCTGAACAGACATAAATTTACTCTTTTATAAATTTCCCAAACCAAGTGCCTTTATCAGTATTTAAAACAATGCTGTATAATCCTGTTGCGTAATTAGCAGTATCAACCTGGGATCTTTCACCGTTACTTTTAAAAACTACCTGCCCGAGCATGTTGGAAATTGTACATCCTGTAACTTTTAAATTGCTGTTGTCCGGCAATTTTATATTCAGGATATCTTTAGCCGGATTTGGATATAAAGCTATAAGGTTTTTATAAGCAGCCATCTCATCAATGCCCAGGCATCCCACAGTGATATGCAGCGCCATCGTTACTGTTATGCCGCATTCATTTTCCATTTCACAGGTGTAATTGCCCGAATCGGTAGCAGTGATGTTTGGAAAGTTCAAAATACCTGTGGACTGAAACGGTACAATTTCACCATTTTTTTTCCACACATAAGATATTGCATTAGTGTTTTGCACATCAAAGCTAAAAGGAGTGTTTTCGCATGGATTAAAGGTGTCCAAAACAAACTCTTGATATGAGGGCTTACGGCATATTTCGATTAAAGATTCAGTAACATTGGCATTAGGAGGTAAAGGAGTTCCAAACGGTGTAGGCATAATTACAGAATTATCGGCCGGGTTAAACTGAAAAACCCCAAATGAGGAGATCCCGAAATAATTTCCTGACGACGCTCTCATAATGTAGTTTGGGTTTGCCCCTGTAAAAGAATCTGGAGGATTTTGCTGAGTCCCGAAATCATGCAGTTTCGTAATGGCATTTGTAGCAGGTGAATATTCAAAAAGCGTACCCCGGTGCTCTGTAAACGTTACATCATTAAGTGTAACATAGGTAATGCCGCCGTTTTGACAAACTCCGTACACCTTGCCGTTATCCCCGCTAAATGTGGCTTGTGGCTCGCTGCCCAAATTGTCGCCATTAAATTCAATTTTCTTTGTAAGCGTGTTCGTATTGATATCAAACTCAAGTATCGTCCCATCACCTGGCACGGCGTTACCTCCCCCCTCTGTAATATTAATTAGTTTACCAGGGGTTGTCTCTATAAATTCACCACTAAACCTAATACCCTCACTCCCATCACATTTTAATTGATATACTTGCTGTATGCTATTGCCGGTAATATTTACTTTGATAATGGTACCAAAGTTATTTGGCCCTACAGAACTAACTCCGGGGCAAAATGAATCTCTTGTTGTACAGTATAAAAAACCGTTAGAAGCTTTGAATAATTCGCTGTCTATGCTATATCCCGTTGCACCTGTTAAAAAGTTAAAGGTTTCTGTTGCCAAATCATAACGAAACACCCTGTTTGAAACAGTGCCATAAAGCTTTCCGGCTACAGGTTCTATTACACCGGCACCATAGATATAATTTGGAGCCTGTATGTCAAAATAATGCACCACCCTGTATTTATCAAAAATCAGGTCATATTCATACAAAACACCATTACCGTTTGCAATAACGCCTCCTGAAGTATTACCTCCTGCCACTGTTATCCCGTAGAGCTTACCGTTCGACGCTAAAAATAATTTCCCTTTTGGCGTTTTTCCTATCGAAAAGTCTAAGAATTCGTGCACAATCATCGGGTTTTGGCCGGCAATGTCGTACTTTGTTATATTGCCATTGTATGTTGTAGAATTTTGGTAACCTTTATTTACGCCCCAAAGTTCTTTTTGCGAATAACAATTACAGGTACAAATTAGTAAACCTATTATAAGTAGTATTTTATTCATAGCAAACATGATTTCAACTTAGTATTTTTCCAGATCATAACTATGTAAAAATAAGAAACTTTGGCACGTACATGCCAAAGTTCCTTTTTAAAATGTAGATTAAACTATTTAATAATAATTTTTTTAGCTTCTTTTTGACCATCGATATCTAATACTACGATATAAGAACCTTTGGCTAATGCTTCACCTTTAATATTATTTTCTCCACTTTGCAAGTCATATCTAATGATTTCTTTACCGGAAATATCATATATGCTGGCTGTGGCTTTTTGATTGAAGCCCGGAATCTTTATAAAGAAATTACCTGTATTTGGATTAGGATAGACTGTGATCTCGTCATCGCCGGAATCAGGTCCTGATCCCTGGGCGGTACGCTGTGTATGAGTACCTGCAGATGAGCACAGGCGTGTTGTACATCCTCCTGAGGTTACATTTACACAAACTGTAACTGATCCCGGGGAAACAATCGGGCCGTTTAGAGAAAAGTTATTAGCCGTTGCGCCCGCTACAGCCGAACCGTTTACAAACCATTGGTAAGTAGCGCTAGGCGGAGGAGTTATCACAAAGTAGCTATCAGGATTCCCAGCGCTAAAAGATGTGAACAGCTGTGCGCCATTGGCCGAAACAGTAACTGGTGTAACGCTCGTTGCAGCAGCGCCACAACCACTATTATGTGTAATAGACAGGTTGTAGGTACCAGCGGTAAGTGCGCTTGTGCTAAATGTAAGGATATTAGGAGAAGTAAAGGTCACGCCTCCTGTAATGTAATTGCTACCTCCTCCTGTAGGAATCAGGGTAGCAGTATAAGTGCCCGAAAGCGGATTAGTAAATGTTACGGAATTAGTACCCGGTACCCCTACGCTAAAGCAACCGGCTACTACGCCTGTAGGTGCCGCGGCACTATAGCCTATAGTTGTAGAGGCTGCACTGTTACAGCCTACAATACCGTTAGCCGTCACTATTACTGTTCCATTTAGGGTTGCCGTTGTACTGGCTGGTGTTACGGTTATTGAATTGGTCGCAGTGGTGAAACTGGATGCGGTCCAGCCAGATGGGAACGACCATGTATATGTTGCGCCCGGTGTAGCTGCACAAGTATAGGTTTGAGCTGTTAACGCACCCCTAACTACGCATGCCGGCCCACTGATGGTTGGCGTTACAGGTCGTACCCTGAAGGTATAGGTAATATTTCCAGCACATGCAGTTGAACTCGCTGTAAGTGTATACGTTCCGGTAGTTGCCCCGGCAGCTACATTTACTGCTACTGTAGAGTTAGGTGTTGAAGGCGCAAGCGTTACTCCTGTGCCTGAAGGCGATATGGTCCAGGTGGTTGGATTCGCTGCGGCAGAAGTACTGATGTTAAACATATTATTACTGCTGCCCGGAGATAAGCAGGTAGTACCGGCAATAACAGGAGCAATAGCCACCGGAGCTGCGAATGAACGGTTGATCTGGTATTGGAATGTTAGCGGATCACAAGGTGCGTTGCCAACCGTTAATGTTAATACACCAGGGTTATTAAAACCATTTGTATTTATGGTCACATTATAATTATTACCAGAGACTAGCACAGGTGTACCAACAATCCAGCCGGTATTGGGTGCAGTCCATGTGCAGGTATTAGTAGAACTGTAATTAATTGTAAATGTGGCAGCCGATCCGGTTGTTGCGCAAAGAGGCATAATTGAAGAAAGAGGTGCTGTTGTTGTTCCTACCGTTGGCTCAGAAGGTGCATCACCTATAGATTTTGTAACACATGTTGTTCCCAGCGTTCCAGTCACCGATGTTCCTGCGTCCCACGGGTTGGCCCGGCCTAAGCAGCATTTTATGGTAAATGCACCTGAAGCAACGGGTGTAAATGTAATAGAGCTGTTATCGGCAGAGTAATAAGTAGACCCCGGTACAGCAGGAGGCATCCCACTCCAGTAATACTGGTCAAAACCAATATTATCACCCGCATTGTCACTTGCTACCTGGTCAACGGAAAAAGTACAGGGAACTCCTCCCTGTACGCATGCAGGGCCTACTATTGGAGGGGTTGTAGTATAGGTTTTATAAACTTCGAATGTAAGGCTGTAACCACTACAGGCACCAGCGTTATATCCTATGCTCACAGTACCTTTGCTTTTACCTAATTTTGAAGCGGCACTTCCCGGTGCACCTTCTGATCCACGCAGGAATTTATTATACGACTGTATACTTAATGAAGATACTGCACCGGCAGATTGTGTTGGGGCTGTTGGCGGTATATTCGCCGTAGTTACTGAAAGATCGCCCCGTAAGCTCCATCCTGTCAAAGTATAGCCACCGGGAGTGGTTACCGTAAATGTTCCGCCGGCAAAGTTATCCGGCATGGCTACTACGCCTCCACTGCCAACCTGGTTTAAACCAATGGACCCACCGGTTCCTGGTACTTTAACAGTACAGCCTGCCGGTACTGTCACGACTTGTGCAAAACTCGCTGTCATACCAAATAGTATAACTAAGAATGCATAAATTAATTCCTTAAAAATTGTGTTTAATTGTTTCATGTAATTCTAAATTTTATATTCAAATCCTAAAAATTCTTAAACATGCTGCTTTGGCGGGCAGGACACATGCTAAGAAAACAATGTTTTTATAGAGATTCTCCAGAGTGCTACTTTGATATTGATTGTTTGTGCTCCAATGCATACAGGCGGTAATAGAATGTAATTGGCCGTCCAAAATTCACATTATGCAACAGTGTTAACATCTTCCAAATTTAATGGCAGGATGGTGATAAAGAGTTATCAAAATCCTGCCGAAGTTTTCAAAAATCAATCCTTTTTTTTATTAAAACACTTTGGTTTACAATAAATTAAAAAATATTTTTTTTGTTGACAGAACAAATTTTTATAAAGCTGTACTTTGTTGGAACGCACCGAAACGATACTCTGTAGGGCTTATCATTGTATTCTTTTTAAAGAAAGTGCTAAACGAAGGTACCGTAGCAAAACCCAACTCTTCTGTAATTTCTTTAATGGGTAATGCCCTGTCTTCTAAGAGCGGCTTTGCCTTAGATATAATTACCTCCTCTATGCACTGCTTTACTGTTTTTTTACGGCGCTGCCTCACTATTTTATTCAGATGGCCCGGAGTGACACAAAGCTTATCGGCATAAAACCGGACTTTATGCTCCTTCTCTACATGTTGATGTAGAATATCAAAAAAGCGCAAAACCAATCTTTCTTTTCTGTCATGCTTTAAAAGAAGTTCTTCATTGTTTTCAAAATAAACTGCTGCTATTTCATAAAGAAGCTGTTTGAAACTTAACTGGATAAGCTCCATATAAAAGCGTGAGGCATCGCCGCTAATTTTCCGGTCCAGTATCTTACAGGTACGCTGCAACGATTCATATTGCAGGGGTTTTGCATGCAGTATCCAAAATGATCTATTTGCAATTGATGGCAACTGCTGCCATAATGCGCTGTTAAGCAAATTAGTGGCAGCATAAGACTTGTTAAAAAAACAGCATTGAACAGCTATATCTGATTCTGATTTGGATATCTGGCACAAGACACCGGGAGAAATGATAATTACATTACCGGGGCATAACTGATAGTTTGCCTGGTCAAGGTTAAGATGCAGTATACCGGATCGTACAAGGAGGATTGAAAAAAATTCGAGTGTAAACTTTTTATCTGTGGTTTTAGAAATTATACTTTTAAGGATTGTAATGCCGTTAAACTTAAGTTGGTCAAGTTTCTCTGTGTTATTTATAAGATGATGAATCATAAGGTGTGGATTATGATATTACTTTTCCCTTTTCATATAGGATGATGCGCAAAAAAATATATTTGCAGCAGCCACTAAAGAGAGAACGTAAACTGTTCCGCGTAAGCTGTCCAGCTTCTCACCTTCCTGCTTTGAATAGGCCACTAAGGCATCATAGCCTGCCAGCTTTATAATTACGATCAGGCCCGTGAGGTTCAACCCAATTATTAAAAAGCTGCAAATGCGCTTTATCAAAGCCTCATTACGATATATCCAGACAAACATTAGTTACTACTGTTATAAAGTCCTCCGGCTAACGACATAATAATGGCTTTACACGGTCCCTCTTGGGAGCCGTATATTGCACTTGTAAGGCTACCCCTGGACATGCGCCAATCTTTATCTTTCCCCTTCTTCTTGTCGTAAAAAGCAGCATAACGCGCTACAGAAGTGGTAGTCAGGATAATTTTCCGTTCTGCTTCCGGTAGCGCCGCATTTTCAATAATTCCGGATTCGAAAGCTATTATCAGGCTATATATAACCTCATAGGAAGAGGCCTTAGACTCTAAATCAAAAATATTGTCGATAAGTACTTTAAGGCTATTTTGTGAAGCAGGCGATAAAGCGCTATTAGACAATACCTGAGTAAGGTTGTCTTGTGTAATTACATTGAGTTGGGCAGTACTGACTGAAGTGTAATTAGGTGCCAGGGATAAAAAGGTACTGTCAGCCTGAGCTATGGATTCTAAGGCAGTGATCCTTCCAGTGAGCGAAGCAGGGGTATTATATGTGTATGCTTCTAAGATCTGGTTATGCATCCAGCCGGCATTATCATATCCATTGTCCGGATTTGCAGGCATTGTAATGGCCTTCTTTAAAAATGTTTCATTGAGTGCGCTTTTTTCTATTTGCTGGTTTTCTGTTTCCTGAAATTCAGGACTGCACGAAAGTGAAGCAATTGCAAAAAGCAATAGCCACAGGATTGGTCTAATCATAATTTTAAAATGTAAAGGTTACTGAATTTGTTTTATCCAGTCCATTTCGCCCGGGGATTTGAACAGCCGCTTTGAATTCATGGCAAATCTATGCTTATGTGTAATGTAAAGCAATAAACTGTTTGTGGCTTTCTAGAATTTTGAGTGCATAATTCTAGAATTACACATTACATTTTAATTAGATAATTACATGGTAATTACTGATTTAAATATTTAATTAACACCGTTGCTCACAGCTTTAAATTCCTTTGTGCAAATGCATTTTATTAATCGAAAATAAATACTTTAGTACACGGATTTGTATCTCATGAAATGCCTGTAAAGCCACAACCGGAAAACCAAACTAATTTGAAACGCCATTTAGATATTTTCATGCTTATCCTTGCCTTTTGTACATCGGAGGCCGGTGCCGGTATGATTTACCTGCCTGAAAACGATACCCTGCTTTTAAAAAATTATTCCTATTTAAGTGACCATATTGACAGGTTTGAAGGCAAGCCCCGGGCAGCTATATATCTCAGGGCGTATCTGGCTAAAGCATATAGCGAGAAAAACTGGCCGGAAGTTGTAGAAGGATATAAAAATTTTGTGCACGCTACTGAAGAAAATAAGCGGCTTGCATATACCGACAGCATGATAATTGCGGCATCGAAAACCCGTAATAATGACATATTAGGGTCAGCATACCTCACAAAAGGTATTGTTCATTATTCTATGAAACACTATCCCCAGGCACTTGATAATTATCTTGTAGCCGAACGTTTTATAGCAAAAGGTAATGACCTGTACCTAAAATTTAAGGCAAAATATAACATTGCCCATATCAAATATTACTTAGGATATTATGAAGAGGCATTAAATCTTTTTAAGGAATGTTCCTACTATTTTAAAAATGAAAATGACCTTGCCTATTTAAACTGCTTACATTCGGCAGGGCTTTGCTACAACCGGATGGGAAAATATGCGCTGTGCAGTACTACCAACGCCCTCGCCTTTAACGAAAGCAAGCGGTTACATATATCAGAACTGGATCCTTACCTCCAACTTTCTGAAGGCATTAATTTTTATTTCCTGAAGCAATATCAAAAATCGCTCAGTTTAATAGGGCAATCACTTAATGGAATAAGGAAGGATAATGATTTTGCCAATGAAGCCATAGCCTACTTTTACCTCGGAAAAGCAAATATGGATTTTGGGAATAAAACACTGGCATATACCTACTTTAGGAAAGTAGACTACATATTTGGCGAAAGGCATTACTTACGCCCCGATATGAGGGAAGGCTATGAGACATTAATGAAATACAGCCATGAAAACGGTAATCCTGAAAGTGAATTGTATTACATTAACCGCCTCTTTAAAGCCGATAGCTTATTAAATAATAATTATAAATACCTCTCGCAAAAAATCCATAAAGAATATGATACTGCAAAACTTTTAGAGGCTAAAAGCGCTGTAGAGACAAGGTTACTGATAAGAAAAAACTATGAAATTATTTTTATTGTATTAGGTCTGTTATTAATATGCTTTTTGCTTTACCTCATCCATAAATATTTTAAAAGTAAGCAACAGTATAAAATACGATTTGAACAAATAATGCATGAAAAGGCAACTACGACACCTGTAAGAAATTCTACAGCTCAAAAAATTGCAGAAAACGATCCTGTTCCAATTAAGGCAGAAGTAATAGCTTCTATTTTAAAACATTTACAAAAATTTGAGACGCAACACAAATACCTGCAAAAGGAACTGACAGCTGTTAAAATTGCAGAGACGTTTTCTACAAATCACAAGTATTTATCAAAGGTGATCTTAATGCACAGTGGTAAAAAGTTTAACGACTATGTTAATGACCTCAGGATCGATTATATCATCAACCTGCTAAAGGAGGAGCCACAATACAGAAAATATAATAATAAAGCGTTGGCTGAAGAAGCGGGCTTCAGCACAACACAGCACTTTACAAAAGCTTTTTTAAAAAGGACACAAATATCACCCTCTTTTTTTATAGCAGAATTAAATTTACATTTTACCTAAATAAAAGTATCCGACTGTAATTTGTTAGACACTATAAATAATTAAAACCTCAGTAAATTACCGGGGTTTTGCCTTTATATTTTAAGGAAGGAGTGATGTGCCGATCTTTAAAATCGTATCCTCCCGGTAACAGCAGCATAAAAATAGTCTTTTCCCGTGCCAGACTTCTCAAGGAAACTTCCTGCATTGAACCAGGCGCTTTCAAGCGTAAAGTTTAAAAACGGATCGGGCGTATACTCTATATTTGCCGATAGCTGTGTACCAATAAACCTTTCGGCAGTACCTGTACCAGCATACAGTAACTGCATGTTAGGTGCATAAATGCCATCGTTCACGCTCCATCGCCAAAAAATATCAAGGTCTGAACCGAATTCCCATTTGTCACTTAATTCGAGATCTACAGAGGGATGGATATCAAACAGGTTGGCCGGACCAATAAGGGCCACCAAACCAAAATATGCGCCTCTGGGGTACAGCGGGTTGAATGTCTGTAGTTTATGATCTGTATTTGAACTGTCGCCTGATATAGCTTCGGTTTTTAACCCGAACACAGGCTTAAATAGCAGCCCCTCCGCTTTATAATTTATGTTAGAAGATATTGTCCATGCCGATATGTCAAGATTTGAAAGTGATCCAAACTGGTAAAGCCCTTCAATGTCATATTTCCACTTTCCTTTGTTTTTCCAGAACCTGCTTCCAATAGAATGTCTCATTTCCGTACCGGAAGCAGTGTCATAGTGTGCCTCCCGCTTATAGAGCCCCAAATAATACAGGTCAATATTATTAAAGAAACCATTCATATTAATAACAGTATAGCTTGCCCATAATTTAGCCTTATCATTAAACACATCGTTAAACGCGCCCATTTTATTCGCAACGGGGTGCGTATAAAAAAGGTCGGTTTGCAACCTATCCTGCTTATAGAACAGTTTTGCCCCATCCATAGCAATACGGCTGTTAGGTCCCTCACGTACCCCTATAAGCCTTTGCGATCCGTACATTAGTTCCTGCCGGCCGGCACGCAATATAAGAGATGCTTTTTCGTGGCTCAACAGAGCAGCATCTATAAAAGCCTGGTGTATATCCACAGTGTTGTCATCTACCGGGCTGGCATCGGTCAATCCCGCCGAAAGGCTGCTTTGCAGTTGTGCAAATGCCCTGAACCTGTGGGCATGAACATCTGCATGGAACAGGTTTCGATTTAGCAGATAGCCGTCGGTCGCATCCGGTTCGTCACCCCATTTGTTATTTACAGTATAGATGTATTGCAGCCGGAGTTCGCCCCCCATTGAAAGATAAAGGTTGTCATTACCAAGATATTTCATCTTGTCGTACCAGCCGGAGGCCGTGTCGCTTTTTATGGCGCTAAGGTCATCATCATATCGTAACGGCCTGAAGCCGGGGTGTTGAGCGGCAGCTTTTACCATAAACACCAGTGTGATAAGCATAATAATGCGTTTCATTATTTTATTTTTTGACTTATGTAATGGTCTAATGAATAGCGGCCTCCTCCCAGAATAATAATGAGCAGTAATGAAACACTGTACATATAGGGAACGTCGCTCACTGCAAGCGAATCGTTAGCGTGAACTATAAAATATCCGGTTAGTGTCACACACACGGCAGGCAGGGCAGCCAGGCGTGTGCAAAACCCAATGATTAGTAAAAACGGCAGGTAGGTATTCGCAGCTATCGCTATAAATTCGTTTAGCGCGGGGGGCAGGCCCAACGGATTGGGTACTGCCTCCGGTGCTGCTACGCCTACACCTATTTTTTTAAGCCCATGTACTATAATGAGCTGCGCTGCCACAGCTATCCTGAAGATAAGTATCCCGAAATTATATCCCGGACTTTTCAGGTCTGACGATAATAAGGTTGCTAATAATCGTTTCACGGTTTAATTTTTTTGATATCCGCCAAAATAATTTACAGGACTCCATTCGGGTAGTGCTTTTGGCTGTGGGGCAGCGAAAGCGCGGTACTCGTCATTAGCATATACTACTTTTCCATTTACAACCGTAAGCTTTGACTCCATTGCGAGTAGCTGCTCTTCTGAAGCCGAGAAATAATCGCTGGACAGTAGTGTAAAATCGGCCAGGTAATTTTCCTTAAGCATGCCTCTGTCACTATCCAGGCTGATTAACTGTGCGCTGCCCTGAGTAAATAACTTAAGGGCTGTGGTCCTGTCCAGGATGTTTTCTTTGCTCATGTATTTTAATCCGCCAAGTGTTTTTCCTGAAGTAAGCCAGTACAAGCCCACCCATGGGTTGTAGCTCGCTACCCTTGTGCCGTCGGTACCCATACCCACTTTAATGCCCATGTCCATTATTTTTTTAATAGGCACGGTATTGGCGGCGGCAGCTTTGCCGTAACGCTTAATAAAATTTTCGCCCTGGTAAGCCATCCTGTGCTGAATGGCAATACCGCCATTCAACGCTTTTATCCTTTGCAGGTTCTCTACTGATACGGTTTCGGCATGATCAAAAAACCACAGCAGGCCATCAAGAGGCGTTTCTTTATTAATTTCTTCTATAACATTGAGAAAACGGGTAATACTTTCATTATAAGTAGCATGAATCCTAAAGGGCCATCTGTTTTTTATAAGCAATGATAAAACCGATTTTATCTGGCCTTCCATAGCAGGGCTTAGCTCTGGCCTTGGCTTGTCAAAATTCTCAAAGTCGGCTGCACTCATTACGAGGTTTTCCCCGCCGCCCTGTACATGGTATTCCACCTTTGGCATTTTACCAAATTTCTTACTCCCTTCAGAGGGCACGTCACAACCAGCGCCAATCTCTACCGAACTGATCCATTTGTTGTAATCGGCCAGTTCACTGCCAGCCTTTTGGGCAAAAAGATAGTAAGGCATACGAACTGTCAATGCGTTTTCTTCACATAGCTTTTTAGTAACGCCATAATCGTCAGGATAGTTCTGGAAACCACCTCCGGCATCCATTATCGCAGTTACGCCCAGCCTGTTCATTTCGCTCATAAACAGTTTTGTAGAGTTTATTTTTTCTTCGGTTGTGAGCTCTGGTAGTTTTGAAAGTGTCGAGTACAGGATAAAAGCATTGGGCTCTGCCACAAGCATCCCTGTAGGATTACCATAAATATCCTTCTCTATCAGCCCGCCGTTCGGGTTCGGGGTATTGGCATCCAGCTTTAAGGCTGCAATACCTGCTTTATTAAGATAAGCATGCCCGTAAAGGTGCAGGATAAAGGTGGGTACATTACCCGTAGCCTCATTAATTTCCTCTAGTGTTGGCAGCCTTTTTTCTTCAAACTGGTAGGCATTCCAACCGCCTACAACGCGCACCCATTGCCCTTGCGGAGTACGCTGTGCCTGCTCTTTAAGCATAGCTAAAGCCCTTTTAAGAGAACGAACTCCATCCCATCGCAGTTCGGTATTATAAAACCTTCCTCCGCGAATGATGTGCATATGAGAATCAAACAATCCGGGAATCACAGTGCCGCCTTTAGCATCTATAACCGTTGTGTTTTTGTTTTTATACCTCAGGATTTCGGTATTGCTGCCTGTCCTGATAATTTTTCCATCGGCAACGGCCATAGCCTGCACCACAGTATTATTACTGTCCAAAGTGTGTATTCTGGCATTATGCACAATAAGCGTAGCTTTCGCTTGTGCGGCCGCCTCTAATGAGGACAGTACCAGGAAAAAGAAAATAATTTTTATAAAGATTTTCATGACTCGTGAATTTTGAAAATTAATAGAAGTAAAAAACGGGCTGCACGCTGGGCACAGCCCGTTTTGCCAAACCAAACCGGTGTACACCGGCGTTGGTTATTAATGCTTAAGCATTTCGTGTGCATACTGTACCCCTACCCCATAAGCGCCACCATATTTCTTAACAAGATCGGTAACAGCTTTGTAGGTCTCCTGGCGGGCCCAGTCACGCTGTAATTCCAAAAGGTACTGTAATGATGTCATTGGCCTTACACCCGCCTGAACCATACGTGCAATCGCCATTTCATGGGCTTCTTTAGACACGTCTGCGCTGGCATCGGTAATTACATATACTTCATATCCCTCGTTAACTGCCGATAATGCAGGGCCAACGATACAAACGCCCGTCCAAAGGCCTGCAAAAACCAGTTTCTTTTTGCCTTTGCCTGTAATAGCTTTGTGGGCATTTACATCTTCCCAGGTATTCATGGTAGTACGGTCTATGTAGTTTGACGTTTTTTGAGGATAAAATTCTTCGATTTCCCTGAATACCGGGCCGCTGAAAGATTTCTCGGCTACCGTTGTTACAACAGTGGGCACGTTGAATATTTTTGATGCGCCTGCTACCAGGGCAGTGCTGTTACGAAGCTGGTCTATAGGCTGGCTGGATACAGCAAATGCCATTTGGCTCTCGTGGTCAACCAGTATCAGAGCGTGGTTGGATGGGCTTAGCAACTCCGGGCCCGGTTTTTGGGCAAATGCAGTTATAGAAGCTAAAAATAAGGATGCGGTTAAAATAAATGTTTTCATGACGTTTAAAATTTAAATATTGATTTATTAAAAATTTGTTTTATAACAGCAAATACTTCCGGACGCTTTACTGTTCTCTACTTATAATTCCAAAATCAATACCTTTATTTTAAAACCATGTATATCAATAGCTTATGTTTTAAATGCCAAAATATTTTAACGATATGCCGTAAATTATACAGGTGATTCGAAATCACGTTGTAAATAATATCAGCTCTTAAGTGTATATAAAACAAAACCGGGGACGTGCAGGTCCCCGGTTTTGTAATCAGTTATTAAGGCTTCTCTTTATTTCTTTTTTAAAGATAGAGCTATTAGTATAGCAAGCACTGTAAACAGGCCCATTTGCAGCAAAACCATGCTCCAGCCACCATGCTTCCATACTGTTATCCCGGTAAGCGCACCCAGCGCCCCGCCTATAAAATAGGATGTCATATAAACCGTGTTGATGCGGCTGTTGGCCGAGCTGTCCAGCGTATAAATAAGTGCAATATTGGTTATTTGTATAGCCTGTACGCCAACGTCTATAAGCAGTACCGCCAGTAGCAGCACTGTAACAGATACAGGAAAGAAGTACAGCAATACTATACTTAGCAGTACGAAACTGAGCGAAACCATCAATACTTTTTTAGGGCTATCGCTCTTGTCAGACAGTTTTCCTACTATAGGGGCCAGTAAAGCGCCACCGGCTGCCAGCAGCCCGAAGAGGCCAATAGTATCAGCTTTGTAGTTAAAAGGCTCTCCGCTTAAATAAAAGGTGAGCGTCACCCAAAACGAACTTAATGTCCCAAATACCAAAGCGCCTAAGAGGGCTGCCATCCGCAATGTTGAGAAACGCCTAAGCTGAAAGAGTACCGATGACAACAACTGAAGGTACGAACCTTCAAAACGTTCCTTAACTGACGGAAAATTACCCTGCATCATTATAGCGGTAAGGGCTACCAGTCCTGCTGATATCCTATAAACATACTGCCATCCTATCCATTCTGTAATAAATCCGCTAAAGACTCTTGCTGTAAGTATGCCTACCAGTATTCCTGTAAAAATTATACCAACTACCTTACCCCTATTTTGCGATACCAGGCTTGCGGCCATAGGCAATATTACTTGTGCGGTAACCGCAAAGAGACCAATAGCCAGGCTTGATGCGTACAGCGAAATGATACCCTGCGACAACGACATGGCAATTAATGCGCCCATCAGCAAAATCTGAAGCAATAGTATAAGCCTCTTGCGCTCAATTTTATCTCCCAGCGGGGTAATAAATAACAGCCCAAGGCCATAACCTGCCTGCGACAATGGGGCGATCATGCCCACATCATCTCCCGATATGCCCAACGAATTCCCAATTTCATGCAGTATGGGTTGGCAGTAATAAATATTGGCAACACAAATTCCGGCTGTAATAGCCATAATTAATATTTGCGCTTTAGATAATTCTTTAATTGGTTCCATAATATAATTTTTATCGAACAGTTAGCTTTTTAATCATTTCGGCAGAAAGTGAATCGGCATACATACCGAATGCGCTGGTAAGCACTCCTTTGATGCCGAGGGATACCGATGTAATGCCATATACAATATCTTCATCGCCGGGATCTGTAGCGCCTTCAAAGCGGAAGATGTAAGCAATATCAAATTCGTCCGGCGACAAGTCGTGTTGATCATTATCATACTTTATACAGTTTTCGCCAAGGTTAAAATCATGTATAAATCCTTCGCTGTTAAGCCACAAAAGAGCTTCAGTAACAGTGTCAAATGCGGGTTGCTGTGTATTCATCCTGAAAATAGTAATGCCTGCACCAGTATTGATGCAGGCATATTATGTTTATTATTGTTTTATAAATTTAATTAATTCCTCATTAAACTTATCTCTTTCCTCCAGAAAAATGGCATGCCCGCTTTTTTCAAAGGTAACGAGCTGCGAGCCTGCTATTCCTTTATTCATTTGCTCTGCCAGTGCATAGGCTACGATCTTGTCCTCTTTAGCATGTACAATAAGTGTCGGTACCTTTATTTTAGGAAGGTCGCCCCTCAAATCTTCATCCCGAAGTGCCATCAGGGCCTGTTCCATAGCGTAGGGCGACGACTGCATTTCTATATCCCCCATCCATTTTCCAATGCCGGGAGAAATAGCCTCGGGGGTCAGCGCAAACTGAGCGCCTATAGCTGCCAGTAGCCCGGGCCTGTCGGTATTATTAAGCCCTATCCAGTTGGTAAGATCCTCTTTTTTTGCAAAAGGATAAGGAAAATCCGCCCTTTTAGTTTGCACAGGGGCTGCTGCCGATAGTAACACCAGTTTGCTAACGTGTGCATTATTGTATTTAGCGGTATAGTGCAGCGCAATGGCCCCTCCCATAGAATGGCCTACTATAGTTGCATCGGTAACATCCAGTTCATCAAGCACGGCTTTAATGTCATCGGCAAACTGGTCATAGTTGTACTTGCCATAAGGCTTATCCGAAAGGCCAAAACCTCTTAATGTAATGCCTATTACCCTGTAACCTTCCTTAATAAGCGGATGGTACTGGTATTCCCACATGGCATCGCTCAGCGGATAACCGTGTATAAATATTACAGGTTTACCATCACCCAAATCGGTTACGTGCAGTTTTACATTAGGCGCAGCCTCAATATATTCTGCTCTTGCTTTTACAGCAGTTTCTGTTGTTGTTTTCATTGTAGTTTCAGTTTTTTTGTCGCTGCATGATGTAGCCAGCGCGAGCAGCAATAGTATTGCGCCCATATTATTTATTAGTTTCATTTTTAATTGAATTTAAGATTAAGCAAAAAGATATTTTTTCAATTCAGCGGCTGCCTGCCTGAACAGCGCTTTGGTTTGAGGCAGGTGGGCAAGAGGGTTAAGAAGCCCCCAGTCATGTATCATTCCGTTATAACGGATAGTGGTAACTTCAACACCGGCTTCGTCCAGTTTACGGCCAAAAGCTTCGCCTTCCTCTCTTAATACATCGGCCTCGGCAACCGGGATGAAAGTAGGTGGGAAATGTTTCAGGATATCAAGGGGTGCGTTAAGCGGAGAGGCGTAAATTTCTTCGCGCTGATTTAAATCGGTGGTATACTGGTCGTACATCCATTTCATAAGGGGCGTGGTTAGGAAACGGTCCTGCCCAAATCTTTGGTAGGTCTCAGTCTCAAAATCAGCAGCTACGATAGGCCATAACATAATAAGGTTAGCGATTTTCGGACCATTGTTTTGTATCGACCTTATGGCTGTAACGGCAGTCATATTAGCGCCTACGCTGTTGCCCACAATAGCCAGCCTGCTGCCGTCTGCGTTTATTTCGCTGCCGTTTGCCGCTACCCATTTTGCAACTGCGTAAATTTCCTCAGTTGCCTGGGGGTATTTGGCCTCAGGAGACGGGGTGTAATTCACAAATACACCAACAGCCCCGCTCAAAACTACAAGGTCGCGTACCATGCGTTTGTGGGTAGGGTAATCGCCCAGCACCCATCCGCCACCGTGGATGAAAATGAATACAGGAAGCATTTCGTTGTTTCCTTCCGGCCTTACAATGTTAAGCGTTACATTGTAGCCATCCTGGGTAATGGTTCTTTCAGATTCTTCAATGCCTGAATAATCTACCTCAACCGATTTTTGTGCATTTGCCAATACCAGCCTTGCTTCCTCCGGGGACAGGGTTTCTAATGGTACACCACCTGAGTTTAATGCTGTAAGGAACTCCTTTGTAGCTGTAGAAATTGCAGGGTCCTGATTGAATGGTGGAATTGTAATTTGGTTTTTCATAATGTATTGATTTAATTAAAATTAATTATCGTTATACATTACAAGAAACCAAAAGCGTTCCTAAATAAACAAATCACTATTATTCAACACATTACAGTATTTGTATGATTTATTTTCTACGATATTTCGTGAAATTATAAACGTTTAATAAATACAGAAGAAAGAGGTTATTGCCCGGCAGAATAATGCCGTTTCTTAATGCCCAGCCTTTCCATTTTTGACTTTAGGGTAGTAGGAGGCATTTCTAAGAGGGCTGCGGCACCGCTTGCGCCCGATATTTTCCCATTACAAAATTTAAGAACCGTAAGGATATATTCTTTTTCAAATTCGTACCAGGGCTTAATGGCATTACCGGGTGTGGCAATGTCTTTATTGTTGGTTATCTGCACCTCTTTTATAACCTTGTCCGGCGTTAAAAGGAATGCTCTTTCCAGCGCATGCTCCAGTTCGCGTATATTCCCCGGCCATGGATAAACCCTGAGGGTATTGAGCGCTTTTACAGCAATGGTTTTAAGTGGCTTTTTATTTCTTACGGCATTGCGTTGTATAAAAAAACTTGCCAAATCAGGGATATCCTCTGTTCGTTCGCGTAATGCCGGGACTTCTATAGCGAATACATTGAGCCTGTAATAAAGGTCGGCCCTAAAATTACCTTTCTTCACTTCTTCCTGCAAGTCCCTGTTTGTAGCGGCTATAATCCGGGTATCCGCAATAATACTTCCGTTGCCGCCTATTCGCTGTATTTCCCTTTCCTGCAGGGCGCGTAGTAGTTTTACCTGCAATTCCATGGGCATATCACCTATTTCGTCAAGAAACAGGGTTCCTTTATCGGCCTGCTCGAACTTGCCTTTTTTTTGCGCTATAGCACCGGTAAAGCTTCCTTTTTCATGCCCGAAGAGTTCGCTCTCCAAAAGGTTTTCTGGTATAGCAGCACAATTGACTTTTATTAGCGGCTGCATGCTCCGGGCGGAATTATCGTGTATTGCTTTTGCCACCAGCTCCTTGCCTGTACCACTTTCACCAAGTATAAGCACACCACTGTTGCTACCGCTTACCAGTGTTATAAGGCTCCGTACTTGTTGCATGGCCGCGCTCTTACCTATAATACCCATATCGTTAGCCTGTGCCATATCTTGAATTTCCGGCTCCGGGATTGTTATTCCCGGGATTGCTTTTTCAAAAAGGAGTATATTGGTAAGCGTGATGCCTAATTGTAGTGACAGCATTTTAATAAGTCGCTGGGTATTTCTTTCGGGTTCGTTTCCCCTGCCAAAGCCAAAAAAAGCCACTCCTTTACAATACTTTGACGAAAGGGCGACCGAAACCAAACTAAAAGAATACAATTGTAAGGCCTCTTTGAGAAAAGATGGAAGGCCGGGCGCTTTTGCAGCATCACTTTTTGAGATTACAGCAGGCTCCGGGGAATTTAGCGCTGATGCAAAAATTGCAGAACTGTCGGTAAATAGTGTGGTTTTGTGTTTAGTATAATCAGCGGGAGTACTATGGTATTGAAGCCTGTAGCCTTTTCGAGGCTCATCTTCAATGCAAATGGAAAAATGGTTGAATCCAATTGTGCTTTTAACCACGTTGCTTACCACATCATGAAATTCTTTTCGCGTGGTGACCGGAGCGAGGCTTTCGCATAATGAAAATAACAGGGATTGTTCCTGTTCCCTTTGCTGTATGCGTGCTATGATCTCATCCTTGTCCGGGCTGCCTGCCATGGTGTATTACTTTTTTATAGGTAAAAATACATAAAATGTTGTATTCTTATTCCTGCTTTAGCCATACATTGGCATAGGTATCAGGATGCCTTTTGAACTGCGCATGAACATAAGGGCAAAGGGCAATAACTTTAAGGTTATTTTCCCTGCTGTATTTCACCATCTCTTCCAGCAATAACTTAGCATAGCCTTTACCTTCGGCAGGAGGCTCAATGCCGGTATGGTATACGGTAAGCTTTTCATCTTTAAGGCTTATGACCATTTCACCAATTTTACTGTCTTCTTCATAAAGGTTAAAAGCACCGTGTTGTTTCGCATCCAGTTCCAGTTTTATTTCAGTCATACAAATTGGTTTAAAGGTTAGTAATGTTCCTGCTGGATACCCAGCTTTTTCATTTTAGAGTATAGTGTTGTGGCTGGTATTTTAAGTATCTCGGCAGCGCCTCCGGGTCCGAATACCTTACCGCCGCAGGCCTGCAATGCCTGCATAATATGCCTGCGTTCCATATCTTCCAAAGATTGCAGTCCTCCCGTTTCTCCACTTTGCGGCGCAGGAAGAGCCACATTAGCCGGAAGGTTAACCTGGCTTATTTCTTCGGATGTGGCAAGCAGGGTACTGCGCTCTATTAAATGCTCTAGTTCCCGTATATTGCCCGGCCAGTTATAGTGCTGTAGCTGTTCCATTGCTTTTTGCCCAAAGCCATTAATATTTCTGCCGGAAGCGGTATTAAATTTTTTAAGGAAATATTCCGCCAGCAGTGCTATGTCTTCCTTCCGTTCCCGTAGCGGCGGCAGCTCAACAGGAAACACATTAAGCCTGTAGTAAAGATCCAGCCTAAAACGTCCTTCGGCAACTTCATGTTCCAGGCTACGGTTGGTCGCCGCTATAATGCGTACATCAACCTTTATGGTCTGGTCACCACCTATGCGTTCAATTTCTTTTTCCTGTAATACCCGCAGCAGCTTTACCTGTGCATCTAAAGGAAGTTCGCCAATCTCATCGAGGAACAGCGTACCACCATCGGCCTGTTCAAATTTGCCAATCCTTCGGGAATTTGCACCGGTAAAAGCGCCTTTTTCATAACCAAAAAGCTCTGATTCCATTAACGATAATGGCAGCGCAGCACAGTTAACAACCACTATAGGCTTATTTTTCCTGGCCGAATGCTCGTGTATCGTGTGAGCGATCCTTTCTTTGCCTGTGCCGCTTTCGCCAGTTATAAGTACCGAAGTTTCAGTAGGGGCAACAATATTGATTTTGGACAATACAGCCTGTAACAACGGACTGTTACCAACGATCCCCGTAAAGGCTGCGTTTACATTGGTTTGCGGGTTGGCCGTCGCTCTATTTTCCAGAGCATAACGGTACCGTGCAATATCAAGCATAACCAGGAGGTCCTTCTCCCTGAAAGGCTTTACCATAAAGCCATAGGGCTGCGTTTTTTTGACAGCCTCAAGCGTAGTCTGGTTGGTATTGGCAGAAATAAATAGAAATGGTGTCTTGCATTTTATTAGTTCCCACGCCAGGTCAATCCCGGTTTCATCACCTTTAAGTATAATGTCAAGGAGTACCCACTGGGGCTTTTTGGCAGTAATCATAGTGCGGGCCTGTGCCGCAGACGAAGCAATACCTACCACATCATAACCACCCTTTTTTAATATCATTTTCAGGTCATTAGCTACGATAAACTCATCCTCAACAATTAATATTTTCTCTTTATTTTCCATTATCATATACCGCTTATACAGCGGCCTGTCTTTTTATAAAGTTAATAGTTATTATTACGCCGTTACCCGACTGGATAGTAAATGTGCCGTCCAGCTGTTCGGCGAGCCCTATCATGAGATTCATACCAAGGGAATCTGTCTCAGCCGATTCAAAATGCTCAGGAAGTCCTATACCGTTATCAGAAATGCGAAGCAGGTAGTTATTATCGCTGTCTTCCAAAAGAATATTTATAATGCCTTTACGTTCAGGAAATGCATATTTAATCGCATTGGTTATGGCCTCATTAAGTATTAGCCCCAAAGGTACAGCCTGCGCCACATCAAGGTCTATGGCAGCAAGGGAAAGCTTAAACTTAATCTTGCCTTCATGGTCAAAGCTGTCTTTTAAATAATCGGCCAGCTCTTTAATGTACCATGGCATATTAATGCTGGAAAGGTTCTCTGTCTGGTACAGTTTCTGGTGGATAAGAGACATGGCATGCATCCTGTGCTGGCTGTTCTGTATGGCTTCCAGCGCTTCCTCGTTATCAAGGTAAGCCGATTGTGTGTTAAGCAGGCTTATTACTATCTGTAAATTGTTTTTAACCCTGTGGTGTATCTCTTTTAATAGCCATTCTTTTTCAGCAACAAGGCGTTCCAGCTTATTGTTCTTTCGGTTAATCTCGTCCTGCTTGGCCTCCAGTATGGCATTGGTTTTGCGTTTCATGCAGTACCTGCTGTAAAGCAATCCTATAATTATGCACAGTACAACAACGCTGCCAATGAAGATGTACCTTATAACAAGCTCATTTTCAATTCTGGCTTGCTGCAGTTGGCTTTTGTTCGTAAGCAATTTAATATTCCTGTCCTTTTTTTCAGTATCATATTTCAGCTGTAAATCGGCAAACTGCTTTGTATTGTTGATATTAAAGACAGAATCATTCAGTTGCTTATAGTTTTTTAAATGCTGAATGGCCCCAAGATAATTACCCGTAGCAGAATCTACTTCAAAATGGGTCTTTTCAAGCTGGGTAAGATTATAGATGTCATTGTTTTTCCGGCTTAACTGCTTCAGCTTTTCAATATATCCATAGGTTTTTGCTGCCTGCCCTGTTTTTAGTAAATAATGTATCATTGCATAGTACATTTTTTCCTGCTCCATGGGGTTTTTAACCTGTCCGCTTGCACATGTAACTAATTGGTCATAATAGGGTTTTGCCTTTTCATGTTTTTTTAACTCGCAGTATAATAATATATAAAGTGATGCATATTCTATATCACAATTTTCTTTGTGATAATATTTGTACCCGTTATTCAATACTTCCAGGGCTTCAGCAACTTTACCCCGACCTAAAAGCCCGCGAGCGGTATTAATAGTGATAGAGGTTACACCCTCGGTATCATTATTTTCTTTTGAAATAGCGATTGCCTTTTTATAATACTCAACCGACTTGTCGTAAAATTTCAGTTCAGAGTATATCGTGCCTATCAGATTTTTTATAATGCTTCGCCATAATGCATCGGCTTCGGGAGTTGTTTCAGTTACTTTGTCGGCAGCAAGGGCATAAGCAAGTGCGTTTTCATATTTACCCTGTGTCCTGTAATCCATCGCCAGCATGGTGTATTCCTTATACAGGGCCGGCTCTTTGATTTTCTTTTTAATTTTAACGGCATCAAGTGCAAATTTTATAGAAGTATCTATTTCATCAAGGCCGTTATAAAGTACGGAAAGTTCGGTGCGTGTTTCTGCCTCTTTAAGAAATGCACCTGCCTGTCTGTATAAGTCAGCGGCTTTTAGAAAGTACTGCTCTTTTTTAAGCAGGTCATTTTCCGGAACCTCATAAGCAATAGACATATAAACGGCAGCCGCCTCGGTTTTGAGCCCGTTCGAAAGCGCATATTGCAATGCTTTGTACTTTAATTTTGAAGAATAAGCGCTGTCACCATTTTCCGCTGCAATTTCACCTTCCAGCAGCATATTTTGTGCTAGCTCCTTCTTCATTCCCAACTTACTGCTAAGGCGTATAGACCGTTTATTAAATAGTGAAGCACTATCCAGGTCGGTTTTTATATTCCCTTCCTTTTCAAAGTAAAACCGGGCTGCCTGATAGTAAAGCCCTGCTTTTTTTGTCTCGTCTTTTTCCTTAAGAAGTTTATTGCTAATTTCATTAAACCGGGTGTTGCCTGGCGACTGCGCAAAGACATTTAAGGATATGGCAAATATAATGATAAGCAGTACTTTAGATTTCATATTAGTATGGTTGTAAACCGTTAACTGAGTGGCAACTACTTCTGTTTTCATCCCGAAGATAAGCACGTTTCTTAAATACACCACCCGGTTGTAATGTAAATTCCTATTTATTTTAAATGTGCCCTGAGCATCCAGGCCATTTTTTCATGGGTTTCCAAAAGGCTTGTTATAAAGTTGCTGGTTCGGTAATCTTTTAGTTCCGATGCAAGGCGGTCACTATTTTCGCGCAGGTATATGATAATGCTCTCATGGTCTGACAACAGTTCTTTTATAAAACCGATGCTGGTATTTTCGTGGCTTTTTGTTTCGGACAGGTGTGTGAGGTCCAAAAAACTTTTAAGGGTTCCCGGAGCGTAGTGACCGAGGGTTCTTATCCGTTCGGCAACACTGTCAACAATATCATCCATCTGATTGTACTGCTGTTCAAAAAAAAGATGCTTGTTATAAAAATCGTTACCTTCAACATTCCAGTGCGCATTTCTCGTTTTTGTATGTAATACATATTCATCGGCAAGTATCCTGCACAGTATCATCGCTACGGCAGCCCTGTTTTCTTCGGTAATTCCAATTTGTGTTTCCATTGTAATTATAGTTTCTTAGATTTCTATAGTTTTCAAACGGCATGCCTTTTACTTAAAACTCTGTTTTTCAATATTTAAATATAATCATTAAAGTAATTAATTACTATATATCGTGATTTTACAAAATACTACGAAGCCTTTTAAAATACCAAGCCCTGTTTTCAAAAGTAATATTTAATGAATTTGCTACAATCCTGACCTTTTTAATTTAGTGATTTAAATACGAACATAAAACTTAAGGAATTTGTAGAAACGGCACCCGCTTCAAAAAGAAAAGGGGCAGCTACCTAAAGCTGCCCCTCTGACAGGGAAATCCTTTTCTTCCAAAGTAACCCAAACTTTTGGAAACCCAACGAACTAACCCAAATTTATTCTACACGACACATTAGCGCTTCAATGTCTTCTTCTGTTAACACAGGGTTTGCCCCTGCCGATGCCGCTACAAGCGCCCCTACGGCACAGGCATAGTCTATGGCGCGCTGCGGATCCTGCCCAGAAAGTAGTCCCATAACAAGTGTGGCCAGGAACGAGTCACCTGCCCCTACCGTATCAACTACCTTTACCGGATAGCCGTTATTGCTGTAAAGGCTGCCTTCCCACATCAGCACGGCGCCATGCTTGCCTTTGGTAGCACACATAGAGCGCGTCCCAGTTTTATAAGCTATAAATTCCATATTGTCTTCCAGTAAGGTATAAGGCGAACCCATGCCTGCGGCAATTTCAAGCAATTCTTCATCATTGAATTTTATAAAGCTTGCCGACCTGATAAGGCTTTCTATGGTTGCCTGTGTGTAGTGCGGCGGACGCAGGTTAGCATCAAACACCTTGTAAATATCATTTTTAAGAAGTTCCTCCAGCGAACGCTTAGAAACTTCATCGCGGCACACCAGGCTGCCATAGATCAATACATCGGCATCACCTGCAAGGCTGCGGGCATAATCTGTCAGCTCTATCTTGTCCCAGGCAGACGGGTAACTTATTTCATAACTTGCACTGCCGCGCTCGTTTACATACACTTGTACTAAACCTGTAGGATATTCTTCTGTCCGTATTATACCCGTTGTATCCAGCCCCTGCGCTTTTACATAGGCTACAATTTCATCACCATCGGCATCTTGCCCAACGCAGCTTATCATAGCCACTTCGCAACCAAGGCTTTGCATCCTGAGGGCAAGGTTTAACGGTGCGCCGCCAATTTTTTTACCATCGGCAAAAACGTCCCAAAGTACCTCGCCATACGATACCGCTTTAAGTTTCTTCGCTATATTCATTCAGATAATAATTATAATTTAAGGTTTTAAAACCTGTAATCCTGTTACACTTGCCGTAGCTCCGCCTGTGGCTATAAGCCCCCAGTTTTGCTGTTCACGGCCGTAAATTCGGTTCGTTAATGCTACTTTACCATTTATATAAACTACACAAACGCTGCCGTCTGCAATAATATCGATGTTATATGCCGTGCCCTGGGATATAACCATCGGGATACGGGTAACCAGATCGCCATTGCTGTTGTAGGCAGCAATACGGTTCTGCGCGGGCTCCAACACAACTTTATAGTAAGTATTATCGCTCACGTTAAAGTAAAAACCTGCCGAGCCAACAGTATTTGTAAGCGAAAGCTGTGCCCCGATACGAACTTTTTTACCGGCTGCGTCAAAGGTTGCCATTGCATCTCCCGCTTCGCTGTTAAGCGTATAGCCGCCGTTACTTTCGGTTACCTGGCCGGTAGAGGTCGTCATGCTCACTGCGCTGTTTTGTGTAAGCAGCCCGCTTATAGCATCCGGCGCTTTTGTAGCAAGGGTCCCATCGGTATTCTGCACCAGTTCATGTATTACAAGGTTGCCCGCCCATTCCTTACCACCGGTGTCATTTTCCGGAGCTTTGCGTGCAGCCCAGCCAAAGGCATATCTCTTATTGCCGTCTGATGCTGTTTTTGCAGCATAGTAATATTCTCCGTCTATGAGATCGTTCGCAGGTTTTGTCCACGGCCCGTTAATGGTTGTTGCCATGCGGTAGTGGGTGCCTTTGTTGCCGCTCCAGTTTTCGCTGAACATCATGTACCAGTAACTGCCCATTTTAAACACATCGGCGCACTCCATCATCAGGTAGCTGTCTTCCGGTGTGGTGGTATACAACGGCCCTTCGGTTATCCAGTTGCCGCTGGCAGGGTCGGTAGTTGTAAATTTAAGCAAAACCGCTTTACGCGAAGGGTCGGTTTGTGTGCTCACCAGCATCCAGTATTTACCGTCGTCAGGATTTTGGAATACCTGCGGGTCGCGGAAATCATAATCGAAATACCCGGCAGGCGCCGTTATTTTGAAAGATGGCTGCTTGGTCCAGGTCTTCATATCAGTACTGGTAGCCAAAAGCACGCTTTCGCGCGGGTTATTAGCACGGAACGCCGCGATATCATTATGCCCGGTGTAATAAAAATAATAGGTACTACCCACTTTTACCATGCTGCCTGTTCCTATGCCAAAATCGGGTTCGTCCTGCCCTCCGTAGGGTATCCTCTGCCCTTCGTAGGTAAATGTGGCAAGGTTGGTAGTGCTATATTCATGGATATCATGAAACCCTTTTCCTGCAGGTTTGTTTATAGCATCGTGCAAAAAGTAAATATGCCAGGTGCCATCTTCATAATACGGCATTACATCTCCGGTATAGCCTGCGCTATAGTACGGCTCGTCGCCACCCATCCATTGCGATGGCGGTGCAGGATAAATGCTGCTCATTTCTGTTTCGCCGCCCATTATCGAGCCGCCTGTGTACCTATCGTCATTCGAGCACGAAAGGAACGAGAGTGTTATGGCAGCTGCTAACCCTATATATTTTAGTTTCATTGTGATCATTTTTATTATTGCCCAATAAGATAGTTAAGGCTGTTTTGGGTAAGTGTTTGTATGTTTGTAATAAAGGAATTAGGCTGGCTTGGGTTCCCATTAGCGTCGGGCTCATTATACCAGTCATAAGCCCCCATAGATATTATTACAACGTTGGCATCGCCGTTATTGCCCCATTCCGCAACAGTAACGCGTCCGTTAAGGGCATCGTCCCAGGATTCGCTGGCCAGGTTCATGCCGCCGGTCTGGCTTCTCCAGCCTGCACCGTTATTATAGCCGCCCCATTCCGGTAAAAACCACCATGCGGTATGATTTAGCCTGTAGGTTCCGCCCTGCAACAAATTTGCTTTTCCTGACTGGAAGGTTTCCAGTCCCTGGAATATAGGGTGGCCTTCATGCCCCACAAAAGACATTCCCCAGGAGTTACTGTCTACGCCTCCGGCAGGTAAAAAATCACCAAACACATTGTTAGGGCCTTTACCCGCAGGTACTACACCCAGCGCATCTACATACTGGCTTGCAAATGTGGTAAGCAGCAGGTTGCCTCCATTGGCCCTATAGCTTTGCAGCGCCGCTGTAACAGCAGGGTTAAACGCTATTGACGGCAAGGTTTGCGCCGAATCGTAGTGCCACCAGATAACATCAATATCGCTGATGCTTGTTCCCGAATTGATCTGTGTAAAAGAAAGGTACTGTGCACCACTGTAATTGGCGAACAGCCAGTCGCACGCGGTTTTTTCGTCCATATTGGTAATGGCTTCATGGGTGGCGGCTGTGCCGAGGAAAGCGACAGTGAGTCCTTCTACAGGAACACCTACAGTTGCCGTATAGATTACCGATGTGCTACCCGATGTTACCGTAAATACCACAGGGTTCGTAAAATCTATAGTACTGCCCGAAGCCGGAGCGATACTTACCCCTTCATTTAGCTCGATAACGGGTTGTAGCGCCGTAAGATCGGTGCCCGATGGCAGCGTAAGGTTTATGGTATGAGCGGTGTTATTAATAACCGCTGCCAGGTTGTTTATTTTAAAGCTGACTATCGGAGCAGCGACTGTTACGTTTACCGTGTAGTCTTTAAACAGGTTGCCGTTTACGACACGGAACACTACCGGCTGGCTAAAATTTACGGCCTGGCTAAAATCAACATTTAGTTCAGCGCCCTCAGGTATTGCTACATCCGCAACTTCAGCGCTTACACTACTGCCAAAAGGCAAGGTGACAGTTATAGTACCGGCATTATTGTCAATAACACCTTCCGTACCGTTTATACGGAACGATTCAACGCTTACAGCAAGGTTATTTTCAAAGCCTGTTTTGTCAAAACTTTCTTCGCACGAAAACAGCACAGCTATAAGCGCCAGCAGCAGCCCCGCTTTATGAATGCTTTTTTTATATACTTTTTTCATAATATTCAATTTAGTATCGATTAATAACCCGGGTTTTGGTGGTATACGCCCTGGCTGAAGTTTATCTGTGCCAACGGTATAGGGCAGTATTCCTCTTTGTTTTTGTCAAAATATGCATCGTTATAATAGGCGCGTTTGGTTTTTTCTTCAGCATAGTAGGCATTCATAACCTCATCGGTTACACCCCAGCGCACCAGGTCAAAAAAGCGGCTGCCTTCCATAGCGAGTTCCAGGCGGCGTTCCCAGCGCAGGGCATTGCGGGCATACTCCTGGGTCCAGTTGCAGTTTTGCCCGTTTATATAAGGGCTGATATTGGTATTATTAGCGTAGCCGGATATGAGTGCTGTACTGTTTGCTGCACGGTTACGAACCTGATTTATAAGTGCAAGGGCATCGTTCTGCTGGCCCATTTCTATCAAGGCTTCGGCACGCATAAGCAGTACATCGGCATAGCGTATCTGGATGCGGTTTTTAGAATTGCCGTAAAAAGGGTCAATGTTTACCACACAGCCACAGTTAGGCGATACGTTTTCTTTAAGAGACGCAAAGTAACCATAGGTACTTGGGCTCCTTACCCACGCCGCTACATAGGTATAATCAGGGTCATACTTCCAGGGTAGTCCCGGTATGGCTACCGTATGGTAAAGGCGTGGGTCTACCGAATAACTGCTAAGTTGGTTATAGTCGAGGTCATCATCATTAAAGGTGTTAAATAACGGAAGTCCATTATTGGTCTTAAAAGCATTGACTAAATTCTGGCTTGGCTTATGGAAATCGCAGCAGCCAAGGCCCTGTGGCGTACTCAGCACATCGCTGAAGTTTAGCCTGCCGTATAGTGTGCCGTCGTCCTTGCTGTATTGTATGGCAAATATGCTTTCCGGCCCGTTTTCATAACTGCCCGGAAGAAAGTTATTGGCAAAATCAGGCTCCAAGCTCGCCGAGCCCATCACCTGTGCGGTAGCGTCGAGCACCTGTTGCAGGTGTTCCTGGCTGATACCGGTTACATTATAGTTTTCGTCCTGGGTATAAGCCTGGTACAGGCGCGTTTTGGCCAGGTAGGCATACGCTGCTTTTTTGCTGGCGCGGCCCACTTGTGCCTGTGCATCGGGCAGGACAGCAGCGGCGGCTTCAAAATCGGAAGCTATCTTTTCCCAAAGTTCCTCATTGGTAAGCTGGGTATTACTTATCTGCGGGTATTCTTCCACCGGCATATCCTCCGTTACATAGGGCACATTGCGGTACAATATCTTTAGCATAAAGTAAAAATGCCCGCGTATAAATTTCATTTCTCCCATTCGTGCCTCTTTTTGCGGATACTCAGCCGCATCAAGCATCTCCAGCGCGTGCAGTGCCTTGTTACAGCGTGATATCCCTACATAGTTCAGGTACCACAGGTTATCCAATTCGGCAAAATCGGATCGGATATTGTTTGAAACCTCAAAAAAGTGGAAATCCTGGATGTCGTTTGTGCCGCTGCCTCCTTTATACGCATCATCACTGCGCACATTACCATACGGCCAAAGGCTAAGAGGGGTATCATAGTGGTCATTACCCAGGGCAGCATAGGCTGCATTAACAAAGCCGTCTACATTTTCGGCGGTTACTACTTCGCCTTCGCTAAGCACCCCGCGCGGGTTATTATCTAAAAAATCAGAGCAGGCAGTAATGTTAAGCATCAGTGCCAACGCGCCCATCGTATATATAATCTTTTTCATCTTAGTTTCTTGTTTGGTTATAATGATACATTAAGGCCTACCGTGAAGGTTACCGGTAGCGGGTAACCAAAGGCCGGGCTTTCAGGGTCTACACCCGTAAATTTTTTGCTGTCAATGATAAGCAGGTTTTGGCCACTCACATAGATCCTGAAATTTTCAATGCTGAATTTTTCGCTAAGCGATTTTGGCAGAGTATAGCCCAGCTGTAGCACGCGCAGCTTCAGGTAGCTGCCTTTCTCCACATAATACGTGCTAAAACGGCTCTCGGCATTGCGGTCTACGGTAGTAAGCGCAGGTATATTTGAGTTAGGGTTATCTACGCTCCAGGCGTTAAGCAGGCGTGTGCCTTTGTTAGACCCCACATCATCCACGCTCCAAAAATCGGTCTGGTACTTGGTACTGTTAATCACATCCACGTCGCCTATTCCATCCCAAAAGGTTGTAAAGTCGAAATTCTTATAGCTCAGCGCAATATTAATACCGTATTGGAAGCCGGGGTTAGGGTTGCCTATCCAGGTGCGGTCGTTATTATTGATAGTGCCATCACCGTTAAGGTCTCTATAGCGTATGCGTCCCAGGCCTTTGCCCGGCTGGTCGGCCGAATTATCTACCTCTTCCTGACTACGGAAAAGCCCATCGGCCACATAGCCATACATAGAATTTATCGGCCTGCCTAAAATATTATCGTCAAGACCATTGCCGCCATAGCTGTTTTGTACCGCTTTCGGCAGTTTGGTTATCTTGTTTTGATTAGCCGAAATGTTTGCCGACACTTCATATTTAAAGCCGCCTGCCGTCTCATTATGGTACGTAAGGGCCGCTTCCCAGCCTTTGTTTTCCATACTCGCGCCGTTTACCCACTGGTTACCGCCTTCGCCTATGGCGCCAAGGTAAGGTGGCTGTACTAATATATCTTCCGTCTTCTTTATATAATAGTCTGCCGAACCGCTCAGTTTCTGGTCGAAGAAACCAAAATCAAGACCGATATTGGTTTGCGTAGTCGTTTCCCATTTCAGGTTGTCGTTACCGGTTTGGGTGGCAATAAACCCTGAAGGCAACAGGCCATTATTATTGCCGTTTATATCATATGCTGTTCCGTAAGACGTTGCCCAGGTAGGGCTACCACCGGCATAATTAGCCAGGAACAGCGAATATACTGCGGTGTTGCTTATCTCCTGGTTGCCCGTTTGTCCCCAGCTGGCACGTAGCTTCAGGTCAGAAATGACAGAGTTCTCCTTGTCTTTGATAAAACTTTCCTGGCTGATGCGCCATCCGGCAGATACCGCAGGGAACGTACCAAACTGGTTGTTCTTCCCAAAGCGTGACGACCCGTCGCGGCGGATAGTTCCCGAAACAAGATAGATTCCGTCATAATCATATTCGGCTTTGCCAAAATAAGAAAGAAGCTTATATTGCGTAGAGGTACCGCTGGTAAACGATTCGCCGGTACCTGCATCAGGGTACATATAATCGGGCGTTTCTACAATAAAGTCATTTTTACGAAGTGTAGTATTATCAAAACTGTCCTGGTACATTTCGGTACCCGCAAGCAGGTTAACGTGGCTTTTACCGAGGTCAAAGTTGTACAGGGCGGTATTTGTCCACGTCCATTTGTCGCTTACGCTCTGGTCTATCGTAACTGATGTCTGGTCGTTATGCAGGTAGCCTGAAGTATAGCTTCTTTGAAGCGAACGCTTATTATAATAGCCGTAATCTATACCGAAACTTGTTTTTACATGCAGGTTCTTTATTATTTCAAGATCTGCATACGCATTTCCGAAAAGGCGAAGGTATTTATAACCGTTGTCCTTATTGTATTCCAGCAGGCGCACAGGATTTTGCCTGTCGTTCATTCCTCCTACCGGGCCGCCCCAACCATTACCATCTGCGGTATGTACCGGTATTATAGGCAGCGCACGCAATGCCGGATCGAGCACTCCGGGATCGGTCACTTCATTAGTGCGGGCAAATGTAAAGTTCTCACCCACTGTAAGCTTTCCGTCAAAGTATTTGTAAGAACTGTTCATGCGTGCGGTAACACGCTTAAACTCGGTTGTCTTTACAATACCCTCATTATTATAATAGGAAAGCGAGAACAGGTAGCTGCCCTTATCAGTCCCGTTAGATACTGAAAAATCATAATTTTGGGCTACACCTGTACGGGCTATCTCGTCATACCAGTCGGTATTGGCCGATTTTAGCGTATGCGCCGCGTCCAGGTATTCCGGCACCAAAACCTTATTTAGCGTAGGCCTGCCGTTTACGGCGCTCCAGTCAAACTGATAACTCAGGTTATTGTTATTGGGATCTATCCCATCGTTCACATTGGCCTGCCAAAGCGCCTGTCCGTACTGTTCCGCATTTAAGACTTTCAGCCTGCGTGCATAGCCTGAAAATGCGGTATAATGATCGAAGGTGATACGCATGCGGCCGTTCTTCCCTTTTTTGGTGGTTATGATTATAACCCCGTTAGAGGAGCGCGAGCCGTAAATACTGGCCGAAGCCGCATCCTTAAGTACCTGTATCGTTTCTATATCATTAGGGTTCAGCTCGTGCATGCCAGATTTTGTAGGCACCCCGTCTATAACCAATAATGGTGCGGTATTGTTAAGCGTACCCACGCCACGGATCACGATCCCCGTATTAGAACCTGACGGTGAACCATCTGTAGTTACACGTACTCCCGGTATACGGCCTTGCAGCGACTGTAGCGCGTTGGGCTGTTTCTGCTTGTTGGCTTCATCCATATCCACCACCGCAACGGCGCCGGTAATATCAGCTTTCTTTTGCGATGAGTAGCCGGTAACCACTACGGTTTCCAGTTCTTTGTTGTCAGGAACCAATAAAATATTCACTGTTTCCTGCGCTGCAATCGTTTGCGGTTTAAAGCCGATATAGGTTACCACAAGGTTTGTACCAGGGCTAACATTGGTAAGCAAAAAGTTACCATCAAGGTCGGTAGAAGCACTGATAGTAGTACCCTCTACCAGTACCGAAGCCCCCGGGAGCGGCATATTGTCTTCTGAAGACACTACCGTTCCCTTTACCTCTATTCCCTGCGCGGTAGCAGCCAAAACCGGGAACAGGAGGCATAAAAAGAGAATAATTTTACATTTCATAATTAATCTTTGTTTGGTTATGGTTAATCGTGTTTATTAAAATTTCAACTGGTTAATTGTAAGATCATTAATTTCAAATACAGATGATGCCGCTGCCGAAAGTGTGTTGAAAGGCGCGCCGGCAAAAAATATTTCTGTCATTACCGTTTCGCCATCGTTATAAAAAATTTCGATGCTTGTTTTATCCATCAGGATGCGGAACGTAACTGCTTTCTGGGATCCGCTTAATGCTGCCTTAGACGGCGTTGCCGTAAACTTCTGGAATGCAGGTGCGCTGCCTGATTTTTGACGGTCGATAAAAAGGTTGTGTGCTTTATTATCTATACCAAAGCTCAGCGTTTCGCCGGCGTCATTACTAAACGTAAACGTGTACACATCCTGCTTTAGGTCCTTCACGCTGAAAGTAATGTCGGCCCTTGTGAGATCGGTCGTGCCTTTCTGCGAAAGCACTGCTGTACCTTTCACTACGATCTTTTTTTGACGGTCCGTCTTTTCAATATAATTTTTAAACGCTTCGGACGGGCTTGTTAAAAGGGCATATTTACCATCCTTTTTTACGAGTTTCAGTTCCCGCGGGATCGTATTGCTGCTGCGCCATCCGTTAGTAGGTACCACCTCTGCATATTCCCAGTTGCTCATCCACCCTATCATCATCCGGCGGCCATCTTTTACCGGAGCATTGCCCCAGGTAACCCCCGCATAATTATCCTTGCCATGATCCAGCCATACGGCCTTTTCTTTCGCAACCCTTTCCGCAAAAGCCTTATCCAGTGTAAAGGTCTTACCATCAAAATCGCCTACGAAATATTGTGTACCGCTTCCGCCGTTTGCCCCACCGGGATTAAGGCTTTGTATCAGTACCCATTTTGTTTCGCCTGTACCTTCTACTTTCATCGGAAAGAAATCAGGACATTCCCACACCCCACCGTGCGCTCCTATATTTTTGCCAAAGTCTGACAGGTAATTCCAGTCTTTTAGGTTTTTAGAAACATATAACTGTGACCTGTCCTGAGCTGCAAGTACCATTATCCATTGGTTGTGTATGCTGTCCCAGGTAACTTTGGGATCACGAAAATCGCGTATCCCCGGATTTTTGACCACAGGATTACCCACGTCATATTTTGTCCAGTTATACCCGTTGTCCAGCGAGTAAGCGAGTCCCTGCGACTCTACATCAATTGCGCCTGCCTTTTCCTTAACCGGGTCGTGGTAGGTAAATATTGCTACAACAGGGGCATTTTTCCCGTTTCCAAAGCCACTGGTATTGTTTACATCGAGTACCGCGCTGCCCGAAAAAATATAACCGAACCTGTCAGGGTAAAGCGCTATAGGCTGTTCTTCCCATTTTACCAAATCCTTACTGGTAGCATGCCCCCAGTGCATAGGTCCCCACTTGTTGCCATAGGGCCAATACTGGAAATACAGATGGTAAACACCGTCGGCATAAAAAAGCCCATTAGGGTCATTCATCCAGTTATTCTTTGGCGTAAAGTGAAAATTGGGCCTGTACATTTGCTCCTCAGTACTTTTTGTATCCTGTGCACTGGAGAAGTTAGCCGATAAAAGCAGGGCGCTGCTAAATGCTAATGGTAGAAGTTTTTTTAGTATCATTTTGTGGTGTTACATTATTCGTTAGTTCTTCACTTAATTCTTCAAGAGACCTGCCCTTTGTCTCGGGCATTAAAAAGGCAACAAACGCGAGTTGGAAAACCATCATAATGGTAAATATCAGGAATACAACCTCAGGGCCAATAGTACTAAACAGTATCGGTATCAGGGAAGGGATAATGGCTGCCAGCACCCAGTGTACCGAACTGCCAAAGGCCTGGCCCGATGCACGTATATGGTTTGGGAAAATCTCTGATATAAATACCCAGATAACAGCTCCCTGCCCAATGGCGTGTGATGCGATAAAGAGAAAAAGAAATGCGGGCACAGACACGCCCCCCCAGTTGAAGTAAAATGCAGCGGATACCAGCCCTAATGAAATGATGTATCCAACAGAGCCTATGTACATAAGTAATTTACGTCCAAGTTTATCAATAAGAGCTACACCAAGCAATGTAAACAGCAAATTGGCAACTCCTATACCTATACTGCTCAAAAGGGCAGTATTCTCTCCGAGGCCAGCTTCCTGGAATATCCTTGGAGCGTAGTATAAAAAAGCGTTGATGCCGGAGAACTGGTTAAAAAAAGCGATAAGGAAAGCCAGTATCAGGGGGAAACGGTATTTTTTCATAAATATGTTTTCATGGCTTTTATCCCCGGCCTGCTGAATTTCAAGCATCATAGATTCGATATTGGCAGAGGGGTCTACAATAGCAAGTACCTTTCGCGCTTCCTCGTTCCTGAACTTTGATAATAACCATCTTGGGCTTTTAGGCACGGTAAACATGAGCGATATATAAATAACTGCCGGTACAGCCTGTATGCCCAGCATCCATCGCCATGCATTTTCGCCAACATCTTTAAGGAAATAATTTGATACAAAAGCTACCAGTATACCCAGTACGATATTGAATTGATACAAGGCTACAAGGCGGCCCCGTTTTGCAGCAGGGGCTATTTCCGATACATAAGCGGGTGCGGCAATAGTGGAAGCACCCACGCCAAGGCCTCCTAAGAACCTGAACGCAGCGAACGTGAAAGGATCATTTGCCAGTGCCGAACCAATGGCTGAAACAAGAAAGAAGGCGCCTATCCATAACAGTGTGTTTTTACGGCCTATTTTATTTGTAGGTATGCCTCCAAAGATGGCACCAACAACGGTTCCCCATAGCGCCATGCCCATAACTACAGAGCCATGGAAGGCATCGGATGAGTGCCAAAGTTGCTGTAGCTGTTTATCGGCACCCGATATTACTACGGTATCAAAACCAAAAAGAAAGCCTGCCAGCGCGGCGGTAACAGACCAGATAAGTATTTTATTCATTGCAGCGATATTAATTGATCTGCTGCTAAATTATCAGGTATCGCTGCATTTGTAATTTTGAAAATGCTACAATTTTGTAACAACCGTGAGATAACATATATCAAAACTCAACAAAACACTGTAAATCAGTAATTTAATTTTACGAAAACGATATAATTATATTGCTAATATACATTTTTTGTTACCAAATGTATATTTTTGATACATGGCATTACGTTTATCCTGGTATCATTTTACCCTTTTATTTTATATTCTTTAGGAGAAACACCAAATTTATTCTTAAAGGCGGTAGAAAAATAATTTGGCGATGAGAAGCCCAGGGAATAAGCTATCTCGCTAATATTCATATCGGCCTCACGCAGCATTGTAGCGGCTTTCTCCAGGCGGATGTTATTAATATGATCGCTTATGCTCATACCCAATATAGCCTTTACTTTACGGTACAATTGTACGCGTGATACATGGAGTTTATCGGCCAGTTCTTCTACAGAGAACTTTGGATTGTCCATATTTTCCATGATATGGGTATTCATGCGCGAAATAAAATCCTGTTCTAAAGTACCGAATTTTGATTCCGGCTCTACACGATAAATATTGTTCGTATAATAATAGCGCAGTTTTTCCCTGTTAAAAAGCAGGCTGCTGAGCGACTGACGCAAAACGGACAGGCTGAACGGTTTTGCCAGGTATTGGTCTACGCCGGCCTGCATCCCCTGTATAACCGACTCTTTATTGCTTTGGGCACTAAGTATAATGATAGGTATATGAGAAGTGCGCAGGTCCTTTTTTAAGATTCTGCTAATCTCGAAGCCATCTGTCCCTACAAGGTTAATGTCACAAATAATTATATCCGGCACCAGCTCTAAAGCCAGGGTTACAGCGTTGCTGCCGTCTGAAGTATGCACATCATATTCTGCCGAAAGCTTGCTGCTCAAAAAGTTCACCAGGTCAGGATGGTCTTCTATTACCAGCAATGTATATTTCTCCAGGCCGGGAGCTAAGACGTTAATTTCCGGCAGGTGTTCAAATTCAAGATCGTCCTGAAGTAACGATGTGTTGTATTCTGTAATTGTGGCGCTATTTATTTCTGCCTGCAACAGGTGTTCCCTGCCCTTATAAATTGTAATTACAAATTCAGTACCCTGCCTGGACCGTACTTCTATAGTGCCTTTATGAAGCGCTATAAATTCTTTAGAAAGGTTAAGCCCGATGCCGCTGCTGTTCTTATTGTTATTCGATGCGCGGAAAAAAGGATCAAACACCATATTCATCTCTTTTTCAGGAATTCCTATACCGCTGTCTTTAACCACGATCTTCAGGGTGTTATCTACTCCATCTTTAATAGTAATGGTTATCTTACCATTATCCGGCGTAAATTTAAAAGCGTTAGACAGCAGGTTAAAATACACCTTATCCATGAGACTGTTATCTATATAAACTTCTGTATCCTTGTGGTCAGCAATAAGGCGGAAGTCGATATTCCTCCGGGCTGCCTCGCCTTTAAAGTTGGCCATCACCTGGCTGGTAAACGAGTAGATGTTGGTTTTAGAGGCCCTTAAGGTAAATTTACGCTCTTCTATCTTCCTGAAATCGAGCAATTGGTTTATCAGGCGCAGCAGGCGGTGGGAATTGCTGTATATAAGTTTTAGCTCATCCATAATGCGGGTACCCTTTATCTTGTCGTTTTCTATAAGCGATTCAGCATAGCTTAATATCAGCGTTATAGGTGTTTTAAACTCGTGCGACAACCCTGTAAAAAAACTTAGCTTTGCATCATTGCTGCGTTGTGCTGCAGCCGCCATTACTTCTATCTCATTTTTTTGGTCGGTAACGGTGCTGTTGATCTGCTCCAACTGCCGTTTTTTGCGCGAAATGGAAATAGTGCTGTAAATGCTGTATACGGCAAGGCTGAGTATTATCATCAAAAACAAAGTAAGCAGCCGCACCAGGCTATGCTGCGATGCATATTCCCGCTCCTGTTCACTTATGTTCTCAAGCTGCTGTTTTATAACCGTTTGCTGCTGGTCTACCTTATCCAACTGGCTCTTAATGATCTCTGCATTTATTTTATCTATAACGATCGTATTAAGAAGGTTATTTTTAGTAATGGGTTCCTTGTTATAAATTTTCAGGGCAAGCCTAAGCGCTTCGTTACCCCCTGTAGGGTAAAGTATGGAAGCCTGCAAAATTCCTTTCTTAACCAGCTCTATACCACCATTTGGAGTATTAAGGGCATCTACCCCTACAAACTTTATCTTATTCTCCAGGCCGAGTTCCTGTGCAGTTTCCCACGCACCCAGTGCCATGCGGTCATTCTGCGCAAAAATGTATTCAATGTTCGGGTCGTTTTGTAATAACTTTTTGAGCTGTGGCTTAATCGATTTGCTTTCCCAGTCACCGTTTATAACGCTTACGAGTTTCATTTGAGGATGCTGGTCTATTATTTGAGAAAAACCCAATCCGCGCTCATAAGCCGGTGACGATGTTTTAAGCCCAGTTATTTCTATTATCCTACCATTGCCATTGCTGTTAGAAACAATATATTTTGCGGCAATGCGCCCTACCTCTATATTATCAGCACCTATATAGGCAGTATATTCTTCGCTGTTTATTTTGCGGTCTACCATAATTACCGGAATGCCCTTTTTTACCGATTTTTCTACAATAGCGGTAAGCGGCTTTGCTTCAATGGGCGATACGATTATAACATCTGTACCGAGGTCGATGAACTTTTCAATATCCTTTATCTGCTGCTGCACATCGTTATTGGCATCCTTAATTTCCAACTGTACTTCCGGGTGCAGCGATGCCTCAATCACCATGCTCTTATTTAGCTGGCGCCTCCAGTCATCGGTATTCATTCCCTGCGAAAAGCCAATTTTTACTGTTGTGCCATCGTTCGGTTTGGTACAGGAAAACAGCGACAGCAATGCAAACGCTGCTATAAGAAGGTATTTTATACGGGACAGAAAATAAGTAGTTCTCATTCGGTTATTACGCTATAAAAAGATGGTTCCTGTGGCGGGTCTGGACTGCACAAATTGTAAGGGAATTTGCCACTTATTATATATTGGTGTAAGGTGCAAGTTAAGCTAAAATAATATGTATGTCAAAATTCATTGTCTGCTAATTAAGTAAAAAGATAAAGGATTGATAATTTAAACGTTATTTAATTCCTTAATATTCAAAACACAAGTATCATTTTTATAAGGGTCAGTAACATAATCAATACTATTTCGTTTTCGTAAATTTTAATTTTATAAGTAAAACATTAAAAATTAACACCTTATATTAATACTAGCATATGATGAGGTGTATGATATTTAATTGTAACATAATTAAAAATGTACGCAACTTTTAACTGATACTTTAGTAAGCGATTTTCAAATTTGCACTACAGATGTTCAACTACAACGTTTCACCAGTGCATAAAAGATCCGTATCACTTAACTAATAAAATCTTTACAATGATGAAAAAACTACTACTTATTTTTCTGCTTTTTACAGCAGGTACAACAATGATGTTCGCTCAATTTCCCAGTGTGGGTATTTTAGGGGCGGCTACCCCGCTGGGATGGAGCGGCAACCAGCCGGATATCGCCATGGCTACTACTGATGGCGTTACATACACCCTTAACAACATTAGCCTTTACACGGGCGGGTTGAAATTTCGACAGGATAACAGCTGGCCGCTAAACTGGGGAAATACGGCGTGGCCAACCGGCACAGGTGTTCAGGACCAGGGCGGCATGGACGTGCCTGTCGTTGTGGGTGTATACGATATTACGTTTAACCTTACTACGAAAGAATACAGTTTTGTGTATAAGTTCCCGGTAATAGGCATCCGCGGGAACGCCACAACGGTAGACTGGGGCAGCGCCAATGGCGATATACTTCTTTCTACGACCGACGGAATCACATACACACGCAACAACTTTACACTGGATACCGGAGGCCTTAAATTTCGCCAGGATAATGACTGGCCTAATAACTGGGGCGGCGCTACATGGCCATCGGGCAGCGGTATCTTTAATCAGGACGGTGTTGATATTCAGGCACAGGCCGGCAGTTATAACATCACGTTTAACCGCACTACACTTGAGTATAATTTTGAACAGGTGTTTATAAGCATTGGTATGATAGGCAGCGCCACGCCCGCAGGCTGGGATGGCCCGGATATTGATATGCAGACTGCTGATGGTATTACCTATACCCTAAACAATTATACACTAGCCACAGGCGGGCTAAAGTTTCGTGAAAATGACGAATGGCCCAATAACTGGGGCGGTACCGACTGGCCATCGGGCGTAGGGATATTTGATCAGGGCGGGGTAGATATACCTGTACAGGCAGGAACTTACAACATTACGTTTGACCATGTAAGCAAAGTGTACAATTTTGAAAATTCCCAAACTGCAGGTAGCACAGAATTTAATGCCAATGGTATTGTTATATTCCCTAATCCGGCACAGCAAATAGTTAACGTAAGCAACGCAAATGAACATGTATCCAACATAAATATTTTAGACGTTACGGGTAAACTAACAGCCAGTTTCCCGGTCAATGCCACAAGTGCCGCATTGGATATTTCAGCCTTATCCGCCGGTATTTATTTTGTACAGATATCAACTGAAAAAAACATCCACACAGTCAAGTTTATAAAAAACTGATTATTATAATTTACTGTTTCGTTAAACCTAAAAAAATACCCTACCCCCTATGCAGGAGAAGGGTATTTTTTTTGCATAATTATCAAATGTCTTTTTAGCTTGCGAAAGCAATAATCACAGTCCACAATATTGCACTATTCCTATGCCTCTATTTCTTCACGATGATGAACTCTGAGCGGCGGTTTTGTGCGTGCTGCTGCCTTTGGCCACTACCGTGTAAACAAGTACAGTTTGCCTTCGGGCCCGCAGGTTATGGCGGGATTCAGTACCCCCTTCTTCTTCCATCTTATTTCCCGGCTCAGGTCCCATAATGACCCCCAGCCGGTATAGTTTAAATACGCTCATTTTCTATTTGTTACTAAACGCTTGATAAAACAGGTATTACAACTGCTAATTCCTCATTTTTACAAGGCTGGAAAAATCCAGGATGGTAAGACTGCTTCCCTTCTTGTCGATAAGCCCCTCATTCCTGAATTCCGTGAGCGTACGGCTTACTGTCTCAGAGGCGGTGCCGGACATTGCTGCCAGGTTATCCCTGCTTATGGCAATGGTTTCACCGTCACTATTATTTTGTCGAAACAAGCGCAGGATGGCTTCGGCAATCCTTTTCCGTACAGATTGATAGGCCAGTTGCAGCAGGTGGGCATCCCTGTCGCGCACTTCGCTGGACAGGATACCGATAAACTTGCCGGCGATTTCCGGGTTTTGCAGGAGCGCTTCAAACTGTTCTATCGGGAAAAAACATAATTGGCTGTCCTCCATTGCTGTGGCGGTGTCGGTATGGGGCGCATCAGAAAGGATCATGTTTACACCCAGAAAATCATCCGGTTCATAGATACCCGTCATGAGTTCCCTTCCATCTTCGCTCATTTTTACAGTTTTGACTTTTCCAGATAGTATGAGATAAATGCCAATAGCCCTATCACCTTCATAATGTACGACCTGGTTTTTTCTGAACATCCTGCTTTTGCGTTCAGCAATAATTGCAGCCAGTTCATTGAGGCCTTTGCCATTAGGGACAAGCTTGCCCAACTTGTCAAGCGAATGGCTGTAAAAATCCTGCTCATCGTGCTTGCGTTTCAGCCTGATATCTATTGCATTGAGCAGCTCCATATCGTCAAATGGCTTTGTCAGGTAATCATCTGCCCCCATTTCCATCCCCTTGCGAAAATCGGTCCTGTCAGACTTCGCTGTTATGAATATAAAGGGTATCCTGCTTGTCAGCTCATTCTTATGCAATAAGAACAGCACGCCATAACCATCCAGTTCCGGCATCATGATATCGCATAATATAATGTCCGGTATAATTGTATTGGCAATTTCCACCCCTGCCCTGCCATTATTTGCCTGGGAGACCTCATACCCTGCGAGGCAAAGGATATCAACAAGATTTTCCCTTATATCGTTGTTATCTTCAATTATAAGTACTTTTGTCATAGTATTGGAAATGTTAGCGTAAATAATGTTCCGTTTTCAATAGTGCTGATGCATTCTGCCCTGCCATTCATGAGCGCGACATACCGGGAAACGATATTCAGTCCCAGGCCGGTGCCGGGTATACTTCCCGTATTATGCGCCCTGAAAAACGCAGTAAACAAGTGCTTCTGGTCATCGGCGGGAATACCTATCCCATTGTCCCTGACAGCTATCGTGCAAAGGTTTTCACTGATTTCTGTATGAAAATTGATCGCTGTATTTTCGCCGGAATATTTTATAGCATTAGTAATAAGGTTGATAATGCAGCTTTTGATCAGGTGCTGATCAAGCAGCACCATGGTAACTTCTCCGGAATGCCTAAAAAATATTTCCTGGTCAGGCTTGGCGAGTAATTGCATTTCTTCTGATATCTCAGTACCCAGCCTTTTGATATCAAATAATTTTAGATTCACCTTTACTTTTTGTTCTTCCAGTTGCTCTACATATAAAAAATCATTTAGAATCGTTGTAAGGTTGGCAACGCCGCTTTTGATCTTTCCTACATGCTTTATGATATTGTCGTCCTGATAGGGTTCCGCATACCTGTCGATAAGTGATGCCGAGAGCTGCACGGTGCTCAGGGGTGTCCTGAACTCATGGGAAGCCATCGAAAGGAACCTGTTTTTAAGCCTGCCAAGGTCTTTTTCCTTTTGGAGTGACTGGCTAACCTTTTCCTTTGCCCGCTGGAGCGCCTTTATAGTATCATTAAGGGAGCGGGTACGTTCCTCCACCAATTCTTCAAGGTGCGATGCATAAAGCTGGAGCCGCTCTTCAGATTCTTTCTGCTGGCTCAGGTCATGGACAAAGCCTGCATATATAATCCTTCCGGAATACACTACCTTGCTCACTCCCAGCTGCATGGGGAACAGCCGGCCATCCTTTCGCAGTCCCATAAGCTCACGGCCGATGCCTATGATATTCGCCGCACCCGTCTCCTTGTATTTCCTAAGATAGCCATCGTGCTTTTGCTGGTGCGGGGAAGGCATCAGCATTGAAATATTGCTGCCTACCACTTCGGCTTCCTGATAGCCGAATAACCGGCACGCCGAAGGATTGATAGTCTCAATGATTCCCCCTTCGTCTATCGTTATGATGCCGTCAATTGCATTTTGTATCAGGGCCTGAAGCAGGGCGGCATTTTCCATAAGGAATAGGTAGGTAAGGTTACTTTACCAAATGTCGCGCTAATAAAATTGAACTGTGTTAAATGCATGCCATTTAAATATTTATTTTACACATTACCAACATCTTATTGTAGATTTTTGGCATTAGCAGCCCAAGTTTACTCTCCGGCAAGTTGAAACACTAATTATTGATAAAGATGTTCCATATCACCTTTGGCTATGCGCATGGTCATTTGCAGATAACTATATATGTATCAACTTTACGTGACAAATCAAATACGAACTATTATGGCAGCTAATGAAAGTTTGCAAAGAAGGATTCAGCAGGCGCTGCAATGGGAACCGCTCCTGCATACCTCCGAAATTGGTGTGACCGCGAAGGACGGCGTAATAACGCTTTCAGGAACTGTGAGCTGCCCCGCCAAAAAGGCCCAGGCAGAGGAAGCGGTCAAAAAAGTTTTGGGAGTGCGGGCAGTTGTAGAAAATATAGAGATAAGCAATAGCGCCCCCGGCAGCAATAACGATAATGAGATTGCCAAAAAGGTCATCAATGCTTTCCTGTGGAATACGGAAATCGCAGCAGAAAAAATACAGGTAAAAGTCGAATCGGGGTGGGTCACACTGTCCGGTGAAGTGGCATGGAAGCAACAAAAAGAAACCGCAAAAAAAACAATTATCAACATGATTGGCGTAAGGGGCGTTATCAACAATATTGCAATCTGCCCTAACCGTGATCACCAGATTAGCATAAAGGACATCATGGCAGCGCTCCTGAAGAGTGGATTAGTTAACGCTGAAGGAATACATATTGAGACGGAGGGGAATACCGTCATCCTCTTGGGCAAAATTGATTCGTGGTACGAAAAAGAAGAGGTGGCAAAAATTGTCTGGAATGCGCCGGGAGTTGCAGAAGTCGATAACCGCCTTGAGGTAAGATTCGGCCGTGAATTTGACTGATAAGCGCGATTTAAGTAACGTGTATCATTTTTTCTGCCGTTGCCCGTCATTTTGCCGCCAGCCCTAATGTCCGAGATTTGCATTAATAATAACATAAATATCATATAATGAAAAACACTATCCTACCCTTGCTTATTGCAGTAACAATGATCAGCTTCAGCGCTTCTTCCCAAATTCAGAAAGGCAATTTATTAGTTGGTGGTAACATTGCCAACGTAAACCTGGGACTTAATGACCCAAAAATATTCAGTGTGGATATTACCCCAAAAGTTGCCTGGTTTATTAAAGACAATATTGCCCTGGGTGGCTATGCGCAATTCGGGCTTGAAGCTGCAAAGCATACAAGTACCTCAACAAGTTATGGAATTGGTGCTCTCGGGCGCTACTACACAGGCCCTGAAGGTGAAGTGGTCAGCCACAGCCGTTTCTTTGCAGAGGTTACAGCAGGCTTCGGTGGCGTGAACGTAAGCGGCACAGATAATACTAACGGAGTGAACCTGAGTGCAGGGCCGGGCTTTGCCTACTTTATTAATCCTAATATTGGACTGGAGGTACTTTTCAAGTATAATGGGCTTGTTGGGCTGGGAAGCACCCCTTACCAAAGTAACCTGAACCTGTCCTTTGGCTTCCAGATATACCTTCCGGGAAAAAGCACCGTAAAAAAAGTTGAAAATGATTTCAAATAATAATACAGCTCGAAGCAAACCTTGCCTATATATGGTATGGGGCTACGGGAAACCATGAAAAAATCTGTGAAGACGATGTCACAGATACGTTGAAAATGGATAGGGCTGTTGCTTGAAATGAGATGACGCATAAGGTTCGATAATTACCGGTAGCAAAAGCGTATACGATAACAGGCAGGAAACGCAGGTGAAGCCACACCTGCTTCTACGTTAATACATATTAATCCTAATAACCAAAGCTATGAAAAATGAAAAATCGACAGCATTTCTTTATGATACACACCAACAGGCGGAGCATGTAGTAGGTGAGCTGCAGGAAAACGGGGCTGATATGAAATTGATATCCATGGTGATGACACATTTTAAGAACTGCAGTACTCCCATCGGGTACTATGAAGCCGGTGCCCGCGTGAAAAAATTGGGGAATTACGGACGCTCTTTTGACACATTGACCGGATCTGCCTTGCTCGTGTTACCCGGCTTGGGCCCGTTACTCATCATCGGCCCCTTTGCCAATGCGATCGTGCGGGTACTGGAAGCTAAACCAACCGCAGGCGCTGAGGGTGTTGTATGCGCAGCCCTGCAGAGCCTCGGGGTTCCTTTACATGAAGCCCGGAAGCACGAAACACTCATTAAAACAGGAAAATTCATGCTTGTAGTTCAGGGCATGCAGGACCGATTAAGGCAACCGATAGATAAGCCACCCTTCCGGATAGCAAGGCATTACCTGAGGGAGGACAACAGAAAAATTATACTGAGCGGCGGGGAACACTCTCCGTTTCAGTAAACTTAAAATGCTGCGCTATCGGGCAAATTAACAGGTATACGATCCCTGTAAATAACTATTATGACAACACATAAGAAAGCAGCAGTATGGATGGACCATTCCCACGCCAACATAATAGCCTTACCTGATAACGCTATTTTGGAGACTATCACCCTGAATTTAATAACAGTTTACTAACCAACAATTCAAAGACTTTCTAAAAAACTACAATGAAAACAGCCATATTTAGCACCAAGTATTATGAGCGGGAGTACATGGATAAGGCCAATGCCGCTACCGGCCACGAGCTCACTTATTTTGAAATTCCCCTTAATATTGATACTGCCGTCAATGCAACAGGCTTCGAAGCAATATGTATACAACTGGGCGACAGGATAGACAAAGCAACCATCACGCAATTATCAGCGGCCGGTGTCAGGTTAATTGCCCTTCGGAGCGCCGGTTTTGACAATGTTGATATCGAGGCTGCGGCGCAGCATAATATTACTGTGGTAAGGGTTCCCGCTTATTCGCCGCAGGCCATTGCGGAACATGCAGTAGCCCTTATACTAACCCTTGACCGGAAAACCCATAAGGCCTACAACAGGGTACGGGAAAACAACTTTTCGCTTCACGGCCTGCTTGGCTTCAACCTCTTTGGAAAAACAGTAGGTGTCGTGGGAACCGGAAAGATCGGCAGGGCTTTCTGTAGTATAATGCTTGGTTTTGGCTGCAGGGTAATTGCCTATGATATAAAGGAATCTGAAGAGATGAAAAACAAAGGAATAGTATATGAAAGCCTGGACTACCTGCTTCAAAACTCCGATATAATATCCATACACTGCCCCCTGAACGCAGGGAGCCGACATCTCTTTGATGCCGGCGCATTCTCGAGGATGAAGGCAGGAGCTATGCTCATTAATACCAGCAGGGGTGCGCTGCTGAATACTACCGATGCTATTGAGGCCCTAAAGAAAAAGCAGTTGGGTTACCTGGGCATGGATGTTTACGAGGGTGAGGAAAGCCTGTTTTTCAAAGACCTTTCCGAAAGCGTGGTTCAGGACGATACTATAGAAAGGCTTATGTCCTTTAACAATGTCCTCATAACGCCGCACCAGGCTTTCTTTACCATCGAAGCACTGGAGCAGATTGCGAAGATAACTATAGGAAATTTTACTGCTTTCGAAAACAGCGAGCCACTGCCGAACGAGGTGTTGCTATGAAGAATTGGTAATTAATTAAATACATATTTAACCCTATAAAATGCCTGATTATGGAAAAGATCAATATGGACAACCTGGTGACTGTTTTGGAAAAAACGGTGCCTCGTCACAATCTGGCACATAATCCTTCTTCAGGAAAGTAAAAAACATCAGGAAATGAAAACTATGAGCATCCGGAAAATACCAATGACACATACCATCATATATGTGTTTTTTACAATAACAGCCACGTTGGTATTGCTAAACCGGTACACCAGCCTTTACATCAATAATTCTATTGTCCACTTCACACTGCTGTTTATAGCGGCAGCTTCGTTCATCGTGATCGCAGGGCATTTTTTCGGAAAGTTAAAGACCAATAAATCCATAACGGTTATCTTTTTGATGGTGGGCGTTCTCTGCTTTTTAAAATCCTTCCTGACCTGGGGAGGCGACTGGAAGACCCAGACGGTTGCTTACAGGGACCCGCATAACCCCCGCCGGACAATAGAATACCAGATTCGTGGTGACCGGTTTTCATTTGGATATAAAAAACGTGTCGTAAACCGCTTAAAAATCGTACCTTTCGTAGACTGGACTACTGATATTGATACATCGGCACTGGATACCCCGAAATGGGAGCGTGTCAATGAAAACATCAATGAGATGGGGTTTAAAGGCCAGTAAGCCGAGACCTGTAAATGCTTAATCTGGTAATTAATTTTAAGAGAAGATGGAATTTATAGACTATTACAAAATACTTGAGATCCCAAAAACTGCCGATGATGGCATGATTAAAAAAGCTTACCGCAAGCTTGCGCGGAAATACCATCCTGACCTGAACCCCAACGATAAGGAGGCGGAAAAAAAATTCAAACAGCTGAATGAGGCCAACGAGGTACTTGGCAATCCGGAAAACAGGAAAAAATACGACCAGTACGGCAAAGACTGGAAACATGCGGAAGAATTTGAAAAATCGGGCTATCAGCCCAACCAGTCCCAAAGTTCGGGCAGGCAGCAAAGCTCCTCCGGATTTTCAGGGGACTTTTCTGATTTTTTCCAATCCATGTATGGAGGCCAATCTTCCGGCAGGCAGCAGTCCAGGTTTAGGGGGCAGGACCTGAATGCAGAATTGCATCTCGGTCTCGCTGATGTCCTTACTTCCAAAAAACAGACCCTTACCGTCAACGGCAAAAATATCAGGATTACTATCCCTGCCGGCGTAGAGAACGGCCAGATCATAAAAATACACGGACACGGGACACCCGGAAGCACGGGAGGGCCAAACGGTGACCTCTACATTACATTCCTGATTGCAGATGACCCGGTTTTCAAGAGAGATGGCAGCAATATTTATATCAATGTCACAATCGACCTTTATACCGCAATGCTCGGTGGTGAAGCGGTCATCAATACGCTGGATGGCAAAGTGAAAATGAAAGTGGCCCCGGAAACGCAGCCGGGAACCAAAGTAAAGTTAAAAGGCAAAGGTATGCCGGTATATAAGAAAGAAGGCGAATTTGGGGATTTGTATGTTACCTATGCAATACAATTACCCTCTAAACTATCCGAAGAAGAGAAAAAGCTATTTACAGAACTATCAAATATAAGGAGTCATGAAAACTGAATCTTTGATACTGGTGAAGCAATTCTGCCTGTCGCACGGCATTGACACCGGCTTTATTGCGGCGCTCCACAACTTTGGGCTTATAGAGATCATTGTAGCCGAAGAGAACCAATACCTTTCTCCCCTACAGCTCCGCGAAGCTGAAAAGATGATCAGCCTCCATTATGAACTGGAGGTAAACCTGGAGGGTATCGACATTATCACCAATCTGCTTAGGCGCATTGAAACCCTGCAAATGGAACTCAATGCAGCACAAAATAAACTCAGGCTTATTGATACCACGCCCCCACCCGACTAACACCTTGCAAATAACTATAAAATGCCTGCAAATAATTTCGACATAAATGGCCTATCTGCTGAAGAAGTTCTTCGGGCAAGGGCAAAAAACGGGCTGAACAAGCTTGACTATAAAAAGGAAAATAGCCTTTTAAAAGCGATTAAGCGCATTTTTATCGAGCCGATGATGATCTTATTGCTGGCTGCGGCCTCCATTTATTTTATAAGCGGAAAAACCGGTGACGGCTTTTTTCTTGTTGCGGCAATTATTTTCCAGACATCCATATCGCTGTTTCAGTATTCCCGAAGCAAAAATGCCCTGGAAAAGCTTAAAGATTTTTCGCAGCCAAAATGCAAGGTTATCCGCAGTGGAAAAGTGGAAGAGATCAAAAGTGAAGAAGTGGTCATCGGCGACAGCCTAATGGTGGAAGAAGGCGGTTCGATTGCAGCAGATGGCGTTATAATCCATTCCAACGATTTTTCAGTGAACGAATCGATACTCACAGGAGAGTCACTGTCAGTCTTTAAGGACAAAACAAAAGAAGATAACCGTATATATATGGGTACTACGGTAGCCACAGGCCTTGCCATTGCGACCGTTACCGCTATAGGCAACCAGACAAAGCTTGGAAAGATAGGTTCGAGCCTGGAAAGCATAAACGAAGAAAAGACTCCACTGGAGGTACAAATAGCCAATTTTGTAAAGAAAATGGCAATCGCAGGGGCGCTGGTTTTCGTCATCGTGTGGATCATCAATTACCTGCATTCGCACAACATTATGGGCAGCCTGCTGCAGTCCCTTACTTTAGCCATGAGTATCCTTCCGGAAGAGATACCCGTTGCCTTTACAACATTTATGGCATTGGGAGCCTGGCGGCTGATGAAAATGGGCATTGTAGTAAAACAGATGAAAACTGTAGAAACTTTGGGGAGCGCTACCGTTATATGCACCGACAAGACCGGGACAATAACAGAAAACAAGATGACGCTGGCAAAACTATTTGTGCTTTCTAGCCAAAAGACCCTTGCGCCCGGCGATATAAAAACACCTGAAGAAAAAGAATTACTTGCTGTTGCGATGTGGGCCAGCGAACCCATTCCTTTCGACCCGATGGAAATGGCATTACACAATACTTATAAAGAAGTGGCAGGGAAAGACGAGCGGCCTTATTATAAGCTGGTACATGAATACGCGCTAAGCGGCAAGCCGCCCATGATGACCCATATATTTGAAGACGGAAAATCCCATCGTGTAATAGCTGCGAAAGGGGCTCCGGAGGCCCTCATGGCCGTTTGTAGTTTGTCTGATGCTGAAAAAAAACAGGCCAACGATGCTATAGCATTATTGGCAGCCGATGGCTACAGGGTCCTGGGTGTAGGATCCTGCATTTTTACAGGAAATGATTATCCCGAAAGCCAGCAGGATTTTAAATTTACGTTCTTGGGCATTGTTGCTTTTTATGACCCGCCAAAGGAAAATATACGGCAGGTACTGGAAAAATTTTACACAGCAGGCATTTCGGTAAAGATAATTACCGGAGATAATGCAGCCACTACATTGGCGATAGCACGGCAAATTGGGTTTAAAGGCTATGATAAAAGCATTACCGGGGATGCACTGATGCTGTTGCCTCAGGACGAGCTGGAGGCCTGTGTTATGAATACAAATATATTTACAAGGATGTTTCCCGAGGCCAAGCTCAAAATAATCAACGCATTAAAATCACAGAACCAGATTGTGGCGATGACGGGAGATGGCGTAAATGACGGCCCGGCACTAAAGGCAGCACATATAGGCATTGCTATGGGCAAAAAAGGGACAGAGATTGCAAAGCAGGCTGCCTCCCTTATATTATTGGAAGATGACCTGTCTAAAATGGTAGATGCTATTGCGATGGGCAGGAAAATATATGCCAACCTGAAAAAAGCGATCCAGTATATTATCTCGATACACGTACCCATCATCCTTACCGTATTTATTCCGCTTGCCCTGGGGTGGAAGTATCCCAACATTTTCTCTCCGGTACATATCATCTTCCTTGAATTGATCATGGGCCCTACCTGCTCTATCATCTACGAAAATGAGCCGATGGAAAAAAACACAATGTCGGCAAAACCTAAGCCTTTCACATCAACCTTTTTCAATTGGAAGGAGCTGTCTGTAAGCCTTATCCAGGGCCTCGTGATTACCCTTGGCACTTTATCTGCTTATCAATATTGTGTTGCTCATAATTACACAGAATCTGCAACAAGGACAATGGTATTCACCGTCCTTATCGTGGCCAATATATTCCTCACACTGGTCAACCGTTCGTTCTATTTTTCGATGCTTACGACGTTGAAATATAAAAATGCCATGGTACCGCTCATCATTTTAATTACGGCAGGCCTTTGGAGTGTAATGTTCTTTATAAATCCGTTGACACTGTTTTTTGGGTTTGAGAGATTAACTGCCGGGCAAGCACTGCTTGCTGCAGGAATAGGATTTGTAGCCGTAACATGGTTCGAAATTGTAAAATTGGTTAAAAGGAAAAGTAATTAACTACGGGGAACTGCCCCAAACGGTAACTGACCTTTTTTTGTGACAGCCTTTAAAAGACAGGATATTTTATCGTTTTCCTGTGCCTTTTAACTCTTCCGTTGAATCACGGGCATGATATTATAATAAAGTTGTCGGGCATATATATTTCGTCCGGGGGAGCTTTTCGTCCACAATGGCTGCAAACCCTCCTTCTACATCGGCAAAATTGTCAAACCCCCGTCGTTTAAGGATGGAGGCAGCGATCATGCTCCTGTAGCCTCCTGCGCAATGCAGTATGAATGGCTTATCTTTTGAGAACTCCGCTAAATGGTTGTTGATCTCGTTCAGGGGAACATTGACAGCCCCTATTATGTGTTCGGAATCAAATTCACTTTTCTTTCTTACATCAAAGAGTAAAATGTGCTTATTATATTTTGCCTTAAGCTCAGCGGCTGTAATTCTTTTTATGCTGTCTGTTTCTTTTCCTGCTTTTTTCCATGCATTAAAACCTCCATCCAGATAGCCTATCGTGTGGTCATATCCTATACGGGACAGCCTTATAAGCGTTTCATCTTCTTTACCTCCATCGGTAACAAGCAATATCTCCTGTCCGATATCGGTTATCATTTCACCTGCCCACATGGCAAAATTGCCATCCAGCCCTATATTGATACTGTTCGGGATAAATCCTTTTGCAAAGTCGGCGGGGGTGCGTGTATCAAGCACCAGGGCCTGTGCAGCATTTGCAGCCAGCTCAAATTCTTCAGCATTCAATGGTTTCTTCGCTTTTTGCAGTACCGCGTCGAGGCTGTCATAGCCATTAATATTCATCAAGACATTTTTCGGGAAATAGCCGGGCGGCCGTGTCAATCCCGTAAGCAGTTCCTTTACAAATTCGTCTTCGGTCATGCCCGTACGAAGGGCGTAATTAGCTTTTTTCTGGTTGCCCAGCGTGTCGGTAGTTTCTTTACTCATCATTTTTCCGCAGGCGCTTCCTGCACCATGGTTGGGATATACGATCAAGTCGTCGCTAAGCGGCATGATCTTATCCCGCAGCGAATGGTATAGCAGCCTCGCCAGTTTATCTTCTGTAAGGCCGGCTACTACATGCTGTGCCAGGTCGGGCCTTCCCACATCGCCTATAAAAAGGGTGTCGCCTGTAATCAGGCCGTGTTCTTTCCCGTTCTCATCTGTCAGCAGGTAAGTGGTGCTTTCCATTGTATGACCGGGGGTATGGAGTACCTTAACCTTATAGTCACCTACAGTAAAAACCTCGCCGTCTTTGGCTATTATTGCCTCATAATCGGGTTTTGCAGTAGGCCCAAATACTATTTGCGCACCGGTTTTTAACTTCAGGCCGAGATGGCCGCTTACAAAATCGGCATGAAAATGGGTTTCAAAAACGTACTTGATCTTTGCGTTGTCTTTCGCTGACTTTTCGATGTAGGGCTGTACTTCACGCAAAGGGTCAAAAATAGCCGCTTCTCCCCTGCTTTCTATATAATAGGCAGCATGCGACAGGCATCCGGTATAAATTTGTTCTATTTTCATGACACTTACTTTGTAATTTATAAAATATACGTCCATGCAGGCACAAAGGCTACACGGGTACTTTTAGTAAAAGTAATATACGGGAGGAACTGCTGGTATGATACAGATCACTTTAGCAGTAATTCTTTTATAATGATGTAAATAGCCATTACCAGGAGGAACCAGCCAAAAATTGGTTTTAGTTTATTACCCGATATATTCCTCGAGAGCTTTATCCCAATAAATATACCGGTCACTGACGCCAATGTGAACATCGAGAGAAAAAACCAGTCCATATCCCGATGCCCGGCATCAGCGGTAAAAGCCGTGAGGGACTGGACTGAGACTATTACAAGCGAGGTGCCTACAGCCTTTTTTAAAGGCATCTTTATAAAGAAAACCAGTGCGGGTATTATAATAAACCCGCCACCTGCACCAATAGCTCCGGATACTATCCCGGTACCCAGGCCCAAAAATGTTAGCTTCAAAAAATTGTTGCCCTGTCCCACCTCTTCTATTGCCTCACTCGTGCTGTTCCTTATCATCCGGAAAGATGCTAAGAGCATAACTATTGCGAACAATACCATCAGAAGCATGCCGCGGGAGATCGCCAGCCCATCGGTTTTGACAATAAATTCCGGTATGGCAGGGATGATAAATGCCCTAACAGCGTAAGCCGCGAGCAATGCCGGGATACCGAAAATTGCGGCAGCCCTGTAGTCAACATTTTTAGCAGCCGCATTACTTATCCCGCCAACAAGGGCTGAAGTGCCAACCACAAAAAGGGAATAAGCCGTTGCCAGCATAGGCTCTACTGCGAGGATGTAAACTAAAATAGGTACTGTAAGTATAGAGCCGCCGCTTCCTATCAGCCCGAGAGAGATACCTGCGAGGATAGCCAGGAGATAGCCAGCGACAAGATTAATATCCATAAGGAATTGTTTAACTAATTAGCGACCAAATAGCGGTGCTGTTAAATTGGGGATAAAATTAAAAAAAATAAACGGTGCTACCTGAGATTATAAACTATATTCCTGATGATATACGTATCCGTGGCCCTGCGCGCTTTTGACCTTGTCCAGTAGAGAAGTGCAACCACCCGAAGTATATTTCTTGTTAGTACAAAAATCGATCAGTACAGGCTCATGGCCTTGTATAAGATTGGTGAATTTTTCCATAATTATAGTGTATTGCCAGGTAAATGTAAGTGTTGGAAGTACTGTAATAAATGATCTCCGTCACACATAAATGCTATACGCTAAGTGATTAATGACGAGTGTCATGGTATCACAGTTATGCAGGCTATATTTTAGCAGAAAATGACGGTTATGAAGATCCTTGTCAAAACCATACTGATAGCCCTTCTAGGAATGAACGCGCTGACTGCTACTTACGGCGGCCTGAACCTTATGCTAATACCTAATGGAAGCGGCCTGGGATTGCCTTTGGAACTGCTTTCTAACACGCCTTTTGACAGTTATTTTTTGCCAGGGCTGATATTACTGCTATCCAACGGGCTTTCAAGCATCTTTATCGGCTGGATTTTTTTAACGCACAGCCGCCACAGCTACTGGATGGTAAATGCGCAAGGCTTTATGCTGGTGACCTATATCGTTGTGCAGGTAATGATGATAGATGTGATAGTACCCCTGCACCTGATATGCGGTGGGGCGGGCATGCTTATGATACTGTTAGGCTCATTTTATGAGCAACTGCTAAAAGGCAGGAAGAAAAAACTTGCCGCTTAAACCGATTGCATCAGCGATGATGCTTATTTTTTCTTTATTCAAAAATCTCCGATTGCAAATGCAATACACCATTCCACGATAATCAATATATCCGAAGTAGCCCATTTTTCCAGAAATGAAGGCCTGTTTGCCATAGTGGAAAATAGTGATAAACTGGCTGTTTCAATATCTAAAAAACAAAGCCTGATCATGCGGCCTGGCAATCATTAGCCCTATATAAAAATTTATACATTTTGTATTCTAATAGCAATTTAAGCTAAAAAGGCGCAGAGTTACCTCCGCGCCTTTTTGCTGCTGCTATACCGATCTATTCTGGAACTACAGAATCCATCGTGTTTTTAGCAGCTTTAAGGTTTATCGAACTGCATGCAGCATCGCTCAATATCATGTCGGCCTCTTTTTCTTCAGCAAGGGTTTGGGTAAGCAGCTGTACTGCATCATTTTCTCCCAATGCTTTTGCAAAAGCGCACAGTGTTCCGTAAGTGGCTATTTCGTAATGCTCTATCTTTTGGGATGCGGCAATAATACCGGCATCACGCACCGGCCCGGGAACGGTTTCTTCAAGAATGCCATCACCTTCTTTTAGTAACCCTGCCATAGCCTCACATTTTTTTCCTTCCGGTTTTTCACCTAAAAGTGCAAAAATTGTTTCTAACCGTACGACCTGGTTTTTAGTAACTTCTAAATGCTCTTTTATAGCCGAAGCCAAAAGTGGGGAAGTTGCATTTTGCGCCATTTTAGGCAAAGCGGTAACCAGCGCATTTTCGGCCCAATAGATATCTTTTAGCGAATCGATGAATAATTCTTTCAGTTCGGTTGCTGCATCTGCCGCGGCAGCTACAATTCCGTTATTGTTATTCTGGCTGCCTTTTGAAGGCGTATTGTTATTTTTCATGTTTATATTTTTTCTGTTAGTTGTTTGATAATCCTGCCTCCCTTGACCAAAAACGGTGATTGCCCATAGCTGCAATAAAATTAGCCGCAAAATCAGTATTTTCGGTATCCGCTCCTATCACAATACCTTCATCGCCATTATCTATTTTATTGGCAAATGAAGTTCCGGAAAGCAGTTCAATGCCCTGGCCCTGTACTCCTATTACCTTACAATGCCTGTAAGCATCATTAAGGAAATCCATCACGTCGGCATCCTGCGAAAGTTCGTTCAGCCCCTGCCCGCCCGGAATGTACACTGCATCAAATAATACTGATGATGAGGTAAGAAAACTGAAATCTACCGGCATCTCGCCGCCTTTATCCGTTATCACTTTGCCAAGGTAAGGCGCTATAAGGCAGCCTTTGGCACTCTCTTTTAGCAAAGCCATTTTCATATCCAGTACGGCCTGCTCATCTACGCCGTCAGCACATATAATAGCTACTTTTCTCGAAGCGATGGTCGGCGTCACTGTTGGATTATTGATCATACTCAATGCCTGTGAAAATTCTACCGATGATGGCACCGATTTCGGTTCCTGCTCCCCACCCAGGTTTTCAGGCGATACACCGTGGTTCATTGGCTGCTCGGGAGAGGCCGGTACAACCAGCCGAAGGCCATCAGCTACTTTTTGGGCAAGTTCTGTATTGATCTGCGAAAGTATCCCGAGCATGCGTACCCTGATTGCCATTGTTTCTACTTTACCCAACTCAAAGCGCAACGCCCTTATAATATGGTCCTTTTCCGTTTGAGTCTGGCTGTTGAAAAACAGTTTTGCCTGCCCGAAATGGTCAGAAAAGCTCTCGCTCCTGCCACGTACCTTGTGGGCATCAACCCGTTCGTTATAGCTGGCAAAGCCACCGTCTGCAATGCGTGACTGGTACGGGCAGTCGCCACCCAGTGAATTGGGCGAATAGCTAACGCGGCCTACATTAATTTCCTGGCGCATGTGGCCGTCGCGCTGGTTATTATGTGTTGGCGAAATGCTCCTGTTAATCGGTATTTCATGGAAGTTAGGGCTGCCAAGGCGGGACAATTGTGTATCTGTATAAGAGAAAAGCCTTCCCTGCAAAAGCGGATCGTTGGTAAAGTCGATACCAGGCACAACATGTCCGGGATGGAAAGCAACCTGCTCTGTTTCAGCAAAAAAGTTATCGGGGTTGCGGTTCAGTACCATTTTCCCGATGATGGTAACAGGCACCAGTTCTTCCGGGATCATCTTGGTGGGATCTAAAAGATCGAACTCAAACTTGTGCTCATCCGCCTCGGGAACTATCTGAACGCCCATTTCCCATTCCGGGAAATTACCCATATCAATAGCCTCCCAAAGATCCCGCCTGTGGAAATCCGGGTCATTACCCGAGATTTTTAGCGCCTCATCCCAAACAACGGCATGCGTACCCAGCTTTGGCTTCCAGTGGATTTTTACAAAATGTGATTCGTTCTGCTCATTGATAAAGCGGAATGTATGTACGCCAAAGCCCTCCATCATACGGTAGCTTCTCGGGATAGCCCTGTCAGACATTACCCACATGATCATGTGTGCCGATTCCGGCATAAGGGAAATGAAGTCCCAAAATGTATCGTGTGCCGATGCTGCCTGGGGCATTTCGTTATGCGGTTCCGGTTTTACAGCATGTATAAGGTCGGGGAACTTGGTAGCATCCTGTATAAAAAAGACCGGGATATTATTCCCTACAAAGTCATATATGCCGTCCTGCGTGTAGAATTTAACCGAGAAGCCCCTCACGTCACGGGCCATGTCGGTCGATCCACGTGACCCGGCCACGGTAGAAAAACGGGTAAATACAGGTGTCCTCTGCCCCACTTCCTGTAAAAAGCCTGCTTTGGTAAATTGCGGTATCGGGTTGGTCACTTCAAAGTAACCATGCGCACCAGAGCCACGGGCATGCACGATCCTTTCCGGAATGCGCTCGTGGTCAAAATGCGTTATTTTTTCCCTTAGGATAAAGTCCTCAAGCAGCGATGGGCCGCGCTCACCCGCCTTTAGTGAGTTGTTGTCATCATTAACCTTTACGCCCTGATTCGTCGTAAGGGGCTTATTGGTCCCATCCGACTTGTTGAGGGAAAGGTCGCGCTGCTTAGCCTCCTGGTCATTGTTAAAAGGTGTACTATTTTGTTTCATAAGGTATGGTTTGTTGAATTTTATGCGGAAAAATATCCGGCTAATGCGTGGATCGGTCTATTTATCGTTTTTGTCTTTGAGGTATTTTTCGACATCCTTTGCATTACTCCCTACAGCCCTGACTGCTCCTGTAAGCTGCTGGGGCGAAACGCTGAATTTTTTTGTCCAATACTCCATTTCGTATTTTTCGCTTGTATTGATCAGCGAGCGATCCGGCTCACCTGTCTTTTTTTTATTATCGCTCATCGTTAATGTGTTTTAGGTTTATTGATATACTATCAAATTAACTACATAACCAGAAGTAAAGCATTACATGATTTTCATGAAAGCTTACATCATCGCGAATGCTATGGATATTATAAAAACCTCCCAAAGTATAATGCTGTCAGGAAGTGTAATAATTGATCATGTAATTTTCCCTGTTGAGCCCGTCAGTAACATATTGCCAGTTCATATACATGACATCGCACAATATCTTTTTCAGGTCATCAAAATCGTTCGGCTTCCTGATAAATATGTTGGCACCGGCAATAAATGCCTCCTCAACAGCCGCAGGGGAAGAAAGGCTCGAATACATTGCAACAGTCGTATCACGAAGCCTGCTGTCCGAACGGATTTCGCGCAGGCATTCCATACCCGACTTTCCCGGCATGTTGATATCCAGGAATATAATATGAGGCAGGATATGGCTGTCATCAAGGTAGGCCATCAGCTCAGGGCCGTCTTCACACATGCTCAGTGAATGGTTTATTTTTAAACTATCAAATACTTTCTTAAAGAAACGGCGGTCGTCCTGGTCATCTTCCGCAAGCAAAATGTAAAGTTTTTCCGGATCCATAATTTTAAGATTAATTGATATTTATTGTTTGAATACGTTTGTTGTGCAGCACTTTTTGAAAGACTGTCGGGGTAAAGCCGGTTATCTTCTTGAATTGGTTCGACAAATGTGCCACACTGCTGTAATTCATACGGAAGGATATTTCCGTAAGCGAGAGGTTCTCCGTAATAAGCAGTTGCTTCACGCGCTCTATCTTCTGGATTATGATAAAGCTCTCTATCGAAATATGGCACACTTCTGTAAATACATTGGAGAGCGTCCTGTAATTTTCATTCAGCTTTTCCGACAAAAAAGAAGAAATTTTTATAAGCGGCATATTCCCTTCTTCAAGCATAGAGAGTATCGCAGCTTTTATCTTCTGTACCAATATCGCTTTTTGGTTGTCAACAATCTCTATTCCATAATGGTTCAGCTGTTTTTGCAGCAATACATACTGCTCCATTGGGATATTATCTTCAAAATTAACAGCACCTGTACCTACTATGGTATATTTAAAACCAAACCTGTCGAGTTGCTCCTGAAGGATAACACGGCAGGTCTTATCAAAATTATATTTTAAATACAGGATCATGTTGGGGTGTGGTTGGTTGTATAAATTTACTCTAAAACAGAAAAGCCGCACTAAAATCCCTGTAACTTTAGTATTAATATAACACTTATCAACACATTGTCAGTAACACCTCACATTTTTAATTGCATGCCTATTTTAAGTACCGATCTACAACAATATCAAAATCCCTGCTCAGCTCATCTAATTCTAAAGCCATTGTATTATAGGCTATTGCCCGCGCAATTGCATTCTGCCCGCGGAGTATTGCATTTACCGTAGGCAGGTCGGCAATGCGGTTTTTGTACAAGTCCAAATCATAAATACCGCAATCAAAATAGCGGGTAAGGTCATCCCAGTCGGGCCGGTCTGTAACCGGATAGATGCAAACTCCATGGAGCGGTATGCCTTCACTCAATGCCACAATACATTCTTCAGTTATTTCCTCAATCCATTCGGCCCGCCCAATGCCAAAGTGACCCGTTTCCGAAAGAAATATGGGTTTAGAATACCTTAAGTATGCCATTCTTAGCAGGTCGGCAACCCGTGTCCTCCTTTTAGTATCTTCCGGCCACGGCAGTGTGCCAATGCCATGATCCCACTGGCTACTCCAGTAATAGTTAAAGCCAAGTATATCCAGATACTCTTCGCTGCCACCCAGTTCAGGGCACATACGCCCGGCAATAATATCCATTGCCTGAAACTGGTGCTCATTTAAATTATCGATGTGTTCCGGGGCATCGAACAGGCTTCCGTGTATGCGTATCAGCGGCTCTACATGCACAATGCGGCATTCCGGCAAAACCGACTTCAACATCTGGATGCCCTGTATGGCTGCCTTGCAAAGATGGTACTTGATATCGAAGCCGCAATTTACGGCAAAGGGCACGGTACCCCTAACATCTCCGGAATGCCACGAAAGGAAACTTATTTCATTGATGGGGACCACAAAAAGGGGCTGATCGGTTGCCTGGCTGTAAAATCCGGCAAAGGCATTGCATAACGCAACAAAACGCTGGCAGAAATGCGGATGCGTAGGATATATACCATCCGGGTAACCGAAATGGCATAAATCCCATATCACCTGGATACCTGCTTCATCGGCGAGGCGTATCCTGTTGCCAACTTCGGTAAAATCAAAAACATACGGCGCCACCTCAACAGCGCTCCAGCAAATGCCTTCGCGGGCCACATGGATACCCAGCCCGGCCAGGTCGCGATAATCTTCTGCTGCGCGAAGGTCATGCTCCGTTTCCTTCAGCAGGTTAACACGCTCGCCGGACCGGTTGATATGGTCGGCGCATTCGTAGCCGCCCATAAAAAAAGATTTGAATAAACTCATATAGAAAGCTGTGTAGCAGTCGGCGCTACTTCCTCGCCCAGCGCTTTAAAAAGATCGAGTGCATTTTTAAAAGCCTGGTCCATGTTAAAATATTTATAGTTGGCCAGCCTGCCTACAAAATAAACATCGGGCACCGTAGCCGCCTCATCCCGGTACTTTTCGTAGATTTCCTGGTTTTTAGCGTTAGGAACCGGATAGTAGGGTTCGCCTTCATCGGTGGTATATTCACGTACCACAGTTGTCTTTTCCGACTTTTGGTTGCCAAAATGCTTGTATTCAATGATCCTCGTAAAATCAACTTCCTGCCCGGGATAATTGATTACCGAATTTTCCTGGAAATATTCGGTATCAACTGTTTCGCTTACGAAATTGATCGACCTGTATTCCAACTTATCTGTAAGGCTGTGCTTAAAATCGAAAAAGCGGTCTATAGGCCCGGTATAGAATAGTTTTTCATATCCCTTAACCTGGTCTTTAATTTCAAAAAAGTCGGTATTGAGCATCACCTCAATATTGGGGTGGTCAAGGATGCTTTCAAAAAGCCGGGTGTAACCGCCTTTCGGGAGCGCCTGGTAGGTATCCGAAAAGTAGCGGTCGTCATAATTGGCTCTCACGGGTATGCGCTCGAGTACCGAGGCATCAAGCTCTTCAGGATATTTGTCCCACTGCTTTTTGGTATAATGCCTAAACATCTTTTCATATAAAACCGGGCCAACCTTATTCAGTGCAGCTTCCCTGCCATCTGCGGGTTTATCAGTGGCAAGCCTGTTCGCTTCTAGCCATTGTGCCATCTGTTCCTCTGTGGTTATATCTGTGCCAAAAAGTGCATTTACCGTAGTTATATTTACCGGTATAGGCACCAGGCTTCCTTCAACATTCGCAAGCACTTTGTGTTCCCATGGATACCATTCCGAAAATCGGTTTACATATTCCCAGACCGATTCCTCGTTGGTATGGAAAAGGTGTGCCCCGTATTTGGAAACGAGTATGCCGTTTTCGTCAATATAGTCGTAGCAGTTGCCCGCAATATGATCGCGCTTTTCTATGATAAGCACTTTTTTACCAACATTTGCATAGCGTTCTGCCAGCACAGCGCCGGAAATGCCGGCCCCAATAATTACTATTTCAGCATTTCTCATAATGCAGCAGTTTCAACTAGTAATTGCTTCATTTTGCTTACCGTACTATCCCATGAGGTGTTCCTGAGTATCTCATTGTAGTCGTATTTCATGATAGAGTCAGGGCTGTTTGTTATCGCCTGGTCAATATAAATCGAGAATTCTTCGGGCGTGGCTACTATCTTAACAACATCGCTATAGTCGCGCACAACATCTTTTATCGCGGTAGAAATGATGGGTTTTCCTGCTGCCATATATTCCAGTGTTTTAGTTGGGCTGATGTATTTTGTAGCATCGTTAAGTGCAAACGGCATCATGGCGATACTAAAGGCTTTAAGGTAGCCGGGCAGTTCCTTATAATCTTTCATTCCAAGGTAATAGATGTTGCCCAGCCTTGGCAGGTCATGCTCACCGATCTTGGCCAGCGGGCCGATCATCACAAATGATACATCAGGCTTCAGTAAGGCAGTCGCCCTCAAAAGCTCCAAGTCGATACGCTCGTCAATAACCCCAAAGTAACCCACAACAGGCGATGGGATGCTGCTGATATCCCCGGGCAGTGCAATGCCGTTAAGCGCTTTTTCAAAATGCGCCTGGTCTACCGAGCTAGGAAAGCAGTGAACATTGCCGTGCAGCTGTGCTTTCGATTCGTACAGCGATTTACCTCCTGTAAATACGATGTCGGCATTAGATACCAGATATTTCTCCTGTTCGATAAGCCTTTCGGGAGCGCCTTTAAAAAGCGAAAGCTCGTCCATACAGTCATATACGGTTGTGCCAAAGTCAAAATATGACAAAAGTGGGACGAATGCTGCTGAGTAAAACCATCCTGTTGCAATTGTTTTGCCGATATACTGAGGCAATATCGTGGCAATCTCCTCTATAGAATGTGCATTCGGCTGAAGGATGTGCAGGTTATCGCTTATCTTCTGCATCCTGCTGCCTTCGCCTTCTCTGTGCCATGGCTCTTCAATCAGCAGTATTTTATTGTCATGAGCAAGCCGGCTTATAATATGCTGCGGCCTTTGGTATACAAAATCCCATCTCAGGTGGCAAAATACCACAATATCATACGATTCCTCTCCGTTATTTCCTTTTTGCGGGTTGGCACCTCCGCGGGAAAGTTTATTTGTTGTCGGTTGCATTCCGTTGTTTTTAAGTTTTAGTGTGTCTTTCACATTTATCTTCATAATCGATATATTTAGCTGGTCCTGTTCCCTGCAAATTTCTCTTTTTAGCTACAGTATGTTCTTATATAATTCTCCGGGAACTTTGCATAATACTGTGCTTTAAGAAAACTTTATGAATACAAAAATCCCCGTACGGTAAGGCACGGGGAACAAACTAATACAACCAAATGAACTAAATATGTTTTACAAGGCAATAGCAAATTATCAGCTTGCACCATAAATACCAATGCTACAGATCAATGCTATATAACTATTAACTAAGGGCTTAAGAACCGGCTTTTATTTCATACCCGATCCGTTTGCCGTACTGTTGCCGCCATTGGTAGTTGTAGTTACGGAATCAGATTGGGTGCTGTTAGTCTCGCCGGCACCAGCGTTTGCGTCGCCATCAGTACCCATATTATCATCTGGTGTAGTTCCGCTATTAGTGGCGTTAGCATCACTTGCAGCCTCGACACCCTGCTCATTGTTCCCTTCATTTTTACACGATACGGTTGTTAATAAGAATCCAACCAGTGCTGAACATAGCAGCATATTCCTTAAGTTTGTACTTTTCATGATATTTATATTTATGTAAGCAAAGTTCGATAATAGCTTATAGTATCTTTTACAGGATATTACTGTAACATTACATAATTGCGGCATTGTGCATGAAACAAATTCGTGATATTATGTAACAGCAGTTAAATGCAGCCCACTATATTTGCAGGTATAAGTACCTTTTATACCTTTTAGAGATATTAATGTTTAATTTATAGTCCTATGTCTAAGTCAGGTGTAATCGTTATAATAGAAGACGATGTTGATGATCGTAAATTTTTAAGTGAAATTATTTCGGAACTTGGAGTAGCAAATGAGTTAAAGTGGTTAGAAACCGCTGAAAGCGCTCTCGAATTCCTTTCTACTACTTTCCAGTCCATATTCATTATTATTTCCGACGTGAAGCTCCCGGGTCAAAGCGGCCTGGAATTCAAGAAGGCAGTTGACGATGATCCTACGCTGCGAAGAAAAAGTATCCCTTTCGTATTTTACTCTACAGATGCTAACCAGGACGATGTTAATGATGCTTTCCTGAATATGAATACACAGGGATTCTTTAAAAAGGGCCCTGACTATAAAAAAGCGAAAGACGCCATTAAAATTATTTTCGACTACTGGAAGCTGTGCAGGCATCCGAACACGCAATAGCTTTCCTTTAATACCTCAATTATGCTTCCACAAGATACCCTGTCAGATACGGCTATAACCATAAACTTTCCCATTGTTGGTGTGGGGGCATCTGCCGGAGGGCTGGACGCGTTCGTCCGGCTGCTGCGCAGCATTCCGGAAAAATCAGGAATGGCCTTTGTATTGGTCCAGCACCTTGCAGCGGACCATGAAAGCCTGCTTCCGGGAATCTTGGCACGCGAAACGAAGATACCTGTATATGAGATAGTGGATAATGTGGAGCTTGCACCCGATACTATTTATACCATTCCTGCCAATAAAATACTCACTGTACTTGATGGCCGCTTAAAACTCATGCCCAGGGATAATGATATAAGTATAAACAAGCCCATCGATATTTTCTTTAAATCCCTTGCAGAAGTGCATAAAAGCTTTGCAAGGGGTGTAGTATTGTCAGGAACCGGTTATGACGGAACAGACGGATTAAAAATAATAAGGGAATACGGCGGTGCCACCTTTGCGCAGGCGCCGGATGACGCAGCCTATGAAGGAATGCCACTTAGCGCAATAAGGGCAGGCGCAGCCGATTTTGTACTGAATGCCGCGGACATCCCGGCACAGCTAAAAAAAATCGACTCGGCCTACGAGCACAGTTTTGCCTATTCGGATGGCCAGGAGGCCAATCCTGATAATGAAGAGGAGCTTTTCAGGCAGGTCATCAGAGTGTTGCGGCAACGAAGCGGCAACGATTTCAGCCACTATAAGCAACCTACGATACGGCGACGGATTGCACGGAGGATGGTACTATGCAAGGTAGACGGAATGGCATCCTACCTGAACCTGCTGCAAAAAGACAGGAACGAACAGGATGCCCTGTTTAATGACGTCCTTATACCTGTCAGCTATTTTTTCAGGGATACGAAAAATTTCAGCATGCTCGCCAACGAAGCGTTTCCTCTAATTGCAAAGAACAAAACAACTACCGATTCTATACGGGTTTGGGTGGCCGGATGCTCTACAGGCGAAGAAGCCTATTCTATGGCAATATCCCTCAAAGAGTTTTTCGATGATGCGGTGCCAGGCATAAAAATACAACTATTTGCATCAGATATTTCAGAAAATGTAATCGCCAAAGCCAGGGCGGCAATATACAGCAGCGCAGATGTGCAGAACGTATCGCCGGAACGCCTGAATAACCACTTTACCAAGCTGGATGGCATGTACCATGTAAAGAAGGAAATACGGGAAATGTGTGTTTTCGCAGTCCATAATTTTATAAAAGACCCGCCATTCGCAAAAATGGACCTGATATCCTGCCGTAATGTACTCATCTATATGGACCAGTTCCTTCAAAAAAAGGCGTTTAGTACCTTTCATTATGCGCTTAGGCCAAACGGTATATTGTTCATAGGCAAATCAGAGACTATAAATAACGCAGCCAGCCTCTTTGTCCCCATCGTCAGGAATCAAAAAATATACAGCCGCAAAACCGCTAACGATAGCTTTAGCCCTGCTCCGTACGAAGAGCGTAAAACCAGCTTTGGCATTAAAGAGCGCCAAGGGAAGAAAGCAGATATGCCGGGAAGCAATATTCGCAAAAAGGTCAACGAACTGTTGTTTAGCAACTATACACCTGCTTCACTTATCCTTGATGAAGCCCGGGACATTATACACTTTCACGGCGATGTGAGCCCGTACCTGCTACCCTCTCCCGGCAAGCCTGATTTCAATATATTCAAAATGCTGCACGAAGATCTTGCCTTTGAAGTACGTGCCGCATTGCTGGCCGTAAAGAATGGCGGTAAAGGTATCATTCGCGAAAACCTTCCCGTAAAGGGAAAAGACTTTACAGTGGATCTGGAAGTATTGAATATGGAGGATAACGGGGAGCAAAATTACCTGCTGCTTTTCCATAAAAATGTAATTCCGCCCGGAAAAGCAGGTTTTCAGCAACGAAAAAGCGCAGAATTAGAGCGCATAGCGCAGCTTGAGGCAGAGCTACAACAGATGCGCAACGATATAAGGCGCGTGACCGAAGACCAGGAAGTGGCCTATGAAGAACTGCAAAGCGCCAACGAGGAACTGCTTAGCAACAGCGAAGAATTGCAAACCCTTAACGAGGAGCTGCAAACCTCGACAGAAGAGCTACAGTCTAACAACGAAGAACTGAACAGCGTAAATGATGAGCTGAGAGACCGCCAGGAACAGCTCTCGCTCGCGCGCCTTTACTCCTCCTCTATTGTTGAAACAATACGGGAACCCCTGCTGGTGCTTGACATTGACCTGCGGGTAAAAAGTGCAAATGCCTCGTTTTACAAGTATTTTAAAACGACTGAAAAGGAAACGGAAGGAAAAGTATTGTTTGATCTCGCCGGAGGCAAATGGCAGGATGAGGGCCTGAAACAGGAACTCTCAAAGGTCCGGATGGGCAAAACCGTTATTGAAGATTTTGAGTTTGAAATCCTGCTCCCCGAAGGCGGTGAGCGGGCTATGCTGCTTAACGTTCGCCCTATACTGCATAAAGACCTGAAAGAGCCGTTGATCCTGATCGCTATCGATGATATAACGGAAGTCCGTACAATGAACAGCCTTTTAGAAAAAAAGAACCTTGCCCTGAAAGAAAGCAACAAAGAACTTTCGTCATTTAGCTATATCGCCAGCCATGACCTGCAGGAGCCGTTACGGAAAATACATACGTTCAGCAAACTGATCCTTGACGACAGGGAGTCTGCACTGTCCGGCGAAAGTGCCAGCCACCTGGAACGGATATTGGTATCGACCCGGAGAATGCAGCAGCTTACCGAAGACCTGCTTCATTATTCGCATATAGCAAATTCTGATAATTACCAGATGTTCGATACGAACGTTAATATGACAATTCATGAAAGCCTGGAGGAATTGTCCGAAAAAATTGCCGAAAAAGGAGCCACCATTACTGCCGCCGAACTTCCGGTATTGCGTGCTGTACCCATGCTTATGCGGCAGCTGTTCATAAATCTTATAGGCAATGCAATAAAATATGCGCGCAAAGACATCGCTCCGGACATTGTGATTGCAGGCGCTGAAGCCGATAGCGGTGATATACTCAAAATCCAGGGGGACCGGCATAAAAAGTACTATAAAATAATGGTAAGCGATAATGGTATCGGGTTTCCTAACGAGCAGGCACAGAAAATATTTGAGCCCTTCCAGAGGCTGCATGGCAAAGACAAATATGACGGCACAGGTATAGGCCTGGCCATCTGCAAAAAGATCATGACCAGGCACCACGGATTCATTACCGCTGAAAGCCTTCCCGGAAAAGGCGCCGTGTTCACGTTATTGTTTCCATTTTAAATACTGAGCTTGAATTTTAGGCTTCCCTAATAGTATGTAAAATCATACAAAAAATCTGAATTTTCCTGTAACTTGTTTCGCCTGTGCAATGCTAAATTTGTAGGTAATGCCATCCTGATGATGCGGGCCAATGTGCCAGTATCAGCGTTTACGGAAAAGGCAGAAAGTAATCCCATCCGTTAAAAGGTAATACTATGAATACAATAGGAAAAATCATTGTGGCCGGTGTTGTAGGCACAACGTTTATGACGATGTTCAGCTACCTTATTTCAAAGAAAGCAAAGGAGCAATACCGGGAACCCGAATTACTAAATACCCTGATTGACCGGTCGAAGTCACTACCCTCAGCGCCGAATAAAGAGGTACACCCTGCGGGCTGGGCTGCACACTACGCCATCGGCATTTTGTTTGTAATGTCGTACAGGATATTCTGGAAAAAATCTTTGACGAAACCTACACTCGTAAAAACATTGCTGATAGGCGCAGCCAGTGGGACTGTTGGTATAGTGTCCTGGAAAATATTTTTTTCGGAACATGATAACCCGCCCCAAAATGACAGGCAGGGCTATTACAGGCAGCTGTTTATTGCCCACATTATCTTCGGGGCTTCCTCCATACTAACCTATAAGCTTATGTCTGCAGATAAAGCTCTGATGCTGAAAGAATAATCATCCGGTAAAATCCAAACTAAAATTATTGCAATGAATAAAGTGTCGTGCTATGCTGCCACTGCGAAATCGGATATTGCGGGCAGCGCTTCGCTTTTTGAAAAGCAATTCTCAGGTTATTCCATGCGGCTCCACAACACGGGCGACTCGCTATGGATCGTTGTTCACTGGCCTAATAATGCACAGGTGGCTTTCCGTGCTGCCTTTGCGCTTAACAGCAAATTCGACTTAGCGGAACTAAAGGAAAATGACGAAAAATTAAACGTCAGACTATCAAGTGGGCTAGGGAATTACACAGTTGAAATTGATTTTCCTAACGGGGAATTTCCCGTTTTGCATTATACGACAGCGTTTAAAGCTAATGTGCCAATACTTCTCCCCTATTCGCCTAAGGATATTATACCGCTGACGCAAAACGGCCAGACCATAAATACTTTTGGAAAAATCCATGCAAGCCAGGTTGGGACACGTTCCGGGTTGGTATTCGCAAGTATGACAAGCCCTGCACAGCTTTCTATGTTTTACCTGCAGAACCTCACGGCCATGTCCGAATTCTGCGATGTGACACAAACTTCTTTGGGTGAAACGGTTGGCGGTGCGTGGCCGGAGATGGGTTTCAACCTTCCTGCTGTTACCGAAAATCCCTTGCCGGATGACAAGTTTTATACTGTATCGGATGCTTATATAGTAGTAAGTGAGGATGTCCCTGACAACGATATTGAAATAGCCACGCAATACCTCAACTACCTTGCAGCACTTTACCAAATTATGCCAAAACCGGATACAAAATACCGTGACTGGCCGCAGATATCGCGAAAAGCATTGCGGGACTTAACCTTAAATAAAGGTTGTTGGGAATATGCGGGAGGCCACGCCCACCTTAATGCCTATTTGTGCGATTACAAAACCCCGCCAGAGATCATGGTGCAGCTCGCAGTGCTTACTGCTATAACTGAGCATTCAAAATGGACAGGCGTTGCGTATGAGGTTATAAAAGAAATTGCTGAAGGCGTACCGGCATTTTATGATGATAAGCTGAAAACGATCTCACGGTGGCTGCCTTCGAAACGCGGGGAGTTTGATGAGTCGGAAGAGCAGAAAAGCGCGATGGTCATGGATTCGTGGTACCTGCATCATCCGCTCATGAATCTTTCTAAGCTGGCCCTAAACGGCAATAAGGATGCTGAAGAACTACTGCTGAAATCACTGGATTATGCCATAAAGTGGCAAAGCATTTTGATTATAAATGGCCCGTATTCTATAAAATGGATACGCTGGAGATCGTCAAAAAAGAAACGGCAGAAGGCAAAGGTGGCGAAAAAGATGTCGCCGGAGGATATGCACACCTAATGGTGAATGTATGGAAGATAACCGGCGACAGGAAATACCTCGATGAAGCGATAACGGCAGCGAGGAAACTTGCAGAAATGGGTAATGAGATTTTCTACCAGGCTAATAACACGGCGTTTTCTGCACTGGCACTGCTACGGCTGTACAAAGAAACTAAAGATGAGCAGTTTCTGGAAACGAGTTACCTGTGTATTGCAGGTATTATGAGGAATGTGCAGCTGTGGGAATGTAATTATGGCAACGCGAAGTCGTTTGACAACTTCTTTGGTGTTTTCCCCTTAAACGACGCGCCTTACAAAGCAGCTTATGAGGAAATGGAAGTATATGCCGCCCTCAACGATTATATAAAGGAAGCCGCTGAGATAAAGGCTCCGATACTCCCTTCGCTGTATGTGCTTTTGCCGGAGTTCGTGAAGTACAGCGTGAGCAGGCTAACCTGCTATTACCCGATATTGCTGCCTCCTGACATTCTTTCGAAAGAAATAAAGACGGGTGAAGTTGAACCTAAATTATGGATACCCGTCGAAGACCTTTATGATGGCTGGCAACAACACGGTCAGGTAGGGCAGGAAGTGTATGGAGCCGGTGTAGGCTTTGGCATTGTGCCAAGGCAGTATATAAAAATTGAAGATGAAGATTTTTTGATTTATACAGATTACCCTGTATTGCAAAAGCTAAACCTTAAGCAAAAAACACTCACGTTACAATTCATTGGCACCGATACTTTTCAAAGCCGGCTGCTTATCATAAATCCTGATAAGGATAAAAACAAGGTTCCTGTTGCGAGCATGTCCCAAAAAACAAAAGATTCCGTTATGAAACCGGAGAGGGCGTCGCGGGAAGAGGTTGAATACAGCGTGGCCGGGAATGCTAAAATAAAAATACGTTGGCAATAATACGATTAATACATAAATGTCCTGTTTCCCGATAATTAACAGTTACCTTGTAAACATACAATTTTATAAAGTAATCATGAACCAAACCGGGCCCATTATAGTAATTGAAGACGATCTAGACGACCAGGAAATATTTTCTGAAGTATTTAAACAACTGAACTATAAAAACAAGATCATATTTTTTGGAGATGGCGAACTGGCGCTCGACTATCTTATCAAGACCAGGATAAAGCCATTTATCATTTTTTCTGACATCAACATGCCGAAATTAAATGGAATGGAGCTACGCGCAAAGATCCATGAAAATGAAGATTTGCGGATTAAGTCCATTCCTTATCTGTTCTTTTCGACGATCGCAGAGCAGGATAATGTTATTGATGCTTACTCTAAATCGGTGCAGGGCTTCTTTGTAAAGCCTTCGAATTTTGAAGAAATAAAGAGTACCATAAAAACTATTGTTGAATATTGGCAAAAATGCGTTTCTCCAAATTACGTCAAATAGCAAATAGTGATTAAGCTCCCTGCCCAAGGTTAAGGCTTAGCCCACCGTCCAGCGTGAAAGTCTGCCCTGCAGCATAGGAAGCATCTTCGGACACAAGGTAAGCCACAAGTTTAGCAACTTCCCAGGGTTCCGCGGCACGTTTGTAGGGAATATTCTCAACGGCTTTTTTCAGGTGGTTGGGATCATCAAGCGCTTCCTGGTTCATTGGGGTCAGTATCATTCCGGGAGCAACACTGTTGATATTGATATTGAACGGCCCCAGTTCCAACGCAAGGCAGCGCGTTAAATTACGCACCCCGCCTTTACTGGCGCAGTAGTCGCCTCCCCCTGCCCTCGCCACTTCTTCATGGATCGAGGAGATATTGACGATCTTCCCGCCATTTCCGTTGGCTTTGCGTATTTTTATAAATTCTTTGCAGCCATAAAATGTACCGTACAGGTTGGTACGGATTGTCCTGTCAAAAGTCTCGATATCCATTTCGTCAGCATAGATACCGGACTCGTTAACCCCTGCGTTATTTACAAGTATGAACGGGATGCCAAGGATTTTTTCGCATTCATTAAAAATTGCCTGCACTTGGCTATAGTCGCCAACATCTGCTTTGATAATAATACCCTTCCTACCGTTCTCTTCAACTAATTTGAGCGTTTCCTTTGCGCCGTCTTCATCGCTGTGGTAATTGATTACTACATCAGCGCCACGCGCGCTCAGCTCTACGGTACATGCCCTGCCTATGCCGGAATCGGCTCCTGTAACTATGGCAATCTTATCTTTTAAAGGAAGTATTTCGTTCATCGCTTTACTATTTATACTAAAGATATTCAGAATAAATTTCCTTAGGAATGGGACTTGGCAATTTATCTTTTAATTAACGCCTGTTGAGGCAGGTAAAGCCAATAATTTAAAGAAACTTTATAATAGTTAGGAAATTGCCTTCGTAATTTGGTTTTACTAATAATGACTTATGCAAAATACCGATACAACTCCCGAAACAAAGCCCACAAAGGCGCTTTATGCCTACCAGCTTGGGGATATAACAACGCTTCTTGACAAGATAGAAGGCAACCCTAAAAACCACAGGCTGCTGTACCAACTGCCCACCGGTGGCGGCAAAACAGTGATATTCTCGGAAATTGCAGCGCGCTTTATCGCGAAGTATGGCCGCAAGGTTGTGGTCCTTACCCATCGTACAGAACTTTGCCAGCAGACATCCCGCACGCTGAAAAACCGCGGCATCCGCAACATGGCCATAAACAGCAGCGTGAAAAGAATACCCCGCAACGACGATTATGACTGCTATGTTGCAATGGTGGAAACCCTCAAGAACCGGATACGTGACAAAAAGATGAATACAGATGCGGTCGGCCTTGTTATCATTGATGAGGCGCACCACAACTCATTCCAAAAACTGCTGGGCCAGTTCAAAAATGCGGTTGTGATTGGTGTTACTGCCACACCATTAAGCTCTGATATAAACCTGCCGTTACATAAGAATTATAATGAGCTGGTGGTTGGAGAACAGATTGGCTCCCTGATAGAACAGGGCTTTTTGGCCAAGCCTACTACATGGCGGTATGATGTAGAGCTGAACACCCTTAAAACGGGCATTCATGGCGACTTTACTGTCAGCACTTCGGATGCTTTATATAGTTCGCCTGCAATGCTCGACCTTCTGCTACACGCGTATGAGGCGCATTCGAAAGGAAAAAAGACACTGATATTCAATACCGGTATATTTACATCGCGCGAAGTGTGCAGGTTGTTCAATGACGCAGGCTATCCTGCAAGGCACCTTGACAACAAGACACCGGCAGCGGAAAGGGCGGAGATCCTGAAATGGTTTAAAAAGACCTCCGGGGCTATACTGACATCCGTATCTATCCTCACCACCGGGTTTGATGAACCTTCGGTACGCACCGTAATACTAAACCGCGCGACCAATTCCCTCACCCTGTACCACCAGATGATAGGGCGTGGGTCACGAAGGCTGCCACAGAAAAAGACATTTTCGATAATCGATCTGGGAAATAATACAGAGCGGTTCGGGGAATGGAACGCGCCGGTAGACTGGAAATATGTTTTTGAAAGCCCCGAAGAATACCAGCAAAAAATGAATACCCATACGGAATATGAGAACCATGCAATATCATCGGATATCAGGGCGGCATTCCCAAACAGCCTGGGGATATCTTTCGATATCCAGACAGCCTACCAACAAGCTTTGGACAACGGTCAAAAACCGAAATTGGTTATTCGTGATTCCATACGCCAGCATGCCTTAATGTGTGCTGATAATGCGGAAACAATATCCGAAGCACTGCATTTAACAGCCGAGCTTGATAAAGAAATAGACTGGCGGGTAAAACAATACACCAAATGCCTGGGGACAGTGACGAAGAACTACATAGAGTGGCTACAGGGCGATTATCGCGCTAAGCTCAGGACATTGGTACAAAAAATAATGCAGCGAAGGATGCGTATTGAGCATGCTGCAACATAATAAAACATCATCACATTATGGACGAAATAACACAGGCGCTTTTTGCAGCCTCGAGACAGGGAAATGTCCCGGTTCTTATGGAAATATTCGGAGTCAGGGAAAACCTTGACGTACAGGATGAAAAAGGCTTTACACCCCTGATCATTGCTGCTTATAACAACAGGCCGGAAGCAGTTGCCGCACTTTTGGAAGCCGGAGCCAATCCCGATGCTACCGACAACGGCGGCAATACTGCACTGATGGGAGCCGCTTTTAAAGGCTATACCGAAGTTGTCTATGTACTCATCAGTAAGGGCGCCAACCTGAATGCACAGCACGGAAACGGCGGCACGGCGCTAATGTTTGCTGCAATGTTTGGCCGTAATGAGGTGGTAGACCTCCTCCTTGAATCGGGTGCCGACAAGGACATTAGGGATATCCGTGGCATGAAAGCATTCGACCATGCCATGCAGCAGGGCAATACAGAAGGTGCCGCCAAACTGAAAGGCGATGAAATGATGAAAAACTATGAATCATAAATATTTACTGATATGAGGACAAATGATATTGTTATAAGGCTGCACGGCGAAGATGCACCAAAACTGGAAATAGGAAACTCTGATAACTATGCCGATTTTTACAGGCACCTGCAACAAAGCATCAGTAGCCGGAATGCCGACATCGTGCATAAAGGTGATTACTTCAGGTATGACCAGCACCTGCTGCCGAAAGATGGCGACGGCTTTATGACTTATGTCCTTTTCCGTGAATTAACTTTGAACGATTCAGGTGATGATTCGGCTATTTGGGGTATACTTGCTAATGAAGCAAACCGATTGGATTTTCCTGAAGTAAGGGAACACAATGAACATCAACAGCTTATAGAATTATCAGCGGCATCTGACTTTAACGATGATCTTACGGATGATGAAGATCAGGACCGCGAAGAAATTCTTATCCGTATTCCAGGCAGCCGTGAAGAGCTGGAATTCGATCCTTCCGGCACTGAAGGAAATACAATCCTATACGACAAGCTTGCAAAACTTATCTATGATAAAGAGGCAGAGATCATGTACAAGGGGCCGAAACTCATTTTTGAGGATAACAGGGACCTTTTCATAAATCCCGATGCTTTCTCGGTATATATACTTTTCCGTTCGGACAGAAGCAGTAATTACGATGACAATGATTCACTATGGGCAAACCTTGCATCTGACCTGAAGGTACTTTCGTCAATCACTTTACTCCGATTGGCCCCTGCTTACCAGGTGTTGCTATTTACGCATAGCAATGAAGCCGTGCGGGAAACATCAAATAATTTTAGCTAACTATAGTTCAAGAGACCTTAAAAGACAGCCGCAATATGAGACAGAAGGCTTAGACCGGGAATGAATTACAGCAATAAGATAAAGTGTAAAACGGTCTTGCTAAAGCTGCAGAGTACAATAAAAGAAGGGTACCCTTATGCAAGGCACCCTTCGATCAAACCAACACTAACCTAATTCAGTGCTGTACTACATTGGTAAAAGTACTTTATTAATTACGTGAACAACGCCATTAGAAGCCTGTACATCAGTTGCTGTGATATTAGATACCCTTCCGTTGGCATCGGTTATAGAAGCGCCGCCTTCAAGGTTAACAATGAAACTGCCGCCCTGGAATGTTGTCACAATCATATTGTCCTCCAATGAAGCTGCCAATATATTCCGGCTCGTTACTACGTGGTATTTAAGCGTATTTTCAAGTGTTGCCTGTGGGATGTCCGCCAGGCCGTTAACGTCCAGCTCTGTCAGCAGGCTGCCAAAAGCCGCATTGGTTGGTGCAAATACTGTGAAAGGTGAACTCTGTGTACCTGAGAGGATGCCGGCAAAGTCGGGCTGGTCATCTCTTGTAAGTGCCTGAACCAGTATTGAAAAGTTAGGGTTTGCTTTAGCATGGCTGGTAACTGTCGGCAAATCGATTACACTGCCTACAATATGTACAACACCATTGCTGGCCGCTACATCTGCAGTAGTCACCGTAGCGCCGCCATTGGATGCGCCGCCATTGATCACAACCCCACTCGCAGTATTGATAAACATACTCAGTGTATTGGTAGAAGATGCACTTCCCTTAGCCAAAGTCTTCACGTATCCTGTAGTGAGTGATGATGATGTTGCGGTGCCTGACACTACGTGGTTAAGCAATATTTCCTTAAGCAAAGGAACCGGTACTTCTTCCAGGTTATCAAAGCCTTTTTGTTGCAGAAATGCATTAAACGCCTGGTTTGTAGGGGCAAAAACGGTAAAGCTTCCGGTTCCGTCAAGCGTAGCGGTAAGTCCCGCCCTGTCTAAGGCATCCACGAGAACTGAAAGATTTGCGTTTGATGCAGCTACATCGGCAATTGTGTTGCCCTGCGGCATAGGATTGCTGTCGTCATCACTGCACGACACTAACGGAAGAAACGCCAGGGTGAGTATTGCCACTCCCCTTTTGAAAAAATCTCTTTTCATAATATTTTTATTTTTAGGTTTGAATTTCAAAATTATGATAGAAATTTTTGTTTAGGCAAAACAGCATTATATTTAAACAAAAAATTATATTTTGTTAAGATGTTTATACCGCCAAAGCAAAATGAAATTGTAAAAAAAACCACACAGATAAAGGCAAATGCGATTTCCGGTAATTACAATTACAGCTGCAAAAGTTTAACAAAATATAAAATAACAACGCATTCCATAAAAAATGGACGTCGTCAGACAAGCCAATAGTCACATAAGACGAGTAAAAAAATGTCAGGATAGCCTGGTTGCTATGTCATGAAGGGATGCAAATCGGGTAAGGCCTTCTGTCTCGGGCATGGTAAGTTCCGCCACCCTTCGCCCTACGATCCAGAGTTTGGACTGATTATCTTTTACCTTTGCCAGGAGCGCCTCTACATATTGATCCAGCGGTTTCTCAGCAGGAAGCACCGTAAGATAGGTTATAAAAGTTACGTTCCTGAAGAGCCGCGTTACTTCCGAAAGGCTGTCCAGCGGAATGTTGCTGCCAAGGTAAACACAACCCTGGCCATGGTATGTAATAAGATACTGCAGGTACATCAGGCCCAGCTCGTGGATCTCACCAAAGGGAAGAAACAACACATAGGAAGGCACAGTACCCTTTTTTACCTTCCTGCTGCAAATTGCAGTTTGCTGCATGACCACCATCCTGATAAGGCAGCTTATAAAATGCTCATGGGCAGGCTGTATCGTCCCTGCCTGCCACATTATCCCGATCTCTTCAAGAAAAGGCAGGTAATAGCCGGGAAACACTTCCTCAAACGGCATTTTTGCCAGCAGGTGGTCCGTAGCATCAAGGAAAAGAGGCTGGTCAAAGGTCATCATCGCCAGCTTAAAGAGATGGATCGTGTGGTTGATATCTTTCCTGCCCACGCGGATCTCGCCAACCATCATCTCTATCTCCGAAGTACCCATTTTTGCTACTTTTGAGATTTTCACGCCATACCCGGTCAGGAGCACAACATTAAGAAGCTTGCGCAGTTCATCAAGACCATAGTAGCGAAGGTTGTTTTCCCCGCGCTGAGGCGTAAGCAATGCATACCTTTTTTCCCACATGCGTATTGTATGCGCCTTTACTCCGGAAAGCCCCTCCAGGTCCCCTATAGAAAATACTGTCTTAATATTATTCATGCTCAAATGGTTTTATTACTCTGTAACCCGCAGGCTGCAAGAGAGAATGTAAAAGTAGTTAAATTTTGTTCAATATAAATAGTTAAATCATTAAACAAATAAATTGTTTACATATATTTGTAGATATATTAAACAATTTACAGACTGTAGTTTCGGCGAAAGAAGCAGCTATGAAATTCCCGGCATCTCTTAACGATATAATAGAGCGGATCGATACTATCGACCCAAAGGCGTATGCACAGACCAGAAATTATTTTTCGGGCGCTGTCTCACAACTGTCACCTTATATATCGCGCGGGATAATCAGTACGCGTTTCGTATATTCGCGTCTTAGGGAACGTTATGCTGCGCAGGAATGCGTTCGTTTTGTGAGCGAACTACTCTGGAGGGAATATTTTCAGCGCCTGCAGCAGCATGATCCTTCTATTGACACACGCCCCCGGCTGGGCAACGGTATTGGTAAAAGGGCAATCCCGGAAGGTATGCTTAGGGCTGCAACCGGTATTGATGCAGTAGATACTGCTATAAGCAACCTTTACCGGGACGGGTACATGCACAACCATGCCAGGATGTATACCGCGAGCCTGTGTATCATGGCTGGCTATAACTACCTCCAACCGGCGCGGTGGATGTACTACCACCTCCTTGATGGTGATGTGGCCAGCAATTTTTGTTCCTGGCAGTGGGTGGCAGGCCTCCACACGGGAAAGCGCTACATTGCGAATCAGGAAAATATTAATACGTACAGTGGCACTGCCCAAAAAGGCACCTCCCTTGATAAAAGCTATGCAGATATTGAGCAGCTTAGCTACCTCCCTGAACTCGAAGAGCAGGCACAGCTTGACTTCGCAACGCTGCTGCCCGATCCCGGGGAACTCTCACTACAGGATGCACCGGTGCTCATTTACAATAGTTACAACCTGGACCCGCTCTGGCGAAAAGATAGTACAGCAAACAGGATACTGCATCTTGACCCCGCCCACTTTGCAGCATACCCCGTGAGCGAAAAGGTTATGGATTTTATAATGGCAGCAGCGCGCCATATTGATGGACTGCAAATCTTTAAAGGTGCGTACAGCACCCTGAAATCAAGCTATCCCAACCATACCTTTATTGCAAAGGAACACCCGCTTTTCAGCTACCCCGGTGCAATTACCGATCCGCGTGATTGGCTGGCCGAAAAAGTCGACGGGGCGTACCCGTCATTCAGTAAATATTATAGTGCGGTTAAAAAAATATATTATGCAGATTACATCTAAAAATTACATTGTGGCTGGAGCCAGCAGTGGTATTGGCCTTGAATTAGCCCGTATGCTCATGAAGGAAGGATTTACCGTTTATGGAATCAGCCGGACCCCGGGGCCATTGGAAGGTGAAGACCTGTACAGGCACTTACCTCATGATTTCCTGAGTGATGAACCGCTACCGGATATTACCGCTGATGCAGCAGGCATTGCTTACTGTCCCGGTAGTATTGTACTCAAGCCCATAAACAGGGTAACCCGGGACGACGTAAACAAAGCCATTACTCTCAATGCAACGGCTGCGCTGTGGTTTGCACAACGTTACCTTGCTAACATAAAGGGTTCAGAAGATCCCTCTATGGTTTTCTTCAGTACGGTAGCCGTACAATCAGGGTTGCCTTTCCACGCGGCGATTGCAATGGCAAAAGGCGCGGTAGAAGGCCTTACGAGGGCGCTCGCAGCCGAACTGGCACCATTGGTACGGGTAAATGCCGTGGCCCCTTCGCTGACCGATACACCTCTTGCCGCAGGATTGCTCAATACAGAAGCGAAAGCCGAAGCCAGCAAGGCGAGGCATCCACTCAATACTGTGGGGACTGCAAAGGAAGTTGCACTGGTTGCCTTTCACCTGCTGACACAATATAAATGGGTAACCGGCCAGGTTTTTGGCATTAACGGCGGATTAGGAACAATAGTGAGATAACCATGAAGATACTTTTAACAGGCGCAACAGGCTACATAGCACAAAGGCTCCTTCCTGAGCTTTTGGCACAGGGACATGACGTAATATGCCTCGTCAGGGATGCCCGCAGGTTCGACACCGGAAAATTCGGCGGCAATAACCTGCCAAAAGTTGTGGAAGCCGACCTGTTGGAGTATGATAGCCTCGCGGTATTACCCCGGGATATTGATGCAGCATATTATTTGGTACATTCAATGAGCGCCTCGGGCGAATTCACAGAACTTGAAGAACGCGCTGCCCGCAATTTTACAAAAGCGATAGCATTGACCCGCGCAAGGCAGGTTATTTACCTCACAGGAATTGCCAATGACACAAAACTGTCCGCGCACCTGGCCTCCCGCAAACATGTTGAAGATATTCTTTCCGCAGGGCGTGTTCCCCTTACCGCATTACGTGCAGGTATCATTGTAGGGTCCGGCAGCGCCTCTTTTGAGATCATTCGCGACCTGGTGGAAAAGCTTCCGGTAATGGTGGCGCCAAAATGGCTGGATACCCGCTGCCAGCCCGTTGCAATCCGCAATGTGGTAGAATTCCTGTCCGGTGTACTCCTCAATACCGATACCATCGGCAGGCATTTTGATATCTATGGCCCGGATATACTTACCTACAGACAGATGCTGATGCAGTTCGCAGCAGAAAGGGGCCTAAAGCGCTGGATCATCACAGTGCCGGTCATGACACCGAGGCTTTCCTCCTATTGGCTCTATTTTGTCACGTCAACCTCTTATCCCCTGGCAAAAAACCTCGTAGACAGTATGAAAGTAGATGTGGTAGCAGTGGCAAACGGCCTTGCCGCATCGCTGGGCATACGGCTTATACCCTATCGTGAGGCTATTGCCCTGGCTTTTGGGAAGATTGAACAGGATATGGTGCTCTCCACATGGAAGGATGCACTGGGCACAAGCCGTCAGGACAGCCTGTACAGTAAAGTGCAGGTGCCTGAATTTGGTGTGTTTACCGATGTAAAGACAATGAAAGCACCGGATACGCAAAGGGCAGCAAACAGGATTTTTGCCATAGGTGGAACAGCAGGCTGGTATTATGCCGACTGGCTTTGGGGTTTCAGGGGTTTCCTTGACAAGCTTTTTGGAGGGGTTGGCCTCAAGCGCGGCCGCAGGAATGCCGCCTCTATATCTGCCGGTGAATCGCTCGACTTTTGGAGGGTAATTTATGCCGACCGTAAAGAAATGAGGCTATTATTGTACGCAGAAATGCGGCTTCCCGGAGAAGCCTGGCTCGAGTTTACCATTGTAGACGGTATTGTAACGCAAACCGCAACCTTCCGCCCGCTGGGGCTGGCGGGAAGGCTTTACTGGTATATCGTACTGCCATTCCATTATTTTATATTTAACGGGATGATAAAAAAGATTGCATCATGAAAAAGACAACTAACATATTCAGCCCGCAGCAACTCGACAGGATCATAGAGATGGCATGGGAAGACCGTACCCCATTCGAGGCTATAAAGTCGCAATTTGGGCTTAATGAGAGCGAAGTGCGAACCCTTATGCGCAAAGAGCTGCGGTTTTCAAGCTACAGAAATTGGCGCAGGCGCGTCGAGCAGTGCAGCACAAAGCATGCTGCCAGGCGTGTTGAAGGAATTACACGCTTTAAATGCACCCTGCAGCGTACCATCACAAACAACAAAATATCCAAGAGGTGAAGCAGGTGAAAAAATCTGACCTCCCCGTAAAAATTTGCGTACAGTGCGGCCTGCCTTTTACCTGGAGGAAAAAATGGAAAAAAGATTGGGATAATGTAAAATATTGCAGCGAGCGATGCAGGATGAAAAAGGATTAAACGGTAGTTACCGCGTGCTGCGCCTTGTGCTGGGCGACCAGCTTACTATGCAGCACCAATGGTTTAGTTCGCCATCTGATGAGGTACTGTATGTAATGATGGAAGTGCGTACTGAAACGGACTATGTGTGGCATCATATACAAAAGGCATGCGCGTTTTTTGCCGCAATGGAGCGTTTTGCACAGGAACTTGTAGCGGCAGGGCATCATGTACTGTACCTGGCTTTAGACAACCCACTGAACCTGCACAGCTTTGCCTCTAACTGCAGCCGGCTTATCAGCCACTACAATATCACGCGATTTGAATACCAGCTTCCTGACGAATACAGGCTCGATAAGGCGCTTAAAACATTCTGCAGCAACCTGGATATAGCATGGGAATCGTACAACACAGCACACTTCTACACCTCCAGGGGTGAGGCATCAGAGTTCTTTGGCAGCAGGAAGGGTATGGTGATGGAGAGCTTCTACAGGCACATGCGCAAAAAGCACGGCATCCTTGTTAGTGGTGGTGTACCGGTTGGGGACCAATGGAACTTTGACCAGGACAACCGCAAAAAATTACCCCGTGGCCACAGGCCGCCTCCGCCGCTTCATTTTGATAATGATGTTACCTCCCAATATGCCCGTATCATCGCTGCGGATGTAAAGACAATAGGTACTATAAACCCTGCTAACTTTCCATGGCCGTTGGACCGAACCCAGGCCCTTGAACTGTTAAGGCATTTTACAGACTATTGCCTGCCGCTCTTCGGGACCTTCCAGGATGCAATGCATACCGGGGAGTATTCGCTTTACCATTCAAGGCTTTCGTTTTGCATGAATACCAAGATGCTTTCACCGCGCGAGGTAATAGATGCAGCACTATTTTCGTGGCAGGAAAGCGGGGGCGGCATTGCCTTAAACCAACTCGAAGGCTTTATAAGGCAGATCCTTGGATGGCGTGAATATATGAGGGGCATTTACTGGATGAAAATGCCTGGTATGGAAAAGATGAACTATTTCGGGAATGACCGCAAACTACCGGAATGGTATTGGACCGGAAATACGCGTATGAAATGCATGAAGGAGTGCATAAACCAGTCGCTCGGTCATTCCTACGCCCACCATATCCAAAGGCTAATGGTAACCGGAAACTTTGCGCTGATTGCGGGTATAGAGCCTTCAGAGGTCGATTTTTGGTACCTGGGCATCTATATAGATGCGATTGAGTGGGTGGAACTTCCGAACACCAGAGGTATGAGCCAGTTTGCCGATGGCGGGCTGACAGCATCCAAGCCGTATGCAGCAAGCGCCAATTATATTAATAAAATGAGTAACTACTGTAGCGGCTGCCATTATAACTATAAGGCACGAACAGGCGATGCTGCCTGCCCTTTCAACAGCCTCTATTGGGATTTCTTTGACAGGAACCGGAGTAAGCTCAAAGACAACCCGCGTATCGCTATGGTCTATCGCCTATGGGACCGGATGGCGCAACAGGAGCGTGCTGCTATACTCACCCGTGCACAAGAATGCCTTGATACTATTGATAATCTATAAAATTAAATGATAATAAGCAGGCCGGGGTACTGTTCGGGTCCGGGGTTCCACCAGCCATAATTTCTGAAAGAACTGCGGCACAGGAGACCAACAAATTAAAAATTTCGTAAAATGAAAAGCCTTTATGATGACCTCTCACAGCAGGTGAGCAGGATAACCACAAAAAAATACAGTACCAGTTTCTCCCTCGGTATTATGGCGCTTCGGCCCTCTATACGCCCGGCGATCTATGCGATATACGGCTACGTGCGACTTGCCGACGAGATTGTAGACAGCTTTCATGAATTCAACAAGAGGGAGCTGCTGGAGCGTTTTCGCCGGCAGACATTTGAGGCCCTGGATGAGAGGATATCTATAAACCCAATCCTGAATTCGTTCCAGGAAGCAGTCAGGCGGTATGGTATCGGCAGGGACCTTATCATCCAGTTCCTTAAAAGCATGGAAATGGACCTTGACCCTTTGAGCTATGACAGCAGGCTTTATGATGAATATATACTGGGTTCGGCCGAAGTGGTGGGCCTCATGTGCCTGCACGTCTTCACCGAGGGTGATAAAGATTCTTATCACAAGCTGAAGCCTTATGCTATGAAACTCGGTTCGGCTTTCCAAAAAGTGAATTTCCTGCGTGATCTCAATCACGATTACTCCCAGCTTGGACGCACTTATTTCCCGGGGCTGGACCTTGCCGCTTTTGATCACCAGTACAAAAATTCGATAGAGCGGGAAATCGCATCAGAATTTGAAGAAGCTCTTGTAGGTATCAGGCTGCTCCCGCCCTCTTCACGTTTCGGCGTATATCTGGCCTGCCGCTATTACTTTTCGCTTTTGCGGAAGATTCGCAGGATTCCTGCAGAAAAGTTGTTGGACGGCAGGGTACGCATTAATAATGCGGGGAAAATAACGGTAATGGTACGCAGCTATGTACGCTTTAAGTTCGCCTCCATATAACATTGTTACCAACATCTCTTCTATTTGGCACCGCGGACTTTAGATTTCGTGCGGCAGGACTGATTAAATTTTAACAAAATTATAAGAATTGTTAATCGATATAGGTTAATTACATAGCGATATTGCTGAATATGAGCCTTAAAGTGGTGATTTCAAATATAATTCTGTATTTCGGGATTAACAATCGTTAAAGCAGGATAATACATCTGAAAATGAGTAATTTGTTATTAAATTCGTGATGACTTTACTGGCGGTCATGTGGCTTTCAGTACATGCTGAAGAGATTAAGATGGAAGAGATACTGGAATTTCTTGAAAAGTTTTTTGATACCGGAGCCTTCCCGCCACGCTGGCATTGTGGCAGGTGGAGCGAGTTTCACGGATGGCTGTATATAGTATCCGACGTAGCTATATGGGCAGCTTACTTTGCCATTCCGCTAATTTTGCTGCGTTTCGTAAGGAAGCGCAAAGACCTTCCTTTCCCTAAGATTTTTTGGCTCTTTGGTGCATTTATTTTAGCCTGTGGCCTCACACACCTCATCGATGCTGTAATCTTTTGGCTACCTATATACCGGGTAAGCGCATTTGCACGTTTTGTAACGGCCATCATTTCCTGGGTTACGATACTATCTCTTTACAGGATCATTCCGCAGGCACTACAACTACGTTCAGCAAAGGAACTCGAACGCGAGGTGGCGCTACGTACTTCGGAGCTTCATGAAACAATCGAAAAAATGAGGTTCATGGCAGATGTTATGCCGCAAATAGTATGGACGGCCAAACCTGACGGCACCATGGATTACTTTAATAAACGCACCCAGGAGTTTACAGGCAAGGCCTTTGATGAACTTGAGGGCTGGCGCTGGTCTGAAATCCTGCATCCTGATGACAGGGAACATACGGTAGAGCGATGGAATGATGCTTTGAAAAACAAGGTGCAGTTTGAGGTAGAAAACCGGATATTATCAGCTGACGGCCTCTATTACTGGCATCTTACACGCGCTGTGCCGCAAATGGGAGAAACAGGCGAAGTGATCTGCTGGATCGGGACCGCGACAAATATAGAACAGCATAAGAAAAACGAAGAAATCCTAGAAAGGAAGGTAGCCGACAGGACCGAAGAACTGCGCATTGCAAACGAAAGCCTGTTGCAAAGCAATTCAGACCTGGAACAGTTTGCCGGCTTTGCGTCCCACGACCTGCAGGCTCCATTGCGCAGCATGACTATGTATATGGACATGCTCTCCCAAAGGAACCAGGCTGTACTGGATGAAAAATCCATAGGCTATATAAGCAAGGCAGTAAGCGCCGGACAGCGTATGCGAAACCTTATAGAAACCCTTTTGACATACTCAAAGGTAAATTCTAAAAATGCCCAGTTGGCAGAAGTAGACCTGAATGGGATTATCGATATAATAAGAAGTACAATAACAGACGTATACCCTGCGCAAAAAGTAGCGTTGCAGTCTCATATCAACCATACTGTAATTGCCGATGAATTGCTAATGACGCAGTTGCTGCAGAATCTTGTGGCTAACGGTATAAAGTACAATTCCAGCGAGGTGGCAGTTGTAACCATAGCAACTGAAGAATCTGCGGGACACATCCTGATTTCCGTTACTGATAATGGCATAGGCATACCGCATAAGCATCAGGATGCCATATTTAAAGTTTTTACAAGGCTTCAGGCAGATATGGATGGTACAGGCCTCGGGCTCGCCATCAGCAAAAGAGTTGTAGAAAAGCACAAGGGAACAATTTCGGTAGACTCAGAGCCGGGCCGTGGTACAACGATCACGGTTGCTATCCCTAAGCGCCCATAGTGCAGGTAAGGTTTAAATCCCGGGCCAGGAAGACGAAGCCTTAGTGACCGCCGCAGAAAGTAAGTGATAATGTAATTTTTAGTAGCGATTATGCTCCCGGCTATCGTTATTTCCTATAGTGATGAAAGCGGCAATTGCCGCTTTCTCTAATTTATACAGCAGTATTTCAAATGCTGCTCTTTTAAACGGTTCATAATTATAGCGATGCAGCAGCAAAATATAATGGCATCCCGATGGTTATATTTACCGGGAAAGTTACCCCCAAAGCCATCGGCAGGTAAAGGCCGGGATTTGCCTGAGGCGCGGCAATTTTCATTGCGGCGGGGACAGCGATGTAGGATGCGCTTGCCGCGAGCACCCCGAAAATAAACCTGCAGGAAACATCGTCAGTAACTGCATTGCTTAAATAAGCAGCGGCAGTGCCATTGATTAGCGGCATCACAATACCGAAGGCAAAAGGGAACCATCCTTCCCTAAACAGGGCGCTGAGCTTTTTACCGCTTGTAATGCCCATATCCAGTAAAAATATGGCCAGAAAACCTTTAAAAAGGTCTGTTGTAAAAGGTTTGATACCCTGTGCTTGTTCCGCGCTTGCAACGTAACCGATGCAAAGGCTTCCCAATATCAGCAACACGCTGCCGTTGGTAAGCGAATGGCGCAGCACATCCTTTGTACCGGATGTACCTTCCTTTTGGCTAAACAACGATATCAGGAGAAGCCCTGCAATAATAGCCGGCGATTCCATCAGGGCCATTATTGCCACCATGTGGCCACTCAGGGCCATTCCTTTCATTTCTAAAAATGTTGCAGCCGTTACGAATGTAACGGCACTTACCGAACCGTATGCTGCCGCAATGGCACCCGAATCGGCAACCTTGAATTTTTGTTTCAGTATAAAGAAAAGGTACACCGGTATCACCACGGCCATCGCCAGGCCAAAAGCCATTGACCAGAGTATCTCTGCCGTAAGGGCTTCATGAGATAACTCCTGCCCTCCCTTAAAGCCTATTGCAAAAAGCAGGTACAGGGATATGAACTTAGAGGAATTCGCCGGAATTTCTAGGTCACTCCTCACATAAACGGCTATGATGCCCAGTACAAAGAAAAGCAGGGCGGGATTAGTCAGATTTTCAATAAGCAGGTCAAGATTCATCGAAATATATTTTTAAATTTATGGTTAGTGAAAGCAGATACGGCCTGTGGCGGCCCTGAGTATAATTTTAATATTACAATTGCCACGACGCTCGTTTCAACTTGTCATTAAGTGCCGCGCCAACACCTTCCGCGGGGAATTCCTGTACTATGATAAGGTCAAGCCCTAATCCGTCCAACCTGTGGAGCGTACCATACAAGTTGGCAGCAACCTCATCCATATCAGCGGAAGGGCTTAATGAGCAGGATATCGTAACAGCGTTGTTTATAAAGAATTCGCCATAATATAACACTCCTATCTTCTTACCTTTATGCTGTTCCGCCAGCTTTTGGAGGTCATTGGAAAAAACGAGCGGTGTTGCGGGGGCATAATGCCTTGGATACATACCGGGGGCAACTTTTGCTGCGCCTGAATGCCTGTCAATGAAGGTAGCACCGGTTACAGCCATTATTTGCCCCGCAGTGATGCTTCCATGCCTGTACACCACAACATCAGTGCCTTCGAATCCTACAATTGTCGATTCAATGCCTACTATGGAGGGGCCACCGTCCAGGATCAGGGGGATTTTTCCGTCGAAATATTTAAGCACGTGGGCTGCTTCGCTTGGGCTGATTGCGCCAAAAGGATTGGCGCTGGGTGCGGCAACGGGCTCACCGACAATGGATAGCAAAGCCAATGCTGCCGGATGGGCGGGCATTCGCACGGCCACGGTTTCCAGCCCTGCCGTAACTACGTCCGGAACGGTACTTCGCTTTTTGAGAAGCATGGTCAATGGCCCCGGCCAAAATGCCCGCGATAGCTGCCTTGCTAACTCCGGTACCTCTGCCGCTACATCATCCAGTTGCGACAGGCCGGCAATATGCACAATTAACGGATTGTCGGCGGGGCGGCCTTTAACTTTAAAAATATTGCTGATCGCAGTGTCCGAATTAATAATGCCGGCAAGCCCATAGACAGTTTCTGTGGGCATTCCTATTACTTCACCGTCGAGCAGCCGGCGTGCCGCTTCCGGTATGTTAGTGGTTAAAATAGTTTTTCTCATGGGTTACACATATCGCAATACATCGGTTCTTCTGCCTCTTTTCCGTTAGGGTACTTCGTTTCCGTGCTAAAGCCGCATTTCACGCAGCAATAGATATGGCTTAGCGCCGATGCTGTAGGAAACCTGCATGCACTACAGGGAAGTCCCGGCCGTATGTCCGTAATGCTAAAACCCGGCGTGCTACAGGAGGGGCAAAGGGATAGCGCCTTAGCGAAAAGTTTATCTGCTGCCCTGGCAATGGCCTGCATACGGCTGGGGTTGTGCATAGCGCGCATGTCGGTTTCAATAAAAAAACTACCGTAATCGTTCAGGTACTTCTGTCCCAGCTTTGCCATCAACTCAGGGTCGTTGACACCTTTAACCATTCCCCGGGTGCTATCTTCAGATTTTCGGATTATCACCGCATGGCCCGGAAATTTAGCCTGAACGAGAAAGGTTTCAAGTTCCTCTAAATTTGTGATCAGCGATCCGCTGAAGTTTGTATCCAGGGTAAGTTCGCGTGCTAGTATTTCTACGCCATTCACCAGGTCTTTCAACATTATCAGTTCATCGTCTCCTGGGGCTATAAACAGCGTAGGGTGGGGACCGAACGACCCTTCGCTTGCAATGGCGAGGTCATATCCGTATAAGGCCATCCCTTGATCGCACTTGCGCCGCAGGGTAGCCAGTGCGTCACCATGCCTCTGAATTTCTCCGGTAAAAGTGCCAAGATAATCAGTATCATAGGCATGTGCTACAGTACATGTTACGCCGAGAGCCTTCTCTGCCAGTGGGGCAATGACCTGCTCCTTACCGTGCTTGGTAACAATTAGTAATTTACGGCCCTTAAACATCACTTCATCATTATATCTGCGGTAATGGTAACCGTGGCAGCAGGATCCATTGCCGAAATTTGTTCCATGAATTCCTCTCTCGTTTTTAACAGCTGCTCTTTTCGTTTTAGGGAGCGGTCATCAGTATGGCCATTACGTATCTCGCTGCGAAAACTTTCCCTGTTGTGGAAGTTGATCTTGTATTCTAAAAGGGCGAGTATGACCTCTTTGGCCTCAGCTGCAGTAAAGGCGCCCTCGATAAGCTTAAATTTTGACATTTTTCAAATGGTATTTATTTATTAAACAACAGCATAAAATCACAAGGCACGCAACCAGGCTTCCTGCATCCGGGACATTCCCCGAAGGGAGGGACAGCAATACAGCTGTCCCTATGATAACAACCAGAGCACCGGCTGCCTTTAGCTGCCTGCCGGGGGCAAATCCCCTATTGGCCCTGCCCGAGCGAGTATGCATCTTTTCCATCGAATCTATACAGGTTTTCAGTTTTGATTACATCCAGTCCGCTTTTTTCTGCCAGTTCTAATAGTTTAATTATCGTGGCTTTGGCCAGTGTTGTGCCATCAGCTAGCTTAAAGCGGCAGCGCCAATGGTCGGTGCAAAACGTCTCGCTGAAGCCTTCCGGCCATACCTTTATACCCCTGTTGGTTATCATGGTGAGGTGTACGCCCTCCTGCTCAATAGTTTTTACCCTACCGGCAAGCTCATCGGCATCCGAACCAGTCCAGTGCAGGAACAGGTCAACACCGCAAAGTTCTTTCGCCGCAGGAGCCTTCCGCCTGTATTCCGGCATTACAATCGCTTTATCTTTGGCATAATTTACCTTTGGCAGCGTCGCGGGCTGCTGCCCGAGGTTAGCGATAACCGCCTGCGCAAATTCTTTGGTCCCTGCCAGCTGTGTGCTTATGCCCTCCTTATAAAGGTCGTAGGTATGGATACCGTCCTCTATGGTCTTTAGCCAGGCATTCTGTACTTTCTCTGCCACATCAGTCTGCCCAATGTGGGTAAGCATCATCACCGCACCCTGGAGCAGCCCGGATGGGTTGGCCATGTTCTGCCCTGCCCTGCGCGGAGCCGAGCCATGGATTGCTTCGAACATAGCGCACTCTGAACCAATATTCGACGAACCTGCCAGGCCAACAGAACCGGCTATCTGGGCAGCTACATCCGAGAGTATATCACCGTAAAGGTTAGGCATCACAATGACATCAAAAGCCTCCGGGGTATCGGCCATTTTTGCAGCGCCGATATCGATGATCCAGTGCTCATTTTCAATTTCGGGATATTCTGCAGCAATTTCATCAAATACCTTGTGGAAAAGCCCATCGGTTTGCTTCATTATATTATCCTTGGTAAAGCAGGTAACTTTTTTCCTGCCGTACTGCCTGGCATATTCAAAAGCATAGCGAATGATCTTTTCGCAGCCCGGCCTGCTTATAAGCTTCAGGCACTGCACAACCTCATCGGTCTGCTGGTGTTCGATACCGGCATAGAGATCCTCCTCGTTTTCCCTTATTATAACAACATCCATAATAGGATGCTTGGTCTGAACAAAAGGATGCAGGCTTATGCATGGCCTTACATTGGCATACAATCCGAGGAATTTGCGCGTAGTTACATTCAGGCTTTTATAGCCGCCGCCCTGAGGGGTCGTGATCGGGGCCTTTAGGAAAACCTTGTTGCGACGTATTACGTCCCACGATTCCCTGGCAATACCTGCCGTATTGCCGCTCAGGTAAACATTCTCCCCAATTTCGATCTCTTCCACCTCAATCCGCGCTCCTGCCGCCATAATAACTGAAAGTGTCGCATCCATAATTTCCGGCCCTATGCCATCGCCTTTTGCTACAGTGATTTTTTTCATAAAAAGTTTTTTAAATGATTTACAGGACAAAGGTATTTTGACGTATTCATATATTTTTATTTATATTTGAAATGAAATACATAAAAATTATTTATGAATTACACACTGCACCAGTTACAGATTTTCCTAAAGGTATCGCAAACCCAAAGCATCACAAAAGCGGCTGAAGAACTTCACCTCACCCAGCCTGCCGTCTCGATACAGCTTAAAAACTTCCAATCCCAATTCGATATTCCCCTGACTGAGATCATAGGAAGAAAAATCTACATAACCGCTTTTGGAAAGGAAGTTGCATTAGCCGCAGAGGCGATACTCGAACAGGTGCATGCCATTAATTACAAAACCGCTGCCTACAAAGGCCAGCTATCGGGAAGGTTAAAAATATCGGTGGTATCGACCGGCAAATACGTAATGCCTTATTTTCTCTCCGCTTTCCTTAAAACCAACCCGGCGGTAGACCTGGTGATGGATGTTACCAATAAGCGCGAAGTACTGCAAAGCCTTAATAACAACGAGGTAGATTTTGCACTGGTATCCGTATTGCCGGCGAAGATGGAAATTGAAAAACTCGACCTCTTAAAGAACAGGCTGCACCTGGTGGGCAACACCTCACGCACCTTTGATAATGTGGCTTCGCTGGACATATTCAGTGACCTGCCGCTGATCTTCCGGGAAGAAGGATCCGGTACGCGGCAAACGATGTCCGAATTCCTGGCCCGAAACGAGATCCCGCACATCAAGAAAATGGAGCTTACATCGAATGAAGCCGTAAAACAGGCTGTGATCTCGGGTATGGGCTATTCAATAATGCCGCTGATAGGACTTAAGAATGAATTGTTTAACGGCGACCTGCAAATCATACCGGTCAGGGGGCTGCCAATTACTACAATGTGGAGCCTTATCTGGCTTAAAGGCAAAAAGCATTCCCCTGTAGCAATAGCCTATCTGGAACATTTGAAGGAACAAAAATCGCATATTATTGATTCCGGGTTTTCTTGGTACGAAAGGTATTAGTGATTTAACAAATGTTAAATAAAACTAATAATCCCCAAAACAATAGTAACACTATTATATTTGCAAGTAAATTGAATAATGTGAAAAATTTACTTTCGAACCTTAAAATCCAGGTTAACCCAAAAATTTACCTGAAAGACCCTGAAACCTCAGAACTGGGCCGGAGGATCGTTCAGGAAAGCATAATCCTTATAGATGAGATTGGGTTTGACAACTTTACATTTAAAAAGCTTGGCGAACGCATCGGCTCTAATGAAAGTTCCCTTTACAGGTATTTCGAGAATAAGCACAAGCTGCTGGTGTACCTTTCCTCCTGGTACTGGAGCTGGATGGAATACAGGATCGTATTCGCTACTGCGAATATCTCAGACCCTGAAGAAAAGCTGCGCCAGGCAGTTACCCTCGTTACAGAAAAAATAGAGGATGATGAGAGTACGAGCTACATTGATGAATCGATCCTGAACCGGATTATCATAGCAGAGTTTACCAAAACTTTTTTGACCAAGGAAGTAGACGAGGAAAATAAAGAAGGGTTCTTTTTGATATACAAGCAGATCATCAACCGTATTGTAGCCATGATCGCAGATTTGAATCCTGATTTTCCGTATCCGAGATCTTTTGCCTCAAGCATTGTAGAAGGCTCACTCCACCAGCATTTTATAAAAGATCATTTTAAGACAATAACAGACTGCAACGAAAAGGTAAGCCCTACAGATTTTTATCTTTATCTTATAAACTCATTAAATAAATAGTTTTATGACCCCAGCAAAACGATTCTTCAGCTTACTGAAGGTTGACAGGAAAGATGTCTACCAGATATTCTTCTATGCGCTTTTCGCAGGGCTGATCAGCCTATCGCTTCCTTTGGGTATCCAGGCGATCATCAATTTTATCCAAAGCGGAAAGGTAAGTGTGTCATGGATAGTGCTGATCGTTGTAGTTGTAGCGGGAGTTGGGCTTGTAGGCCTCCTGTCCCTGATGCAGCTGCGTATCACTGAGAACCTCCAGCAGAAAATTTTTGTGCGCGCTTCTTTCGAATTTGCCTATCGGCTTCCCAAGATAAAGTTTGGTGAGCTTTACAGCAATGTATATCCCCCCGAACTTGCCAACAGGTTCTTTGATACCATGTCCATTCAAAAGGGTGTTTCAAAACTGCTGATTGATTTTTCTTCTGCATTGCTCCAGATCAGTTTTGGCATAATCCTGCTATCCTTATACCATCCTTTCTTTATCCTGTTTGGAATACTGCTGATTGCACTTTTGTACCTGATTTTCAAATTTTCTTACCAGCCCGGCCTGGACACAAGCCTCAGCGAGTCGAAATATAAATATAAGGCAGCAGACTGGCTTCAGGAAATCGCCAGGAACAGTTCATCATTCCGCACAACGCTGAACTTTAATTTTGCGCTTGAAAAAAATAATACGCTTGTAAACGGCTACCTTAATTATCGCGAAAAGCACTTTAATATTATTCAGCGACAGTTCATACAGCTAATTATCTTTAAGCTGATTATTACTTCGGGACTTCTTTTGATCGGCGGATTCCTTGTACTTAACCAGCAAATGAACATTGGGCAGTTTGTCGCTGCCGAAATTATTATCCTGTTGGTAATTAATTCCGTTGAAAAAATTATTCTAGGTCTGGAGAGCTTTTACGATGTGCTCACATCGATAGAAAAAATCGGGCAGGTTGCCGATATGGACATTGATGACGAACAGAATATTGAGGCACTGCCGGAAGGAAGCGAAATGACACTGGCTGCAGAAAACGTTCGTTTTCGCTTTCCCGGCGGAGATAAAGACATACTCAGAAACGTGAACCTCCGGATTACCCCCGGTGAGAAAATATTGCTACAGGGCAATAACGGCGCTGGAAAAACCACATTGATACGGGTGCTTTCAGGATTGCTCCAGCCTACATCGGGCGCGCTTTCCATAAACGATGATTCCCTTGTAAAAATCGACCCTTCCTCCTACCGTGCACGGATAGGCTGCATTGTTCAGGGTGAAACTCCTTTTGAAGGGACAATACGTGAGAATATTACCTTTAATAATCCCGCGATAGGAATTGCTGACGTGCGATGGGCGCTCGATGCAGTACAACTGACGGATTACATTAAGTCACTTCCCGACGGCCTTGACACTAAAATTTACCCCGAGGGACGGCAGCTCTCTTCGTCTAATGCACAAAAAATACTGCTGGCCCGCAGTATCGTGCACAGGCCCTCTATTTTGTTTTACGAAGATCCTACCGACCGTATGGATAAAGATGCCGCAGAGGCAATTATAAAATTTATATTTTCAGGTAAAAACCCGTGGACCGTTGTCGTTTCCTCTGCCAATATACATTGGGAGTCCAGGGCAACCAGGCAGATCATAATGGAAAACGGCAAGATAGTCAACGACCAATACCAAACGCCATGCTAAATATATCAAATAATAAAAAAGCAAGAATAGAATCGGTAGAGCAATTCAGCACCGTGAAGCAGCTTGCCAACAGGCCGCATTATAAAATACTCAACAGGATAATTATAGGATTATGCCTGTTGGCGGTACTGGTGCTTTTCCTTCCCTGGACACAAAACGTATCCGGAAGCGGTGCCGTCACTACCCTAAAGCCAAACCAGCGTCCACAGACGATCCACACCGCTATAGCGGGCCGTATAGAAAAATGGTATGTAAAAGAGGGCGATTTTGTAGAGAAGGGCGACACGATCCTTTTCATTTCGGAAGTTAAGGAAGATTACTTTGACCCTAACCTTGTAAATAATACCAAACAGCAGGTAGACGCCAAAAAAAGCTCGCTTGAATCGTATGACAGCAAAGTGAAATCGCTGGAGTCCCAAATGGCGGCACTCTCCAATGAGCTGACACTTAAAATCCAGCAGGCTAATAACAAAATAAGACAGGCACGGCTTAAAGTTAAAAGCGACAGCATTGATCTTGAAGCGGTAAAGACCCAACTGAGGATTGCTACTACCCAGTTTGACCGCTCAACGCAACTCAACAAGGACGGCCTTAAGCCCCTTACTGATGTTGAGGAAAAGAGGCTCAAGCTACAGGATGCGCAGGCTAAGATAATTACACAGGAAAACAAGCTGCTTACCGCTAAAAATGAGCTTATTAATGCGCGAGTGGAAATCGGCAGGCTTACAGCAGAGTACAATGAAAAAATTGCAAAATCAAGCAGCGACAAATTTACTGCGCTGAGCAGCCAGTTCGACACCGAAGCGCAGGTATCCAAGCTCGAGAACCAGTATGTGAATTACAGCATACGCAATGGCATGTACTATATTAAAGCGCCGCAAAGTGGCTATGTTAACCGCGCCCTCCAGTCAGGTATTGGCGAAACTATAAAAGAGGGTACTTCTGTTGTGAGCATAATGCCCGCCAGCTATGAAATTGCCGTGGAGACCTACGTAAAGCCCATCGATCTCCCTCTCCTGAAAAGAGGCGACGAAGTGCGGGTATGGTTTGACGGCTGGCCTACAATCGTTTTCTCGGGGTGGCCGGGCATGTCTTACGGTACATTTGGAGGCCGGATTGTGGCTATCGAAAATTTCATCAGCCCTAACGGCAAATACAGGGTGCTCATTGCGCCGGATAAGAATGAGGCTTCATGGCCTAAACAGCTCAGTATTGGTGCCGGTGTACAAACCATAGCCCTTCTCGATACCGTGCCAATATGGTTCGAGATATGGAGAACCCTCAATGGTTTTCCACCCAATTATTACCAGGCTGAACCAAAAAATGAAAATTCTAAAGAAAAATGAAAACGAGGGCTTTTATAATCATATTGCTGTTCTACGGCTATATAGCTGCTGCTCAGTCATTTTTGCCGGGTGAGCTCAGCTTTAGCGAATACATAGGATACGTAAAGAAATACCATCCGCTTGTAAGACAGTCAGGACTGCTGGTGAGCAGCGCGGAAGCGGAGCTGATGGCTGCCCGAGGCGGATTCGACCCGAAGATAGAGGTCGATTATAATGAGAAAAATTTTAATAATAAAAATTACTATTCGCTGCTAAACAGCTCCTTTAAGATACCGACGTGGTATGGAATTGAAATCAAGGCTGCGTTTGATAACAGCGAAGGTATCTATGTAAATCCTCAAAACACTACGCCAAACAGCGGCCTTACCTCAGCAGGTATATCGGTACCTTTAGGCCAGGGGCTGTTCATAAATAAGCGAATGGCCGATGTGCGGATGGCAAAGGTGCGCCTCCAGCTTAGCGCTGCCGAGCAAAAAATACAGGCAACCGAAGCCATACATGAGGCTGCACTTGCCTACTTTAACTGGAAAAGAGCTTTTGATGAAGCACAGCTATACGAAACCTATCTTGACTATGCCCAGGTGCGTTACAATGGTATAACAAAGCTTATTGAGGCCGGCGACAAGGCTGCAATTGACAGCATAGAAGCAGGAATCCTGGTTAAGACCCGGAAACTCAACCTTACCGAGGCCAGGCTAAAGCTTACAAAGTCCAGGCTCGAGTTGTCCAACTTCCTTTGGATAGATAATGTTCCCGTAGAGTTGGCCGAAACCTTGATCCCGGAAAAAAATGTCAGGAACAGCGTTGATGCCAGCTTTAACATCAACTTAAAAACCACTGCATCATCAGTGATAGAGAGCCATCCTAAAATACAGGCGTTGCAAAGCAAGATTGGACTGCTTGAAATTGAGCGCAGTTATAAGGCAAATATGCTGCTGCCCCAGGCAGATGTAAGCTATAACTATCTTTCTGAACCGGATTACTTTACCAATTACCGGTTTGAAGATTATAAGATAGGCCTTAATTTCAGCTTTCCGTTATTCCTCCGTAAAGAGCGTGGCGCCCTGAAGCTTGCAAAACTGAAAATTCAGGACGGGTTGCTGGACCTGGATTTTGAGCGCGTCGCGTTAAAGAACAAGATCCTTGCCCACCAGGCTGAAATAGAAACGCTGATCCAACAGCAAAAAACGACAGCAGAACTGGTAAGGGACTACTCCGCCATGCTATCATCAGAAGAGAGGTTATTTACATTTGGGGAGAGTTCGCTATTCCTTATCAATTCCCGGGAAAATAATGTTGTAAGCAGCAGGCTCGCCGAAATAAATACGGAAAACAGGCTGCTGGCATCGCTTGCTGGCCTGTTCAGGGTACTTAGTAATCCGCAATAATTTTACCTTCGAAACTACTGCTGTTACAAAAGACGATAACAGTAACAGGAAACTTTAAAGTCCCGGTTTACAGGTTACAGTGCCCTGGCTGGCCTGTTTACCGAACATTGTATTTGTCATTGAGGACCGTATTGCCGTCTGCTGAAAATATTGCCCTTCGGTTTTCTTCATTTGCAAGCTCAAACGTTCCATTGACCACGTATTTATATTCTGTAAAAAGGTAGCCTGTAGCTATTTGTACCGTGGCTTTGTACGTTCCCGAAACACTATCGTATACAAGTGGGTAGTCCTGCTCCCAGCTTAATGGCTTATCGCCGCCCCTTACAGCTACTGAACTCCCCGGGGGTATTCCTTTCGTGTCTATGGTAAAGGTGACAACTTGCTGCCTTGTTTCCTGCACGCAGGAGTACAGCAGTAAAGTGATGAGTAACAGCATTATTTTTTTCATGATTTTTTATTGCGTTTAGTTAGAAGATAGTCAATGCCAAACCTGCCGCTGCCCAGTACCATGGTGTATAGTGTGACAAAAGAAAACCCGAGCGCAGGCAGCATGCTCCAATAGCCGTTTTGCATCTGCTGGAAAAAAGCAGCAACAAGCATGGTACTACATATAAGCAGCGATGCTATCCTTGTCTGAAGGCCCGCAAGCAGCAGCAAGCCGCCCACTGCTTCGCTGAATCCTCCCATCCAGGCAAAAAATGCCGGAAAAAGTGCAAACGGTTCGCCAAATTGCGCCACATCGTTGGGGAACCAAAACGCAATCTCAAAAAAACCAAGATTCAGGTCGGGGTCAGACCAGGGCATACCGAATTTTTGTGCGCCGAAATCAAAAGCCATAAAATAGCCGCAAACCAGCCTTGGCATTGCAAGGAGGACATCCTGTCTCCAGTGCGGAAGCGTAACAGGTACTGTTAGTCGTCGTAATAATTGCATAGTGTATGATATTTTTGGCTAAAGTAGCTGCATTGCAACACAGTGAAGCACCGAATTATAATATGGTCGCTACTTAATTTTATGAATATGAGCCATATTTCAATATCTTTAAACCGGAAAACTCAAACCTTCCACAATTTAAGCAGACTCCTATGCAATTTGATTTCGGGCTTCACAGTTCGCTGCTGCTGGTTTTCCTGGCGCATCTCTTGGTATATTCGGGGTTATGCCTGCGCAGGTACCTGGCAGACAGGCACGCATCCGACTTCTGGCTTGCGCTGTTGCTTATGCTTACGTTCCTTTATGTATGCCCATGGATGTTGGGCTTTGCCGGATGGTACTCGAAACAACCCTTCAGGGATATCCTTTTTTATGTACCGTTCCAGCACCTCTACCTGTTGGGGCCGGTCATCCTTTTCTATGTACTGAGCCTGCTCAACCCCGGCTTCAGGTTCCGGAAAAAGTACCTTGTCCATTTCATACCATCAGTATTGTATCTTATCTACGCTATATTTATAGTGGTTTATGATAAGCTGGTCTTTGGCGGGTATTATTTTCTGGCAGATGAAAGGGACCGTGATTTTGACGACTGGTACCAGATAAGCGGCTTTATCAGTATGATTATTTATTTTATTGCGGCACTCCGGTTCTATATCAGCTACAGGAAGATAGTACTCAATTTCCTCAGCAATGCGGATGCTTTTTCATTCTCCTATGTCCGGAATTTCCTCATTGCGGTGCTTGGGACACTTATAAGCTGGTGCGTAGTTGCCATATACGGGCTTTTCTTCAGGGTAAATTTCCTGGACAGCTGGTGGCATTTCCTGTTCTTCTCGGTTTTTAGCTATTATGTAGCCATTGCGGGCTATTCGAATGCAGTCAGGTCAAAGGTTTACATAGAAAGGTGGACATTGCGCTCGACGGGCAGGATTCTTTTGGCTAAAGGAAACAAAAGGCTCGCAAATGGTTTAACAGAAAGCGTTTTGCTTGCAGAGCCACAGGATTTGCAGGAACCGGAAATCGACGCTTTGCCGGAAGACTACCCCGAATGGCTGGAGAAGATCAATGCAGTGATGCAATCTGGAAAATGTTATGAAGATCCCGAACTATCCCTACCCCAGCTTGCGGCGATGCTTCAGCTGAGCGTTCCGGTACTTAGCCGTATCATCAACAAAGGAAGCGGCATTAATTTCAACGACTTTATAAACGGCTATCGCGTTAGAGCTGTAATTGCCCTGCTTACTGAAGGTGCACATAGGCGAAGCACCATACTGGGCCTTGCTTACGACTGCGGCTTTAACAGCAAGACTACCTTTAACCGCGCTTTCAAAAAGCAGACAGGGCTTTCTCCAAAAGATTTCATTGCATCACTCCCCGAAGTGAAATAGGGTTCATATTATAATAGGGGCGCTTTGTTTGAATATCCCTGCTTAGATTTGTACAAACACGCCACCACAATTCCGCATGTGCCTATTAATTAAACCTTTTACCACAACCTTTAGCAACCTTAGCATGAAAACATCAGCTCTCGCCATCCTATTCCTGGCAACTTCCATTATTTGTTCGGCCCGGGCGCAAACTCACCCCGAAAATCGCATTAAAAAAGTAGAGTATGGCCTTATGCCTTATGTGCCAGTGGAAGGATTGCCGGAATGGACGATTGCCGCGCGGATGAAGGTGCATAAAATACCCGGTGTGAGCATTGCGGTTATAGACAATTACCGTATTGATTTTGCAAAGAGTTATGGATTTTCAGACACGCTTCAAAAGATACCGGCAACGAATAAAACCATCTATTCTGCCGGATCGGTAAGCAAATTAGTGACAGCGATTATCGTAATGCGGTTGGTAGACGAAGGAGTCCTTGACCTGGATACCGACGTTAACCAATACCTTACCACATGGAAGTTAGAACCAAGCAGTTATACTCAAGGTAACGCCATTACGCTGCGTATGCTTCTCAGCCACACAGCCGGGACGAGCCAGAGTTCCTATTGGGGCTTCAGGCAGGGACAGGCACCGTTGCCGTCTGTCAGGCAAATCCTCGATGGCGACCCTGTCAGCGGCACAAGGAGGGTCGTTGTGAATAGTGAGCCGGGGAAAGAATTCCGGTATAGTGGCGGCGGGTATATGATTATCCAAATGGTGCTTATGGATGTACTCCGGACGGACTTCGAAACGATTGCCCGCCATTATGTTTTCAAACCCCTAAAGATGGACAGCAGTACTTTTGAACAGCCATTGGCAAAGCGGTATCTCCGGAGGCTTTCTACAGGTTATTCTGAAGCGCCATGGTTTACGCCGGGCGTGTATGTTTACCCACAGCAGGCAGCAGCAGGCCTGCATACCACTGCTACAGACCTGGCGTTACTAATAATTGAAATGGAAAAGAGCCTGGCCGGCACATCTTCTTATTTAAAAGCCGATACTATAAAGCAGATGCTCTCACCACAAATTACCATTAGCAGCGGGCAATACACTGAAGAAATGGGCCTGGGTGCATTTCTGTTCCGGCGCTCTGACACAAAAGGCGACCGTGTTGCATATTTTGAACATATTGGTGTAAATGCGGGGTTTGTAGCCATAGCGACAGGGAGCCTTGCCGGGGGTCGCGGTGCTGTGATACTTTTAAATTCTGGTGATGATTTTAACGGTTTCGGCAAGGAACTCGCCCGCAGCATTGCTTCTGCTTACGAATGGCCCGGATTTTTGCCCGATCGATTGTTTCCTGCCCAGCTTACAGAGGAACAGTTAAAGGAATACTGCGGTCGCTACAGGAAGGGGCCCAATGAGGTAGTTGAGATCAGGATGCGGGATGGATATTTTACAGAACGTATTAACGGCGGCAAAGAGATATTGTGTTTCCCAACCGGTAACGACGCTATTGTATTTACCGACTACAACATAAAGGGTGTCTTCCTTCGTAGCAGTTCCGGCAGCATCTCCGCATTGCGGACGGAATACCAAAACGACGATCAGGCCTGGCTCCTAATGCCTGATGGAGAATACACCGCACGTGAATATATTGCAGCGGGCAACTATCTACAGGCAGAAAATGCGATAATTAGCGATAAGCTATCGGAGAATGAGCTTACCTATTGGTCATACGAACTGCTAAATTCAAAAAAGCCGGACCCTGAGGCAATAAGCGCTATCCTTAAGTCAGCTCTCGCATTATATCCCGAAAGCCCGATTGTGTATTTCCGCCTGGGTGACTTGTCCCTTCTCAAAGGGAACAAGGCCGAAGCCCGCGCTCACTATGAAAAAGCCTGCAGGCTTGATCCGCAGGGGCAGGAATGCAGCGCCAAATTAAAAGCTACTGAATAATACATAGAGCAGCTAATCCTTTCGGGAAATACATATATGAACTCTATTGATTTATGAATCGGCAATCTGAAAGATGTTAAGGATTTATTACTTCCATCTTAAAATGGTAAATACGAAGATGCAAAAAGATTTCCGTAAAAGAAAAAGCCCCTAATCTTTTGAAAAGGGGCTCTTGTTAAGTTTGGAAAATTATCTCTTAATGAATTTTACATGCGTACCGCTAGCGGACTTTATAAAGTACATCCCTGCACTTAATTCGCCTGTGCCAATGGTATTAATTCCTGATTTTAAAGCCTGGCTGCTGATCGTTTTTCCTGTCATATCGGTTATTACGATCTCGGTTGCTTCTTCTGTCTCAATAAATAACTGATCGACTACAGGATTCGGATATACTTTCCATCCTTTTTGTACAAACGTCTCCGCGCCTAAATTGGTAATCGCAACACATTCTGAGGTTGCACTACATCCGTTTTGGGTTACAATGACGGAATAAGAGCCGTTTGCTGTTGCTGTGAATGATGCACCGTTAGCCCCATTTATTGGCTGGTTAGTCGCGCAGTTGATCCATTGGTAGGATGCGCCTGTGGCAGATGCAAAAATCGTAGCTCCTGTAGTGGTAACATCTGTATTTACAGAATTTACTACCACCGTCATAGTTGCAGTTGATGCACACTGGCCAGCATTTGGAGTGAAAGTATACGTAGTCGTCGCGTTGTTGTTTACCGCAGGGCTCCATGTACCGGTCACTCCATTGGTTGAAGTAGTAGGCAATGTAAACGAACCACCAGGGCATATTGCCGCAACCTGTGAGAATATTGGCACAACGTTATTATTCACGGTTACGGTCATTGTAGCCGTAGTAGCACACTGTCCTGCATTTGGCGTAAAGGTGTAAGTAGTTGTAGCATTGTTATTCACTGCCGGGCTCCATGTACCAGTAACTCCATTATTGGAAGTCGTTGGCAAGATAAACGAACCACCAGGACATATAGCCGCAACCTGTGAGAATATTGGCACAACGTTATTATTCACGGTTACCGTCATTGTAGCCGTAGTCGCACACTGGCCGGCATTTGGCGTAAAGGTGTACGTGGTAGTTGCGTTATTATTTACTGCAGGGCTCCATGTACCTGTTACTCCATTGGTTGAAGTCGTTGGCAAAGTGAACGAACCACCAGGGCATATTGCTGCAACCTGTGAGAATATTGGCACAACGTTATTATTCACGGTTACGGTCATTGTAGCCGTAGTAGCACACTGTCCTGCATTTGGCGTAAAGGTGTAAGTAGTTGTAGCATTGTTATTCACTGCCGGGCTCCATGTACCAGTAACTCCATTATTGGAAGTCGTTGGCAAAGTGAATGAACCACCAGGGCATATTGCTGCAACCTGTGAGAATATTGACACAACGTTATTATTCACGGTTACCGTCATTGTAGCCGTTGTAGCACACTGGCCGGTTGTAGGCGTAAAGGTATACGTTGTAGTCGCGTTGTTGTTTACTGCCGGGTTCCATGTTCCTGTTACTCCATTAGTAGATGTTGTTGGCAATGTAAACGAGCCTCCTTGGCAAATTGCAGCAACCTGTGTAAAGGTTGGCACTGTACCGGGAGTTACCGTTACTGTCATTGTAGTGAAAACCGCGCATTGACCTGAAGTCGGCATAAATACATATGTCGTAGTAGCAGTATTGTTTATAGCCGGGCTCCATGTTCCGGTAATACCATTATTAGAAGTCGTTGGCAATGTAAATGACCCTCCCTGACAAATAGCTGCAACCTGGGTGAACGTTGGTGTTACATTATTATTTACCGTCACTGTCATTGTAGCAGTAACCGCACACTGGCCTGCGTTTGGTGTAAATGTATAGGTAGTAGTAGCTGTGTTATTCACCGCCGGGCTCCAGGTTCCGGTAATGCCATTGTTTGAAGTTGCCGGCAACGTAAATGACCCTCCCTGGCAAATTGCCGCCACCTGCGTGAACGTTGGAGCTATATTATTATTTACAGTTACCGTCATCGTAGCATTAACCGCACACTGGCCTGCATTTGGCGTAAATGTATAGGTAGTAGTCGCTGTAGTATTCACTGCGGGGCTCCACGTGCCTGTGATACCGTTAGTTGAAGTCGAAGGCAGCGTGAACGATCCCCCTAAACATATAGCTGCCACCTGTGTAAAGGCAGGAGTTACCGGATTGGTAACCGTCATGGTTATTGCATTACTGGCAACAGTTGGGGTAGTCGGGCATAGTACGCTACTTGTCATTACAACCGTAACTACAGCGCCGTTAGTCAGCGTGCTTGTGGTGAATGTAGGGCTGTTCGTGCCAGCATTGTTACCGTTCACTTTCCATTGGTATTGTGGTGCCCCACCGCCATTAACAGGTGTTGCTGTAAAGGTTACCGGGCTGCCACTGCATACCTGGGTGGCCGAAGCGGCAATGGAAACCGAAGCGTTGCAAGGCTGTATCGCCCCGTAAACGCATATAGAAAAGTTGTCGATTGTAAGTCCCTGGTATACGTTGAATACCCGGATGTAATATTCCTGGCCCTGCGTAAGGCCGGAGGCTGTTCCCGTTTCGCTAAGATTTACCCCCACACTATTGACACAAGCAATAGGAGTACCTGTGCATCCACCCTGGAACACCTGGAAACCAAGGTCGCGTCCTGACATCGGCCCCACATAAATGTTTGCAGAAGCGCCTTCGGCTATGAACCTGAACCAAACGTCCTGGCCGGCCTGTGGTGCGCACGAGATTGCCTGTCCATCAAACATTGCACCGCTAAATGTAGCGCCTATCTGTGAGCAGGTCGTGTTTTGGGTTAAAAGCGTTGCGTTTTGGCAGGTATCATTTACAGGCTTCGGATATTTTGTAATGCAGAAGGAAATATTGTCTGATGAATATCCTGTCATATTATGGAAAAAACGGACATAATAGGTTTGCCCTATGACAAAGTTATTATTGATGTAGTACTCTGACGTGTTGCTGCCAAAACTGTTTACACATGCCATTACGTTACCCGAGCAGCTTCCTTCAAATATCTGGAAACCTGGGTTAAAGAATGAAACCGGATTAAGATAGATACTATAAGTTTGTTCTGTAGCCACAAACTTGTACCAAATGTCCTGCGACGTAGTACCCGCCGGGCAGGCAGCCGGCCCATCAAGTGTTGACCCTATGAATGTTCCGCCCACATAAGTGCAGGTTGTTCCGGGGAATACTTCTGTCGCATTCGCGCAGAGGTCGTTAACCGGCGTTGGATATTTGGTAAGGCATATCCTGAAATTACTGAGAGGAAGTATGTTGGTAGCATTGAATACTCTTATATAATATTCCTGTCCTGGGATAAAATCATTACTGTAGTAGCTCTCAAATGCACCCGCAGCGCCTGAATTTACACATGCAACCACTGTACCGTTACATCCGCCCTGTATAATTTCAAAGCCGTGATTCAGGCTGGTGATCATATCGAGCGTAATGCTGTTGGTAACATCTGTCGCGGTAAACTTGTACCATACGTCCTGCTGGGTTCCCGAGGCGCATGCCGGTATGGTACCATCCATCATAGAGCCGCTGAAAGTGCCTGTTATATAGTTGCACCCTGTACCCGGTGTAAGCTGTACTGCATTGGCGCAAAGATCGTTGGCAGGTGGTGGGTATTTTATAACACATACCTGGAAATTTCTTGTATCCAGTGAGCTTAATGGGTTAATAACCCGGACATAGTATTCCTGCCCGATAACAAAATCACTGGCGAAATAATATTCGCTGCTATCAGTGGAATAGAAATTTTGACAAGAAATCAGCGTCCCGTTGCAACCGCCCTGGTAAAGCTCGAAAGCGATATTCACATTGGTTGCTCCGTCAACATCAATTTCCATCATCTTTTCAGTAGCTGTAAACTTGTACCAAACATCCTGAGAAGCGTTAGGCGCGCAGGAAGGAACACCGCCGTCTTTCAGCGCCCCGCTAAAGGTACCCGAAGTATTTGTACAGGTAAGCGCTGGGGTCAGCTGTATGGCATTAGTACAAAGGTCATTTGCCGGTGGTGGGTATTTTACAATACATATCTGGAAATTTCTTGTATCCAGTGAGCTTAATGGGTTAATAACCCGTATATAGTATTCCTGTCCTATTATGAAATTACTGGCGAAATAATATTCGGCACTATCACTGGAATAGAAATTTTGACAAGAAATCAGCGTGCCGTTGCAACCGCCCTGGTAAAGCTCGAAAGCGATATTCACATTGGTTGCCCCGTCCACGTCAATTTCCATCATCTTGTCGGTAGCTGTAAATTTATACCACACATCCTGGGATGCGCTTGTGGCACAGGCAGGTACGCCGCCATCTTTTGATGCACCACTGAATGTACCCGAAGTATTTGTACAGGTAAGCTCCGGGGTCAGCTGTTGTGCATTGACGCAAAGGTCATTAGTAGGTGTCGGGTATTTGGTAACACAAATATTGAAGTTGCGTGTCTGCAACGCAGATGATACGTTAAAAACCCGAACATAATATTCCTGTCCTACAATAAAATTGTTGTTGAAATAATTTTCTCCCCAACCTTCAGAATAACTGTTAACACAGGCAATAAGGGTGCCGTTGCATCCTCCCTGGTAAAGCTCGAAGCCATGATTAAGGTCTTGTATCTGGCCAATACCTACACTCATAGTCACATCGGTAGCAGTAAATTTATACCACACATCCTGGGATGCGCTTGTGGCACATGCAGGGACACCGCCATCTTTGAGCGACCCGCTGAATGTACCCGTAGTGAAAGTACAGCTAGTACCCGGGGTTAATTGCGTTGCATTGGCACAAAGGTCGTTGGCCGGTGTCGGATATTTGGTAACACAGATATTGAAGTTGCGTGTCTGCAACGCAGATGATACGTTAAAAACCCGAACATAATATTCCTGTCCTACAATAAAATTGTTGTTGAAATAATTTTCTCCCCAACCTTCAGAATAACTGTTAACACAGGTAATAAGGGTGCCGTTGCATCCTCCCTGGTAAAGCTCGAAACCATGATTAAGGTCTTGTGTCTGGCCAATACCTACACTCATAGTTACATCGGTAGCGGTAAACTTATACCACACATCCTGGGACGCGCTTGTGGCACAGGCAGGGATACCGCCATCTTTGAGCGACCCGCTGAATGTACCCGTAGTAAAAGTACAGCTAGTACCCGGGGTTAACTGTGTTGCATTGGCACAAAGGTCGTTGGCCGGTGTAGGATATTTGGTAACACAGATATTGAAGTTGCGTGTCTGCAACGCAGATGATACGTTTAAAACCCGAACATAATATTCCTGTCCTACAATAAAGTTATTGTTGAAATAATTTTCTCCCCAACCTTCAGAATAACTGTTAACACAGGTAATAAGGGTGCCGTTGCATCCTCCCTGGTAAAGCTCGAAACCATGATTAAGGTCTTGTGTCTGGCCAATACCTACACTCATAGTTACATCGGTAGCGGTAAACTTATACCACACATCCTGGGATGCGCTTGTGGCACATGCAGAGACACCGCCATCTTTGAGCGACCCGCTGAATGTACCCGTAGTAAAAGTACAGCTAGTACCCGGGGTTAACTGTGTTGCATTGGCACAAAGGTCATTAGCAGGGGTTGGGAATTTTTGAATGCATATTGTGAAAGATGCCGTAGTTAATTGCGCTGTAGCATTAAATACACGGATGTAATACTCCTGCCCAACGACAAAGTTATTATTAAAGTAGCTCTCGCCATTGCCTCCAAAGTAATCATTTTTGCACGCCACAACTGTGCCGTTGCATCCGCCCTGCCTGATCTCAAGCCCGTGGTTAAGGCCTGTAACAGCATTTAAGTAGATACCATGGGTAGCATCGGTCGCAGTGAATTTATACCAAACATCCTGTAAGGATTCCGTAGCACAAGTGGGCGCGGCACCGGTAATCGTCGCTCCGCTAAAAGTCCCTGTAGTGTTGCTGCATGTGATGCCGGGAGTAAGCGAGATCGCATTGGAGCAATCATCATTTGCATAAGAAATAAAATTCCAGAGGCAAAGTAAGAGTAATAGTAAATTCCGTAACATATAAAATTTTGGTTTAAATTCTTATTGTGCCTGCAAATGTAAATGGTAAGCTATAAAAGCCCGTATAGCCATGTTGCAGGTTTGTGTACTATTGTTGCATTGTTGTTAAATCTGTTGATCTTTAATGAATTGGCTCGGGCTTTTGCCAAAGTGCTCTGTGAATGACTTCGTAAAGTACGACTGGCTGCTAAAGCCGCATTTATAGGCAATTTCAGAAACGTTGCCATCATTATTCAGCAACAGGTCTTTTGCTTTTTCAAGTCGTACCATGCGAATGAAGTTGGTCGTGGAGAATCCTGTCAACGCGACAAGCTTCCTGTGCAGCTGGCTCCGGCTAACCGCCATATCGTCTGACAATTCGTTAACCGAATATTCAGGGTTGTCGATATTCACGATAATGCTTCCTATAACTTTATTGACATAGGCATTGTCGCTTTTGATGCGCTCCTCAAATGTTTTTGGGGACCGGATAGAAGCCTGGTAGTTTTCGCGATTGCGCTGTATCGTCGTAAACAGGTTGCGTACGGTAAGCTTCAGCTCATCCGGCGAGAATGGTTTTGATATATACGCATCTGCCCCGTAACCCAGCCCTTCCAGGCGGCTTTCCAGCGATGCTTTTGCCGAAAACAAAATAACCGGAAGATGGCTGGTGAATTCGTCCGACCGTATTTCCTTCAATAATTCGATACCATCCTTTTCGGGCATCATAATGTCCGAAAGCACGATGTCAGGCAATTCCTCACGAATCAGGTCAAGAGCCTGCTGCCCATTTTTGGAATGTATAACACGGAAACTATCCTGCAATACCGATATTGTGAAGGCAGCGGTATCAGCATCATCCTCGGCCAATAATAGCGTAGGGATCCCTTCCTGCTGTGCCTGTACCGTAATGGCCTCCTGCTCCTCTACGGGGATTGACACTGTGAATGTAGTACCCGAAGAACTGCTTTGCATTTTTATAGTTCCGTGCGTAAGTTCTACTAATTCTTTTACCAACGATAACCCTATACCCGTCCCGTTTGTTCCCGCAGCATATTTACCCCTGAAAAAACGGCGGAATACTTTTTTCTGTTCCTTCTCGGGGATACCCGGCCCGTTATCTTTTATCTCAATAACCAGTTTGCCCCCCTCGATTCCTGAAATGATATGGATTTCCGATCCACCGGGGCAATATTTCACCGCATTGCCAATAAGGTTGGACAGTATTTTTTCAAGTGCATTTGAGGGAAATGAATAATTGGCGCCCAGGTTATTTTTATCATAGATGATATTCTTATCCTGTGCCGCTTCGCCTGCAAGACTGTTAACTATATCTTCGATAAAGCCCCCTATATTCCCTGTGGTGTAATGAAGCTGGAAACTTCCCTTGCCAAGCTTGGAAGCATCCAGCAGCTCATCTACCAGGCGTATCAGCTTTTTTGAATTGCGCTCCATCAGCACTAAATGTTCGGGATTCCCGATACCCGGATCCTGTTTCATCAACTGTATAGGCCCATTAATAAGCGTTAGCGGTGTCCGTATTTCATGGAAAATGTTTTCGAACATCTTTAGTTTTTCCTGCTCAAATTGCTGCGTGATCTTTCTTCTCTGGAAAAGCAGGTAGGTAATAAAACCTGCGATCAGCAACACTAAAAACGACCCGAAAAGTATCAGGTTCCTTTGGTTTTTGCCCTTTTCTATTTCCTGCTTATTCAGCTGGATCTCCTTTTCCTTTTTTTCACTTTGGTACCTTATCTCAAGTTCGTCAACTTCTTTCTGCTTTTGTACAGAGAACAATCGCTGGCGCGCCTCGCTTTCCATTTTTTTGTAATGATATGCATTCTTAAAGTCGCCTACCGACTCATACGCAAGGCCGATACGGTCATACAAAGCAGGCTTGAACTGGTCTTCGGGACGCTTGTCATTCACAGCGATAGCCTTTTTCATGTATTCAATTGCGCCTGCATAATTTTTCTTTTCCAAATGATAATCACCTATGTTCTGGTAGGCTGTCATCTGGTTGACGAGGTCCTTATTTTCTAATGCAAACTCAAGGCTTTTCTCGTAGTAGTAAACACATGAGTCCGGCTTAACGGTTTGGTAGGCGGCGCCGAGGGAATTATAAACGGTCGCCAGGTATTCGGGCTGTTTTTTCTTTAAAAGTGTTTTTTCCGCATCTCTAAGGGTTTTTACTGCTTCATTAGGCGATCCGGTAGAGATTTGAAGGATGGCAAGATTTGTAGTAATCAGCGCATAGTATTGATAATCATCCCCTTCTTTCTTTGCCTGTGCTGCCAGCTTCAGGTATTCCTCGGCCTTTTTAGGATTGTTTTGATAAAAATAACAAACCCCAATCCCGTTATAAATGGTCCCTGCTAATGATTTTTCATTATGTTTTTCAGCAAGGGCCAAACCTTTCAGGTAAAAGGAAATAGCTTCCTTCATTTTATTTTGCTTCTGGTAAGCCTCCCCTATTTTGGCATACGACCTGATGACAATAACATGATTGTTATTTTTACGCCCGATTTCTATTGCCCTGTTCGAATAATATAGTGCTGAATCAGGGTTTTGGCCCAGAAAATAAGTTGCCATCTCTACATTCAGCTCTCCCCTGCGCAGTTCATTGGCACTTTTCATTAAATGGCGAAGGGAATCTGCTGTATGCTGGCCGGATACGTTTAGCGGCATCAGGAATGACAGTGCAGCAATTATAAGGAACACCAAATTTCGAAGCCCCTGACTGCAAAACATTTTGCAGGTATTGAAGCTTATAATGAATGTTTTATCGTGGAGCGGCATATATCTTTAATCTCGATTTTTTTTGCAAATATATAATAAGTCACCATGCGGTGGCTATTAACTCACTGTTTTTGTTAACATTTTGTTAAAGCAAATTGTTATTAGTTACGAATTATGCAATTATTAATTCTCTGGCTCGACTAAGTAAGTGGCTATACATATCAACGACCGTTAAATTTCTTACAAACAATAGCTATAAGAAAAATACAGTTTGTAACTTTATGTAAAACTGTATTGGAATGAAACAGCCATTACTGGCATTTAACGATAAGGGCATATACTGCGCTGCGGCCGATGTATATCTCGACCCGTGGCGGGCAGTGCCAAAAGCGATTATTACCCATGGCCACAGCGACCACTCCCGCTGGGGTCACGGCAGTTATATAACCCACCACCTTAACGTTCCTATTATAAAGCACAGGCTTGGCGACATCAACGTTGCGGGCAAGGACTGGGGCGAGACTTTTAGCATCAATGGCGTAAAATTCAGCTTTCACCCTGCGGGGCACATCGTGGGCAGTGCGCAGGTAAGGGTAGAGCATAAAGGCGAAGTGTGGGTGTTTACCGGCGATTACAAAACCGAGGACGACGGCCTGTCAACCCCTTATGAAGTAGTGAAATGCCATACCTTTATAACTGAAAACACTTTTGGCCTGCCCTGCTTTAAATGGCAGCCACAGGCAGAGGTGATGGCCGAGGTTAATGCCTGGTGGTCGCAAAACCGCGCTGAAGGGCAAACATCCATACTCTTTGGCTACACATTGGGTAAGGCGCAGCGCCTGCTAAAACACCTTGACCCGTCTATAGGGCCTATATTTACCCACGGTGCGGTTGAAAACATGACCCGGGTTATCCGGGAGATGGTGGATATGCCCGAAACTACGCTTATAACCCGCGATACCAAAAAAGAAGAATTACAGGGCAGCATCATACTCGCTCCCCCATCCGCACATGGCAGCACATGGATCCGGCGTTTTACCCCTTATGTAACGGGTTCTGCTAGCGGCTGGATGGCATTTCGCGGGGCAAGAAGGCGCAGGGCTATAGACAAGGGATTTGTAATGAGTGACCATTGCGACTGGGCTGGGCTGCTGGAAAGCATACAGGCTACCGGCGCCGAAAAAATTATATGCACCCACGGCTACAGCGATATCTTTAGCACCTACCTGCGTGAGCTTGGTTATGATGCCCGCACAGAGCAAACCCAGTATGAGGGCGACGAAGGCGAAACCGATACTAAAGAGCCGGATGAACTTTTGGCAGCGGAAGGAGGCACACCGTGAAGAATTTTGCCGAACTCATAAAAACACTCGACAGCAGCAACAAAACCAATGTAAAGGTAGATGCCCTTACACAATACTTCCGCGCGGCAGGCGACAGCGACAAAGTATGGACGATAGCAATACTGTCGCACCGCAGGCCCCCACGCCCGGTAAATACCAACCTGCTGCGGCTGTGGGCTGCAGAACTTGCCAATATACCATTGTGGTTGTTTGAAGATTCCTACCATATAGTGGGCGACCTTGCCGAAACCATAGCTCTCATTATCCCCACCTCCAAAGACCATAGCGAAAAAACGCTTACAGAGTTTGTGGAGGAAATGATAACACTGAAAAAGAAGACCGAGACTGAAAAAAAAGAGTACCTGCATACCAACTGGCTTTCGCTGAATTATTACGAACGTTTTGTGTTTACCAAGCTGATAACCGGAAGCTTCCGGATCGGCGTAAGCCAAAAGCTGATGACCCGGGCTTTAAGCAAAGCTACCGGCGTGAACGAAGATGTACTTGCTTATAAGCTTATGGGCGAATGGGACCCGGCACGGATAAGCTTTGAAAAACTGGTACTTACTGAAAAAGAAGACGATAACCTGAGCCGCCCCTACCCCTTTTACCTTGCCTATGCCGTAGAAGGGGAACCAAAGGATCTGGGCGATGTTGCCGAATGGAGCGCAGAACATAAGTGGGACGGGATTCGAAGCCAGACGATCATTCGCAACGGACAGCTTTATGTATGGAGCCGTGGCGAAGAACTGGTTACCGACAAGTATCCCGAGTTCAATAGCTTTTTAGGCATATTGCCAAACGGAACCGTGATAGACGGCGAAATATTACCCTGGATAGATGGCAGCATCGGTTTGTTTAACGACCTGCAAACCCGCATTGGCCGCAAGGTAGTTTCGGCTGCACTGCTAAAGAAAACACCGGTTGTCATACGGGCCTATGACCTTTTGGAATGGGAAGGGAAAGATATCCGCACGCTTCCTTATACCGAACGCCGTAAGCTTTTGGAAAAACTGTTTGAGCAGATAAACAGCTATCAGCTCCCGTTACAGCTTTCAGAACGGATACAGCTCAACGACTGGGATGAAGCCCTGCATGAAAAAGCCAAAGCCCGGGAACTGCGAAGTGAAGGCCTTATGTTCAAACGGAACGATTCTGCTTATGGAGTGGGCCGGAAAAAGGGCGACTGGTGGAAATGGAAGCTCGACCCTTTTAGTATCGATGCGGTACTTACCTATGCCATGCGGGGCAGCGGACGCCGCGCGAACCTGTTTACCGATTATACTTTCGCACTTTGGCAAACCAATGAGGATGGCACTAAGGAACTGGTTACGTTTGCAAAAGCCTATTCAGGGCTTACCGATGCCGAATTCCGCATGGTAGATGATTACATCAAAAAAAATACGCTGGACCGTTTTGGCCCCGTGCGCAGTGTAACGCCAAAGCTGGTGTTTGAAATAGGCTTTGAGGGCATAGCCTTTTCCGGAAGGCACAAAAGCGGTGTGGCAACACGTTTTCCGCGTATATTACGCTGGCGGCACGACAAAACGATAGAAGAAGCCAACAGCATAGAAGATTTAAAAGACATGATACCAAAATAGTCACCTTGATTTTAAGTATTGATTTTCCAGGTGGCAGCCAAACTACGTATTAACATGAACAGGGAACAGCTTTTCGGCATTGCTACAGACTGGTTTACCGAACGGGGCTGGAAACCTTTCCCGTTCCAGACACAAACCTGGACAGCATTTCTCCAGGGGAAGCACGGCCTGCTGAATGCCCCAACAGGCAGCGGGAAAACCTATGCGTTATGGATGCCAATCGTCCTCGACTATATAAAAAGCAACCCCGATTATAAAACCAAACACAAGCCGGGGCTTAAAGCGATCTGGATAACACCGTTGCGTGCGCTTTCGACAGAAATAAAACAGGCTGCAGAGCGGGTAGCAAACGAACTTGAGACTGGTATGACGGTCGGGGTGCGTACGGGAGACACGTCATCTTCGGAAAGAACAAAGCAGAAAACCAAAATGCCCGACCTGCTTATTACCACTCCCGAGAGTATGCAGCTCATGCTGGCATCTAAAGATTATGCTTCAGTATTTAAAACCTGCCGCGCGATAGTAATAGATGAGTGGCACGAACTGCTGGGTACCAAACGCGGCGTTCAGGTGGAGCTTGCCCTTAGCCGCTTAAAAACGGTAGCGCCAAAAATGCGCATCTGGGGTATATCGGCAACCATTGGTAACCTGCAACAGGCTATGGAAGTGCTGTTGGGGCCGCACTCTGAAGCTTTGGAAAATGCCTCCATGATAAGGGCGCACATCAACAAAAAAATAAATGTAATTTCTGCAATACCCGAAAAGATGGATGCGTATCCCTGGCGGGGGCACATGGGTCTCCATTTGGTAAAGGAAGTGGCCGATATTATTAATAAAAGCCGGACGACCCTGATATTCTGCAATACCCGTTCGCAGTGTGAACTGTGGTTTCAGGCATTGCTTGCCAAATATCCTGAATTTGCCGGGGAGCTTGCTATGCACCATGGCAGCATTGCCCACGAAACCCGGCAGTGGGTAGAGCAGGCTATTCGGGATGAACAACTAAAGGCCGTGGTTTGCACATCAAGCCTCGATTTAGGTGTCGACTTTGCGCCTGTGGAAACGGTAGTACAGGTAGGCGGCCCGAAAGGGGTAGCGCGGTTTTTGCAGCGTGCAGGACGCAGCGGCCACCGGCCCGGCGAGGAAAGCAACATTTATTTTCTTGCCACACACGCTATAGAGTTGGTTGAAGCCAGCGCCCTGCGCCGTGCGGTACAGGAAACCGTGGTAGAAGACCGCGTGCCGTACCTTAACAGCTGGGATGTGCTGGTACAATACCTTGTTAGCCTGGCCGTGAGCGATGGCTTTTACAGCGACGCTATTTTTAAAGAAGTGCAAAGTACCTTTTGTTTCCAGGGGATGACGGAAGACGACTGGCAATTCTGCCTCAACTTTATTACGCGTGGCAGCCAGAGCCTGCAGGCATATGATGAATATAAAAAAGTAGATATTGATCCGGACGGGAAGTTTAAGGTAAACAGCCGCCAGGTAGCACTGCGCCACCGGATGCAGATAGGCACCATAGTGGGCGACTCTGTAATGAATGTAAAGTTTTTGGGAGGGGGCTACATAGGAAGTATTGAAGAATGGTTTGTTTCCAAACTTAACCCGGGCGATGTATTTATATTTGCCGGGCGCAAGCTGGAACTGGCACGCATCCGCAATATGGAGGTGCTGGTACGCATGGCAAGCCCATCGGCAAAGGCGGTGCATGCCAGCTGGATGGGAGGCCGGCTTACATTATCGAGCCAGATGAGCGAGCTAATACGCGAAGAATTATATGCCGCAAATACGGATACTATGAGCTATGAGCTAAAGTCGCTTGCCCCTATGTTTGCCCGCCAGCGTAAAGAGAGCATCGTACCATCTGCCGACCAGTTCCTAATAGAAACGTTCAAAACCCGTGAGGGCTACCACGCAATTTTCTACCCGTTCGAAGGGCGGTATGTACACGAAGCCTTAGCCAGTGTTATGGCCTATCGCATCAGCTTGCTTAGCCCGATAACATTTTCACTGGCTTACAACGATTACGGTTTCGAGTTGCTTTCCGACAAAGAAATAGACATGCAACAGGTTCTTGACAACGACTTGTTTTCACCCGTACATTTGCATGCCGACCTACAGCACAGCCTTAATGCTACTGAGATGGCAAGGCGAAAATTTCGTGATATCGCTGTAATAGCAGGACTGGTATTTACGGGGTATCCCGGTAAAGTAGTTAAAACAAAACACCTCCAAAGCAGCAGCCAGCTTATTTTTGAGGTATTCCGGGATTATGAGCCCAATAACCTTTTATTCCAGCAGGCATATCGGGAGACCTTTGAACACCAGCTGGAAGAAGGCAGGCTGCTGATCGCCCTTGCCCGGATAGAACAACAGGAAATCGTATGGAAACGGTGTGAGAAACCCACGCCTTTCAGCTTCCCTATCATAACCGACAGGCTGAGAGAGCGTTTATCCAGCGAAACACTGGCCGAACGTATAAAGAAAATGACGGCAAGCTATATGAAATAATCAGTACAACCTACGCTTTAAACTTCCAAAACATAGTGGTATTTTTGCAGCATGACATTGGAGATTTCAATAAACAATCACGATTTTGTATTGCATTGCACCGGGGCAATGTACTGGGTAAAAAAAAAGATGCTGCTTATCAGCGATGCCCATTTAGGTAAAGTATCGCACTTTCGAAAGCATGGGGCGGCCATACCCGGAGCAATCATCCATAAAAATTTTATAAAGCTTGATGAAGCCGTGAACCACTTTAATCCGGAAAGCATCTGTTTTTTGGGCGACCTTTTTCACAGCGAATTAAATAATGAATGGCATTTATTCCATAATTGGGTGTTACATACTGACATCCCCATTGTACTGGTTGCGGGCAATCATGACATCATTAAACCCGACAAATATCATGACCTGAATATCCGGATCGTCAGTGAATGGGAACTCGACGGTATGCTGCTTACCCACTATCCCGAAATCCGTGAAGGATTTTTCACGTTGTGCGGGCACATACACCCAGCTGTAGAGTTGCGCGGGGCCGGAAGGCAGTATTTAAAACTGCCATGCTTCTTTCAGTCGCCCGGGCAAATGATACTACCTGCCTTCGGCGAATTTACAGGCACTTATGTGATGCAGCCCCAGGAAACCGATTTAGTTTACGCGATAATTAAAGACGCGGTCGTTAAGATCGGATTTGATTAAACACCGCCGCCGTTGTACCTGTTACATCCGCAAGTCCTTTTGTAACCAAGCAGGCATTTAAGGATATAATAAAACTTCCGTAATCGATGCTGTCAATTTTATTTTCTAACTTTGATGTTTATTTAATTCTCTTTTCCAATAAGGGATTGCTGCACAATTATCCCTGAACATTTCCATAAAATCCAAAGACGGAACACACGCTCATGAAAATATTACTGCGTTATTTAAAACAATACAAGACCACTGTTTTTGTAGCATTGGCACTGGCAACCATAAACCAGGTTTTTTCACTCTTAGACCCTTTTATCTTCCAAAAAATCATCGATGACGTGGCCACGGTTTACAAGGCCGATAACCACACGGTAAACGAGTTCTTTATGGCGATACTCCCACTGTCTGCTGCTTCGGTAGGGGTTGCTTTTATAAGCCGGATCGCTAAAAATTTCCAGGATTATTACATTAGCACTATCACACAGCGTGTTGGCGCACAAATATATGCCGACGGTATCAGCCACTCGCTCCTGCTTCCATTCGAATCGTTTGAAGACCAGCGTTCGGGCGAAACCCTGGGTATCCTGCAAAAAGTGCGCACTGATGTGGAGAAAATAATCCTGACCGGTATAAATATCCTCTTCCAGTCGATCATAGCTTTGATATTCATATCCATTTATGCCTTCACGGTGCATTGGGCAATACTGCCATTGTTCCTTGCTACTGGCCCGCTGATTGCATGGATAAGCTCCGTACTCAGCAAAAAGATCAAGACGATACAGGTACAGATCGTAAAACAGTCTACAGGGTTGGCTGGCTCTACAACCGAATCATTACGGAATATTGAGCTGGTAAAATCTTTAGGACTGGCAAAACAGGAGATCGCACATCTTAACGCGACAACACAAAAGATACTTAAACTGGAGCTTAAAAAAGTAAAATACGTTCGTTCCATGTCTTTTATACAGGGCACCTGCGTAAATTTATTACGTACGCTGATGGTACTGGTACTTATTTACCTCATCTACCAGGGCAAGATCACGTTAGGGCAATTCTACACGCTTAATATCTATTCGTTCTTCCTGTTCGGGCCGTTGCAGGAAATTGGGAACGTGGTTAATACCTACCGGGAGGTTGAAGTATCGTTGCAGAATTTTGACGAGATCTTTAAAATACCGGTAGAAGAAAAACCGAATAACCCCCACCCTATTATTAATATCGACACCCTGGAATTCCAGAATGTCAAATTTAAGCACCAGTCTGCCAATAAAGATGCCCTTAAAAATATAAGCTTCAGTGCTAAACGCGGTGAAACTCTTGCTTTTGTTGGGCCGTCGGGTTCGGGTAAATCGACCTTAGTAAAATTACTGGTAGGCCTCTACCGCCCGAAAGAGGGAAAAATACTCTATAACGGCCATAATTATGACGAGATCGACTTCGACCAGCTTCGGGAACGTATCGGCTTTGTAACCCAGGATACGCAACTGTTCTCGGGCACCATACGCGAGAATCTGCTCTTCGTGAACCCAACAGCTACAGACGAACAATGCCTAGAAGTACTACGGCAGGCGGCCTGCCATACCCTGCTGGACAGGGCCGAAAATGGTCTGGATACTATTATTGGGGAAGGCGGCGTAAAAGTTTCGGGGGGCGAAAAACAGCGCCTGAGCATTGCACGGGCTTTACTGCGCAACCCTAACCTTTTGGTATTCGACGAAGCCACCTCATCCCTCGATTCGCTTACGGAAGAAGAGATATCCGAAACCATAAGAGAAGTATCTATAGATAAGACCCACCTCACGATCGTTATCGCCCACCGCCTTAGCACTATTATGCATGCTACGAATATCTTTGTTTTAGAAAAAGGTAATATAGTAGAAAGCGGGACGCATAACGATCTGTTACAGCTTAAGGGATTATACTACGCCCTTTGGAGACAGCAGATTGGCGAGAGGGAAAAGGCTGAGAATTAAACACCAGCCCAAACAGATATAAATTAAATGAGCCCGGATTTACCGGGCTCATTATTTCACGCTTACCTGTAAGCTTATTTATTCAGGATAATTACAATTTTATTGAAGTCGGCAGCCGCATTGATCACTGCACGATACGCTTCAAAATTTTCCAGAGGATAATTAAGTATATTGTAATATTCGGTATTTTCTACAATAATCTCGTTCCCTTTTTTCTCATACTTGCTTATAAATGCAGCCTCGGTTTTGCCGTTTACGCTTAAGGTTTTATCCATGTTGAATTTATCAAGATTTTTAACCGTTGCGCCTGCCGGAAGAATGATTTTTATTTTACGCGTGTAAGAATGCGGATGGTTTATCTCTACAGGCAGTACCCTTTTATTTTCCTGGTAAAGCTCCATTTGCTTACCTATTGTCTGCCCCACCGAGAACAAATAGTTGTCACCTGCCTTGCGTATAAGGTCTTTGCCTTCAAAGGTAATATCCATTATAAATGGTTTTTTCCCAATAAAATCTACACCATCGTTCGTAGTGTTAAGTGTTGTATACTCTGTTTCCACTGTATAATTTTCGGCAATGCTTTTAAGTACCGCCTTGTAGTTATCTGCCGGAGCAAAATCTTTTATAGGCTGAAAATTCAATGCTGAATATCCTCCAAATTGTATCTTACTTGTTACCATAGGATTTTCCATGTCTTTCGAAAAATCAACAGTAATATCCATGATGTCGTGTGTTATGTCAGCACCGGGAATTTCTATCATGGCAACTTCACCAATACCCATTTTAGTACCTGCAAAAGTTTTCTCTTTTATAAAAAGCCCATTTGTACCGGCCAGCTCATCGGGTATAAGCGGGATCCTGTATTCTACCTCCAGCGGTGTCATGTATTTTTTGATTGACGGGAAATAAAATAACAGCTCGTCCAGATTTTCGTAGCTCTCAAAATCTTTGTCAAATGCGATCTTATAACGGCTGGATGTTAATACAAGGTTGTTCTCTACACCCATTGTTGTAAACACCGCAATATATAGCCTTAATATATCGGTTTGGTTAGCCTGTTTCGATTTTATAATATCCTGAAGCGTTTCCTGCCCATCGATATACCTTTTGTAGCTTATGGTTTTCTTTATCTTATTTTCTATATTCCAAACCTGTTCCTGCAAGTCAGAAGATTTCGCTATGCTTTTGCAAAAGTCGGCAATGGCATTTTGTTCTTTCTTGCTGTACTCCGGGTGAAACCTCTCATACAGGTTCGTTGAAAACTCTTTGAAACCGAAAAGGTTTTTAGTCCCGTTAGCTAAATTTTCATCCAGTTTGTAACGGAAACGCTTTATGTTACCATTCCAGTTTGAATATTTTTCGTCATCATTTAAAGCTGGCGTATCGGTCTCGCTGACAGTTAACGTATTTGATTTGGCCGACGGCGCTTTTTGGGTAATAACCGGTTCAGCAAGCCCATTATAGCTTTTAGTCCTGAAGATCAGGTGATCGGGGTAAATTAACTGGAACTCACTTTTTGCAATAGGATATTCATCCTGCATTTTAATGGTGTGCCCTTTTAATTCAGGAGATTCTTCAAGTATAAATATGGTTTCTATAACTGCACCTTTCTCAAGGCCATTTACCGCAAAGTATTTATATTTAACCCCTCTTTCTTCGTCAGTTTCCTCTTTAATATCGCCTTTCTTAAGTTCGATTACCTTACCGCTCTTGAGTATAACACGCGCTTTGGTGGTAATTACATTTTCCTTGGATCCGTAGGGTATGTATATCCTGTTATTGCGTTCTACCGCATCATCGCTGTTTATGTATGTTTTTTCGTGAGAAAGGTAATATTGTAGCGCCCCATCTTTGCCCGGAACAAGCTCGATCTTTATATTACGCTCAAGTATCGCTTCTTTTTCATCTTTATATTTGGCAGGGATTTCCGGTTTGGTTTGCTTTTCATCCCAATTATAATTTTTAAAAGAACAATCCTGGGCTTGTACATAGCTATAAGAACCGCATAGTGCAAAAAACAATAATGCCGTTTTTATTTTGAGAGTTAAATTCATTTTTGAATAAGTATTAAGGTTTGTGTGTAGGCGCTTTTTAGTTTTTTTATAGTCTCAGTCCATAATGCAAAGTCGGCTTTTTCCAGCAATAATTTTTTAAGCTCTATTTTTGCTGCCAGCGAAACAATGCCGCCGCTATTGGTGTATTTAAAATCGGCTTTCATTACAGCATTGTCAAGGCTAAAATTTTCAGGCAGGTATTTTACCGAATAATTTTGGGGAATCTGCAGGTTGTAGGTAGTGTTATATGCCGAAAGATAATCCAGGTCATAGGCCGTTACACGATCGGGTTCCAGTGTAAGTTTTTCGTAAGCGCGATCCATAAAAAGGTTTATATACAGCTCTTTGTCTACCTGTATGGCATAATCGTCAAGCTCAAAATTAAAATTAACCTGATAAGGCTTATCACGGTCTGATACATTCGACTCGGTATAGTCCTTAAGGTAAAACTTATTGCTCCCCATGAGTACCAGGCTTTTTATCATTTCAAAGCGTGTTTTGCCGGAAGCATCGCCAAGCTGCGACAAAATATTGCTCCTTGAGTAGCCTCTATAATTTATTGAGCCTGAACCTGAAATTTTTTCCTTATCAAGGCTTAATTTTATAACCCCGGCAGCTTCGTTATTTTCAGCAGGTACAACAGGCACACGAATAATCTTGTAGGTATCCCCATTGCTGATAAGGACTTCTTTATCCTGGATAAATGCCGTTGGTATCCCATAGCGGGTTTCACGATCGGTCGCATCAAGGAATACATAATTGCCATTGTCGTTGTATACTGCTATCATGTGGTTGTCTACAGCGGGTGTAGAAAGTTCCTCATACGAATAAGGGATATCGCGCGTGCCTACCCAGGAAACGGTTACATTTTTTACTCCGGCATAAGTAGCCATAGCGCTAATAATACTGGCCATGTCTTTACAATCGCCAAATTTGCGTTTGCATACCAAAGCTGCTTCTCGCGGGATAAAGCCCTCATACCCGTTTTCGAACGCTATGTATTTGATATTGTCTTTAACCCAGTAAAATATCTTTTTTACTTTTTCGGTATCCGATGTAAGCCCGGCAGTAATCTCAGTGGTAATTGCTTTTAGTTCGGCATCGTCTGTTTTGTTCAGGTTTTTTGTAAACGCTTTATAGTAATCATAGAGTTTTTCCGTGTCATCCAGTACATTTATTTTTTTTGAGTCTATTGTGTAGTCTTTCACATATACGTTAATGTGCGGTATGAAATAACGAAAGCCCGGATTATTAGGCTCCATTTTTACTGCTTTTACGTCTTTTAATGTCCATCGGTATATAAACTTTCCCTTCTTTTCTGATTTGGAAAATTCTATGGTATTACCAGGGTCGTTAAAAATGCGGTAGCCAATCGTTATATCTTTGTCTGTGCGCACTTCCAGTGTAGCATTAAGCATAGGGTAGCTACTGCCAAAAATAAAGCTTTGCAGCAAATACGGGTCTAGAAACTCTGTTTGTACCGTATATACCTTTCTTGCCCCGGCTTCGAGGTTGGGGAAAATAAGCTGGCGCTCTTTTACATCATTATAAAATACAGCGCTTTGCCTTGCCTGTTTTTCGTTAGTTTGCGTAACCTTTATCTTTCGGTCTTTACCTTTATCGTTAACGATGGAAAAAGCCTCATACTCCTTAAGCTGGACAAGTTCTGAATATGAAAAGTCTTCCTCGTTGTTTTGTATGCCATTTTCTGACATGATCATGGACTCGTAATAATCATTGCGCAGCACACGCAGCTTTTTATTGTCTACAAAAATATCATAAGAGCTCTTATCGCTAATGACAAGTTCATTAACGTCAGCATAGATTTTCTTATATTCTGCAAATGTGCCTGTTTTTTCCTGAGCTGCAGCCTGAAGTGCGATGAGAGGCAAAAGCGCTGCAAGGTATTTTTTATTTAATTTCAACAAGTACATCTGAATCATAGCGTTTTGTTTGGGAAATAGTCCCATTATTGTAAATTTTGCAAAGGCCGTGCATCTGGTCATTTTTATATTCGGCATTTACCCATGGCTTGCCGTCTTCTTTAAAAAATTCCTGAAGACCTTCGAAAGATGAATTTTTAAAGTTTTCCTTTTTGTATACTTTCCCGTTGGCATAATATTCTGCGCGTAGCCCCGTCAAAAGGCCTTTATCATAATTGCTTTCATATTCGGGTTTACCTTCCGGGCTGCTTACCAGGAATCTCCCATCCATGTTACCGCTTACATAGTTAAGTTCTATCGCATTTTTACCATTAGGGTATACGGATACAATTTTAGCAGTCTGGGCTGCAACCGGTTTTTTATCGGTTAGTTTCCCGTCTTTGCCCATTGTTATGTAGTACACCAGCTGATTGCGCTGATAGCCCAGTATGAGTATATTATCTCCTTTTAAATTATAGTATTTTACCTCGCCTTCTTTTTCATCATCATACTGCGTCGTCTCTGAAAACTTATTTTTATTGTTGTAATAACGTATAGTTGTCCCGGTGTTATCTCCGAAAATATAAGTATCCACAATCCTCAGGTTTCCGGCAATGTCATAAATTTTACTTGTACCGTTCTCCTGCCCCGAATAATAATCTTTATCTAAGAGTGGCGCTCCTGTGGGGCCGTTTTTCAGATACTTTCCGTGCCTGATGCCGTTTGCATAATTACACTGAATATAGATACTGCCTGTTTTATCCTTGATCGTATAGGTGCCGTTTAATGTACCATTCGTTAATGTATACTCATGCACGAGAGTGCCTTTATAGTACAGGTTCTTTATTTTACTGTTATTATTTTTATAATCAACTTCATTCTCTTTTTTACCATCGGTGTCAAAGGTTTCCATCTTTATGGCAGTCCCATCTTTATATGTAGTGATTTCACTCGGATTCCCATTTTGCCAGTAATCATATCGTTTAGATTGCAGTTCGTCATTGATGTAAAAACTTTCTGAAGAAAGGCTACCGTCAGAATAAAAGAATTTTGCCGGGCCGTTGGCATTCCCGCGGTTATAGTAGTACGAACCCGAAAGAACGCCATAGTCATATCTTTCATAAACACCCTGCAATGAGTCGTTTACATAATTTACTATGCTGGCAAGCCTCCCATCATCATTATAGCTAAATGATTTACCCGATTGTAATCCATTTTGATAATTATCCTTACTTCTTAAAATACCGTTCGCGTAAAAATAACTCCATTCGCCAGTTTTCCTGCTTTTTTCAAATTTGCCGGTCGTTATTATTTTTCCGTCAATTGTTTTAATACTATAAGCGCCTTTATTTACAGGTACATCTACAGGCTTTGCATTGCCTGCTGTATATTGAAGGCCGGACTTGATTTCATTGTTCTTATAGTTTTCCTGAAAATACAATTCGGTATTAGTATTATAATAATTATAGGTAGCAGGATTACCTGTTTTATCATATATAATTTCGTAGGATTTTTTGCCATTGGCAAAATTAATAACACCATTTGTCGGGATATTATTTGCAAAAATAGTTTCCTCCTGTAGGGTACCATCCGGAAAGTATTTTTTTAATGGAGACGAGATTATACCACCCTTATAGTCAATCTCTGATTTTAAAACCTTGCCATTATAGTATTCAAAAGCTTTCCCCTCGCGTTTCTCCATAACAAATGAATCTTCGCTGGATACATTTCCTGCTTTATCATAAACAATATATTTACCGTTAAGCTTGCCATTGAGGTAATTGTCTTCTGATTTCTTTGTGCCGTTTTCATAAAGGCAGGTAAGGGTGCCATCGCGCTCGCCGTTGATAAAATTACCTTCGCATGCTTTACCCCCGTTCAGGTAGTAAGAAGTACTGATGCCATGAAGTTTGTCATCTTTGTAGTTTTCTGCCAATTCAATATTGCCATTATCAAAATAAGTGGTCCTTTTACCATTGAGTTTACCATCGGTAAAGTATTTTTCTTCGATAAGGCGGCCCTTATAATCATAATATTTTTGCAGACCTTCAATTTTGTCATTCGCAAAATTTAGTTCAGACACCATGTTGCCACTGGCATTAAGCACCTTATACTTGCCCTCTTTTTTGCCATTTACAATTTTCCCTAAAAGATAAGGCTTACCATTTTGGAGATATACCACCACTTCTTCCTGTTTTCCAAAAAGGTCTATCTTGCGTTTTGCAAAAACATCCCAAAAATCATTGGCAATATAACCATCTGTAAAAGCCTCGATCTTTTTATTTTGTGATGTAAGCTTTTTTCCAAGCTTTTCTTTCATACCCAATAAAATATAGTACGAAAAGCCCTCAAACTGTTTCTTCTTTGACATATCTGCCAGCCACGGAATGTAAGTGGTTTCAAAAAAACCATTTTCTACTTTGTGTTCTGGTGCATAATCTATTATCGCCTGTACCTGGCGTATGATTATATCATCAAATTCAGAGTTAACTTTATAAACACTCCTTAATGGCAGCGAGTTTCGAAGGACAACATCTATATCCTCAAAATTATCCCCGCCTGCTTTGGAAAACACCAGCTTATTCTTATCAAGGTAGTTATCTGCAAACTTTGCATTTAGTTTTTTTATAATCTCAGGACTGGCAGAACTCTCTGGAACCAATGTTAAATAGGCAAGTAAAGCCATGGTGCCTTCCACGGCGCGCCCGTCTTCCAAAGCTATCAGGCCTAAAAGATAATGCGAGCCCGCATGGTTCGGGTTTATCATAATAGCCTTCTCCAGGAAGTCTACACTTTTTTGCCGCTCTTCTTTACGTACATAAAGCAATGCCATGTTATACAAGAGTGAACTTGAATTGGGAAATAATTTTTGGGCTTCCAAAAACATTTTCTCAGATTTATCATACTCTTTCCTGTCGCTCAAAAAGTTACCGTAAGACATATAAAAATCCGGCACTTCGGCCATATAGCCTTTTACATAGGCATTTTCATAAAAAGCATTTGCGGCTTCTTTATCTTCACCGGCAGCAAGAGCCATTGCTTTTTCATATTGTGCGGTATAATACTTTGGATCATTGGTAACGATCTTATCAAATTGCTTAATTGCGTCAGCATATTTTTGCTCGTCGTACAATCTGATACCTTCTGCAAGGAATGCATTACCATCATACACAGCAGAATAATCTACCTGAGAATAGGCTGTGCTGCAAAGCCCAAAAACAAGGGCCGCCAATACGTTTTTCATGGGGGAATAATATTTCCCCAAATATAATTTTTTTGCCAAACACAGGACACTTTTCTTAAAGTTTTCTAAAAATTTTATTAAACATTTTTAGAATAGAAAAAATACTCCCAAGCTACTTGATAAAATGCAGAATACCCCAGGAGTATAGCGTTGTTGGCAATTATTTTCAATTGAAATGAAAAGATAATGACAGGCCTGTAAATTATGATTGCTGTATTTTCAGGCCTATCAGATATCTTTTAAAAAAATGTATCTTGTGGCTAGTATTTATTATAGTTCGTTCACAATTTCCGAGAGTATCCTGTAGGAATGCACCCTGTCCTGATGATCGTACATATTGCTTACAACCAGCAGTTCATCTACCCCAGTTTCGTCCAGGAATTTTTTCAGCTGTTTGGCTACTGCTTCCTTCCTCCCTACAAATGAATATTTCAGCATTTCGCGCACTGCCGGGTTGTGCTGTATCATCAGGAGTTCATCGGTCATTTCCATCGGTGGCTGTAATGGTTCCCGCTTACCTGTCAGAATTCCAAGGAACATTCGTACTACAGAGGTGAAATTCCGTTCAGCCTCCTCATCGGTATCCGCTGCAATGACATTGATCCCTGCCATAGCGTAGGGTTTATCGAGATACTGCGATGGCTGGAATTCTCTCCTGTATATGTCCAGCGCCTCATGAAGGAGTCCCGTGGCAAAATGGCTGGCAAATGCATACGGAAGGCCCATTTTTGCAGCAAGGTGTGCGCTGTCCAGGCTCGAACCCAGGATGTATACCGGCACGTTAACGCCCTCTGCCACAACTGCCCTTACCTGCTCCCATTCATTATCATCAGAGAAATATTTTTGTATCTGCTGTATCTCTGTGGGAAATTTGTTTACAGCCTGCATCCTGTCGCTTCGTATGGCATGTGCAGTCACCTGGTCCGTTCCGGGTGCCCTGCCTAATCCGAGGTCAATGCGGTTGGGGTACAGCCTGCCCAATGTTCCAAATTGTTCAGCTACAATAAGAGGCGAATGGTTTGGGAGCATGATCCCGCCAGACCCTACCCTTATCGTTTTTGTATGCCCGGCAATATTCCCGATAAGTATCGAAGTGGCCACGCTGGCAACATGGATCATGTTGTGGTGTTCCGCCAGCCATAAGCGGGTGTAGTCCATTTCTTCTGCCTTTTGGGCAAGGTCGACACTATTTTCAAGTGTTTGTTCTATAGTCGCCCCATCTGACACAATGGCAAGTTCCAGTATCGAATAGGCTGTTTTCTTTTTTGTTGTTTCCATAGTATTATATTGCACCCTCACTTAGCGAAGGTGCTGTAGCTTATCGTGGTTTGCCGCATTCGAAAACCGGTCCATAATAAACTTTAGTTTTGGATTAATGTAAAGTTCGCAAAAAGGTTTTTGCGGATCGCTGAAATAATAGTCCAGCAGTTCTTCCCTGCTCGCTTTAAATGACGCGAAAGGCAGTACCTGAGTAATAACAGGCCTGTCAAATTCCGGCTGTAAATTCACAATAGCCTCTATTGCCGTAAGCCTGTCATTTTCGTTATAAGTGTAAACGGCCGACCTGTATCTGTCCCGCATCGGGTGCATTGAGGTGCTGCTGTGCGTGTGGAGATGGATAGCAATAAGGGTTCCGAAAGGTATGCTATCATCATCGTAAGTAACAACAACGCCTTCTGAAAATTCCGAATTTTCTCCTTCAGACGCAATCCACCCCTGCTCAACAGACAGGACTCCTTTCAATGACGAAAAAACCGCTTCGGTACACCAGTGGCAGCCACCGCCAAAACCGGCTTGCTTACTCATGCTTTGTTATAGCTGTATCCTGAGTATCTTTCAGCCTGCTTTTAAAGAGTTCCTTAAACTTCTTCAGCTTCGGGTCGATAACCGCCTGGCAATATCCCTCCTGTGCGTTATTAGCATAGTAGTCCTGATGGTACTCTTCTGCTTTATAAAAATGTTCAAATGGAACAATTTCAGTTACAATCGTATCTTCATAAAAGGGCTGCATTTCTGCGATTACATTTTGTGCAATTGCTTTTTCTTCGTCATTCCTGTAAAAGATACTGCTCCGGTATTGTGTACCTGCGTCAGCGCCCTGCCTATTAAGGGTTGTCGGGTTGTGGGTACTCAGGTGTATACGCAGCAAATCGGCATACGATATTTCACCGGGGTTGTAGGTAACCTCGATCACCTCAGCGTGGCCTGTCAAACCACTGCATACTTCCCTGTAGGTAGGATTATCTATCCTGCCACCGCTGTAGCCGCTCTCTACCCGGCTGACGCCTTTCAACAAAGTAAACACCGCCTCGGTACACCAAAAACAGCCCCCGCCAAACGTTGCTTTCCTTTCATCACTTTCCACCTTTTTCAGCGCTACTGCATTCATACAATACCTCAGTCCACCGGGTTTGGGGCCATCAGGAAAAACATGTCCCAGGTGTGCATCGCAGGTATTGCATACTGTTTCTACGCGCATCATGCCATGGCTTACATCTTTATTATAGGCTATAGCATTCTCACTTACAGGCTGTGTAAAAGAAGGCCACCCCGTACCGCTTTCAAATTTTTCGGCGGCATCAAAAAGCAATGTGCCACAACATACACAGGCATATTTTCCGGGCTCAAACAGCGAGCACATTTCCGAACTGTAGGAACGCTCAGTGCCTTTTAAACGTGTAATCCTGAATTGTTCAGCGGTCAAAAGCTTCTGCCATTCCTCATTGGTTTTTACAACTTTCTCAGCCGGAACAGGATTACCGCTATTGGTAAATTTTACAATATCAATCCACTTAAGCATACTAAATCCTTTCTTTAATGTAGTTTATAATATTACAGTTATAAAAAGCGTGCCAAAGGCGATATTCCTTATTAATCGGCTCTTTTGTCAGGTCAGTAATTTAAGCAGCGAACAATAGGTGTGAGGTATTTTTATTGAAGTAAATTGTTTACTCTTTAAACTCATCATCAACGGCCTCCCGTAAATCATACAAGAGCCATTGTCCGGCAAGCACAGCGCTTTTTTGTGATTTTAATAACGCTATAAAATCTTCCACGCCGAGAGGCTCGTTGCCATTGCCATGAATTAAAACAATACTCCCTGCCTTTGCCTGCTGCCCTTTCGCCAGCCATGCATCGCTGCCGATGGGAATAAGCCCGTAATTGGTTACCTTCCCTACAATGGAATTATCCGATACCAGGCCGGGAAAACGAAAAAAAACCGACGGCACCAGCCCGTGTTCCAGCATAGCGATCTCCGTCCCGAGAATTTCAAAATCGAGGTCGGTTCCCGGTTCGAGGAGAAAATTATCCTTCAGTGGTTTCTTAGGATCAAAATGATGGTTGTAGGTATGGTTTACCCAGGTAACAGCGATATCGCCTGTGCTTACAAGCCCTTTAAGCCACTTAATATCCTCGCCGTGGGTAAGCATAAACCTGCCACTTATTGATAATGCGACGGGTACGGGTTTTTCTATTTTTTGGAATTCGGTAATGAGTGACGTAAAAACAATCCTGTCTAATGGCTTATGCGACGGGCAAAGATCTATTGTCAGCGTTATGCCATGTTCTTTAGGAAATCCGTGAATGATACCAGCATCCTGCAATGCAAAGGACTGTTTTTGTGCCGTAACAATAGCCCTGCAATAGGGCGTGTCCCTGTATTTTGACAAAAGCCCTGCCCGGTCGAGCGGCTGCATAGTTACTACCCGCGCAGGTATAATCTGGGTCTCCATCGTTTGGGGATCAACAGCCAGATAACTATCTACCCCATTTCTGGCAAATTTCCTGATAAAAACAATGTCATGGGTATTGTAGGTGCCGTAACCGTAAACGGCTTTATAGTTACTGATTATTATTTCCTGAGCAATAGCCGGGCTACTGCTTAAAAAGAAGGCCAATATGCAAATGATACCAAATATGCTTATGATTGAACGATGATTGCTGCGTGCCATAGTACTACTATTTATAAACTACTTATGCTAAATTCAGGTAACTCCTTGGATTACTGCGGGCAATCAGGTCGAATTCCTCACTGCTAAGGCCGGCAATAGTATCTGAGAGTATTTGTTTTTCGGATTTATGGTTGCGCACCACATAGAAGTCGGTGCCAAATAATACCCTGCTCCTCAGTTTGGCATTATCGTGCTTCAATGTCGATTTCAGCAACGAATGGATAGCATTATCATGGGCAATGTAGCTTATGTCAGCATATACATTGTCAAACTGGAGCATCATACTGCATAGTATCGAATACCAGTCGCAGCCTTTCCATAACTGTTCAATTTTCCCGTCGGTTCTACGGCCCGTTTTGCTCTTTAAAAAAGTAATCCCTACCGTAGGATTTTTAAGCACCTGGCTGCTATACAGGTCGCGGTCGAGCTCAAAAAAACGGTGCCATTCGTCCTCGCCTCCAAAATGGGCAAAACACATCTTTAGCTTCGAAAGGTCATGGATAAGGGGTGTACTTTCATCACTATAGCCAAATACCTCATGCAGCTTAGGAGCTTTACCAACCACTTTGCGCAGCAGCTCTTCTTCCAGCAAACAGAGGTAATTAAGCGGATGTGTAAAATTTACACTGAAGTCTTTGTTTGACATTTCGGGCAACAGCAGCGGAACATATTTCCCCTTGCTGTCGGCCTGCTGGAAAATGGGGTGCCTGTCCCATTGCTTTTCTTTCTTTCCGCGATAAAAAATAGTCCCCCTGATACAGTGCGTCATGACAGGGATATTGTTCTCCCGGGCATACCTCCAAAGTACGAGCAGCCTTTCGTCAAAAGGGTAATAGCCTAAGGCAGGATAGATTTTGAAACCCGAAAAGCCGTTTTCTTCTATATACGTTTTTACCATGCAGGGTTCAAGGACTATTTTTCCATTGCTAACCTTATATCTAAAGAAGTTCTCATCATCAGTCATCCTTCTCGGATCGACAAAAAGGAAAGGATAAATTACATCTTTCAGCATTTTTTTCATTTTCCTAAGGTCTTCCATCTGTGTGTAGAAGTTTTTAGTCACCTTCCCGGCTCCCATATATTCCATATCCATGGGCAGGATCACGAAAGATGTTTTTGACGGGTACTGGTCCCTAAGCCTGCGGAATATCCCTGCCTGTGTTGTATAAAATGCAAAGCGCCCAATGGTTAGGTAGCGCAATACCAGCTCTTTTGTACCTTTTCCCGGCAGTGCCCTGAAAACCGACCAGCCTTTTTTTAGGAAAAAGAACAAGAGGTTCCTGCCTGTGGGGAAAAATAGCCAAAACGCGAGCGCGGTCAGGATTTCAGGAAACATTTTTTTATGCCATAACAATATATTATATTCAATGAGCCTGGCTTTAATTTGAGGAAGCACATCAGGAAAAACCATGAATACAATGTGCAGCAGCATCCAAAACCCTATTAGCCAGTAGAAAAGAGACAAGACCGAAGATCTAACGATTCCCATACGTGTATGGTACAGCGCAATTTCCAACCGTTTGTACCACGGCTTAAACTGCCATCTGTAAGGCCCTTTGAACCATTTCCGGAATAAAGCCACTATCATTTTAAGGGAAAGCATGCGATATAAAACACCCCAAAAGATACCCGACACAAATGTCTTTGCCAAAAATGGCGGCACATGGTCGGCAGTAAAAACGTGGGTATGGCAATTGATTATAGGCAGTTCACCGCCAGTAGATTCACTTGGTTCCATAATGGTTATTTTGGTTTAAAGCAATCATTGGTCCGTAGTAAAAATAGTAATAAACCTATTAACTATTTAATTTTTAATGCCGTATCCATTTTAGAAGGAATAATTAAAACAGTTATAACATTAATGCTGTTTTTTTGATGTAATTTTAATGTAGGTTACTACGAACTTAAAAAAAATCATTATGCATAAGAGACCATTGAATATCAGTGAAGTCATTTTAAAATATACGCTCGATACGTCCGATGATATCGCACTTAACTGCGACCACTGGACTGCTACGGATTTTGCAGGTGCAATAGATTCCGGGCTATTACAATATGAAGGATGGGAACCGAAAAACGAATCCGGTGCCCCCTTCATTCCTGTTGACGGTGCTGTCACCGTACTCATCTCCGTGCGCATTGAAACCTATAATCCTGTTTTAGAAGAAGTGGACTTTACTTACGGAATTGTTGATGCATTTCAAAACGGTGCCTGCAGGATAGAAGCCAATGACACCCATACCGTAACTATAAGCATTAAGGGTATAATCCACGACCATAATATCCATCATCCGGAATAGTTTCCCACACTTACTGTTGTGTATTCTGGTAGTATTGGATAGCTATTACAATTGCAGCGATCAGCATGAGTGACGCTATTACGGCAAGCGTTATCTTGATCCAGCTGTACGGCCTTTCGCCCTGTACTTCACCGGTACGCGCATTTACAACAAACTGGTACACTTTGCTGTTGTATTTATAGACATTCACATAAACCGGGAATAGCAGGTGCTTATAGGTAATGTTGCTGTAATCTGTCGTTAAAGAATTGATGTGCTGCTCATCGCCGCCTATGTCATGCCGTACTGCATCCCTTATCCTCGGATCGGCTATCACCTTAGCCATCTCAAATCCTTCTTTTATATCAATCTGGTATTTTTCGGTGATGAAGCCACTCAGGTAACTTTTGCCAAAAGGGATCAGGTTTTCCATGTCCCAGGGTTCCAGCTTCTGTACATATTTTTCCGGCAGCGACCTGGTTGCCCCTACAAGCAGGTCATCAAAGAACATGCCCACACTTCCGCTGGCAGGGTACCATCGGGTTTTGCGCACCTGTCGCGTTTTGGTAACCGACTTGCCATTTTCGGTAGTAGTATAAGTTTCCGATACGTAATAATACTCGCCGCGCTCTCCTGTGTATTGGCTGAAGGTAGCGGTATCATAGGTCCAGTACGGTATATATATCCCGTTAAAGCGGTCGGCATTGATATTGGTTTTCTTCAGGTCATCAGGCGCAAACCAAAGGCTTTTTATCCATTCCTCGAAATGTTGCTTTGCGGATGCCTTATCCAACCGGAATGGCAGCAATGAGCCCGGAAGTATGATGTTTTCATCATAGCCCTGCTCCGCATCGATTAGCGGCGTGAGGCAATATGGGCAGGCTGCAGAAGCAACACTACTGTCCCTGGACGATGATGCACCGCAGCTCCCACATTTCACAAAATGCTGAGACACTGTCACCCCTAAGCCTTTGCCCTGTCCCAATGCGGCAAAAAAATCATTTTCGGTGATCTTTCCTGTAACCTGCGGAATTTCATTTTCGGTTCCGCAATACTCACAGTTCAGGTGCTGCGTTCCCGGCATATATTTTAAATAAGCCCCACAATTATTGCATGGAAATCTGACGGTACCGAGTACCTTTTCTTCTGCACTCTCCATTTTATTGCGGTATCGGCGGCGGTGTGGTAAATATACCTTTCAGCTCGGTTACCCAACCGGCCTTAGCCCAGTCGGCCATTCCCGAATGCCACACTAATGTTTCTTTTGTAATCTCGTTTTGGGCAGCCATCTGTTTTATCACATCCAGTTCAAAAGGCCCGGCCTGTTTTCCGTTGAGAACCAGAAAAATGGCCATAGACGAAGGTATGGGCGGTGGCCCCTGGTTTGGTGGCGGCCCTGATGCCTGCCTGCTGTTTGAATATACTTCGGCAATATGGCCTGCCATTCCGTAACCCATAGACAGCCCCATGCCCGCACCTGCAATACTATGTTCGTTATCAGCGGCTTTTTCCAATGCCTTTGCGGCCTTCATCTGTGTAAGCCTGCCCAGGTCAATAGCATTCAGGCGGCTAAGTTCGAATATCTCGGCCTTGATCTCATCCGGCATCGAAACGTTCTCGATAAGGAATTTTGTCAGCTCAATGCCGTATTTCTCAAATTCAGGCCCGATCATCTGGAAGATTAGCCCTGACACTTCATTCACGTTTGCCGCATAATTTTCAACAGGCAGGTTCGCTTCGCCTATCGCATCGGTAAAGCGCGTTACGATAAGGCTCTTTAGCTGCTCTGTAATTTCGTCGGTTGTAAAATTGCCGTCGGTACCCACAATTTCCTTTATGAAAAGCCCGGCGTCCTTAACCCGCATTACATAGGTACCGAATGCACGGATCTCCAACATCCCGAAACGCCTGTCATTAAGGATTATCGGGTTCTTAGTCCCCCATTTTCTGTCGGTAATATTTTTAGTATTAACAAAGTAGACCTCTGCTTTAAAAGGGCTTTCAAAACCGTACTTCCAGCCTTGTAATGTAGAGAGTATCGGCAGGTTTCCCGTAGTCAGTGTATAGGTTCCGGGAGAAAAAACATCCGCCAGCTTTCCTTCACTGATGAATACTGCAACCTGTCCTTCGCGCACGATCAGCTTTGCACCATTCTTTATTTCATTCTGGAAGCGTTCAAACCGGTATACCAGTGTGTTGTTAGATTCATCGAGCCATTGTATAATGTCGATCAATTCACCGCGCAATCTGTCAAATAATCCCATATTTTCAGTTTCGTATTTTGTGTTTTTTTATTGGTATAAATATATATGAAAAAATGTTTCATAGACAATTTGCATATCTAAACTGTAGTAAAAATTTATTCTGATTCAACTTCAAACAAAAAAAGGAAGCCGAAGCTCCCTTTTATGTATGATATTGCTATTCCCTGTTATTGCAAGCTGTAACTGATGTTTACATTGGCAGTAACCACAATCTCTCCAATGGCGAGAGTTTCTCTTGGTGCGCTGTCCATTGCCGACTTAAATTCAGCATGCATCATAGGTGCAGGATAATACGTTTGGGTATTATCGGTAACCAATAATGCCTTTCCTGTTTTTTGTCCCAGGGCAGCGGTATAGTCGTCGGCTTTCTTTTTAGCATTGGCTACAGCCAAAACCCTTGCCTCGCTTTCATACTGTGCCTGTTTCGATGTCCTGAATTCCACACCGTTTACGTTATTGGCACCCGCATCTACAACACCCATCATAAGGGCATCATATTTTGTAAGGTCTTTCAAGTGGATAATAACAGTCTGCGACGCTACGTAGCTGTATTTCTTTTTATCATAATCATAATTCCTGTTCAGGCTCACCCTTTTGGTTTGGTAATCCTTTTCGGGCAGTTTTGCATTCTTCAGGTATTTCAGGATAGCATCAATGGCGATGTCGTTCTTTTTCTTTACATCGGCAGCATCGGCCCCGGTATTCTCAACCCCAATGGTTATTACGGCCTCATCAGGCACTACTGATACCCTGCCTTCACCGGAAACATTTATCTGTGGCGGCTGGTTTTGCTGGATCTGGGCGTTTGCCATCGTGCTTACGAACACAAACAATACTAATGCAATTTTTTTCATGGTATTTTGTTTTTGATTTATGATTTGTTTGTAAGATTTCAAAAGGCGTGCCAATTATTGCGCTTTACAGCTTTCCCATCTTCGCCATGATGAATAAAATCACTATTGGCACAGCAAGTATTATGACAACCAGTGTGTTATCATATATCATATTTGGCATTCGTGACAGCGCTATTGCATAGCCGCCTATGGCCCCGCCAAAGTGCGCGGTATGACCGATGTTGTCATTCTTAGCCTTCATACCATAAATAGAGAACAAAAGGTATAATATACCAAAGATATAACCCGGTATAAAGAAATTGATCTTCCTGTCCGGATCTATTAATATTGATGCAAATAAAACTCCTACAACTGCACCCGAGGCACCAATAGCCCTGTAGGAATAGTCATTCTTATGAAAGTATAGCGTAAGCAGGCTCCCAGCCACAAGGCTTACAAAATATACCATTAGAAAACCGACAACACCAAATTTGAAAATTACAACGGGAGCAAAAAAGAAAAGGGTAACCATATTAAAAATAAGGTGTGTAGGGTTGGCATGCAGGAAAGCGGACGTGAACATCCGGTACTGCTCCCCTGCCCGTATGCTCCCTACATGAAATTCATATTTCCTGAAAAAGGAATAATCCCCAAAAGCCTTATAGCTTACAATCGCATTTATGGCAATGATAGCCACTAAAACCAAATCTATATCTCCCATATCTTTTTATAAAGCGTAAAATTAGCCAATAAATCACAGGGCAGAAAATTAAATTTACCATCAGCAGTTGATAAAGGCGCAAAAGCGTATTGGATGTCCGGTTTCTGCTAAGGCAGCCGTTGTGCTGGTAGCTAAAACACCCCTGTAAATCGGGAATAAAAAGTATATTTGCATAAAAAAGAGATGCAGCTTTTAGCGTACATACTTAGTTACCCGCTGTTCTGGCTTATTTCGCTGCTACCGTTCAGGGTACTTTATTTCCTTTCTGACATCACTTGTTTCATTACCTACAGGATAATTGGCTACCGGAGATTGGTAGTACGGCAAAACCTCGCCCTTGCCCTCCCGCACCTGACCGAAAAAGAGCGAAAGGATATTGAAAAAAAATCCTACAGCCATTTTTGCGATACCTTCTTCGAAATAGCAAAGTCACTTACCATTACCGATAAGCAGATACGCAAAAGGTTTACCTTCACCAATATTGAGCTGGCCCATGAATATGAGGACAAGGGAAAAAGCGTGGTGCTGTTTACAGGGCATTATGCAAGCTATGAGTGGCTATTGTCTATGAATATGTACTTCAAATCCTTCAAAGGCATTGGTATTTACAAGATTGTGAGGAACAAATATTTTGATGCGCTGGTTAAAAAAATGAGAGGGCGGTATGGCGCAGAACTCATCGGCACTAAAAATATAATCCCTGCCATGCGGCAAAACCAAAGGAAAAGCATTAAAGGATTTTATGGCTTCATCAGCGACCAGTCGCCAAAAAAGAGCAGCATCATTTATTATGGCAAGTTTTTCGGGGTCACTGTACCCATGCAGGTAGGCGGCGAAATGCTGGCTAAAAAACTGGACATGAATGCCATGTTTGCCCGTATTGATAAAACAGGCCGTGGGTACTACCAATGCACTTTCGTACCCCTGGAAGGCAGCCCGAAAGATTACCCAAACTTTGCCGTAACCGACTGGTTCATGAATTTGCTTGAGGAGCAGATCAGGGAAAAACCGGAGTACTACCTATGGACACACAAAAGATTTAAGCACCGCCTTGACGATACTGTTACAGATCAAACCAACCCTTAACCATTTCGGTTGCATCCGGCTGTAAATTTACATGGCTAAATTCGTTGCTGGCATTGTTGTATTTGTAGTCTTTTGCCCATTCAGTATGATTTTCCGCCATTGCTGCAATGCTGTCGCATACATATTTTATTTCGGCATTGGTAGTTGTCGGGTGGATTGACATCCGTATCCATCCCGGTTTTTGTATCAGGTCGCCGGCAGTGATCTTATCGGTAAGGTAATTTGACATTTCCTGGTCTACATGCAGCAGGTAGTGCCCATAGGTGCCGGCACAACTGCAGCCTCCCCTGGTTTGTATGCCAAACCTGTCGTTAAGGAGCTTCACACCAAGATTAAAATGAAGTCCGTCGATATAAAAGGATACTACGCCTAACCTGTTTTTATGCTGTGGCGCCAGTATATTAAGGTTCGGGATACTACCAATCCTTTCAAAAATATAATCGATAATCTCTTTTTCCCTTTTCAGTATATTATCAATGCCCATCTGCTCTTTCAGCTTTACGGCAAGCGCTGTTTTTATAACCTGGAGGAATCCGGGTGTACCCCCATCTTCGCGCTCTTCTATGTTATCAACATATTTGTGCTCGCCCCATGGGTTGGTCCAGCTCACTGTACCACCGCCCGGATGATCGGGCACCATATTTTTATAAAGCTTTTTATTGAATATCAAAACACCCGAAGTGCCGGGACCGCCAAGGAACTTATGCGGCGAGAAGAAAATGGCATCCAGGTAAGCGTCTTCATCGGCAGGATGCATGTCTATGCTTACGTAGGGAGCCGAGCAGGCAAAATCCACAAAACACACACCATTATACTGATGTATGATTTTTGCTATTTCATGATATGGCGTTTTAATCCCTGTGACATTAGAGCAGGCCGTAACCGATGCTATTTTAAGTGTACAATCTTTATATTCCTCAAGCAGACCTTTAAAGCTGTCAAGGCAAATAAGACCTTCGGGACAGGCAGGGATTACCACAACATGGGCAATGGTTTCCAGCCAGGATGTCTGGTTGGAATGGTGCTCCATGTGCGAAACAAACACTACAGGCTTTTTCTCTTCGGGAACTTTAGTAAAGGCCTTCAGGTTCTCAGGGACTTTAAGCCCCAGGATACGCTGGAATTTGTTTATTACCCCGGTCATACCCGTTCCGGTTGTAATTAGAACATCATCGGCACTGGCATTCACATGGTGCTTTATGATATGCTTTGCTTCGTGGTAGGCATTGGTCATCGCTGTTCCTGACACGGTGGTCTCGGTATGGGTATTGGCTACAAAAGGCCCAAAGTCGTTAAGGATTTTTTCCTCGATAGGCCTGTAAAGCCTGCCGCTGGCGGTCCAGTCGGTATAAACGATCTCCTGTTTGCCGAATGGCGAAACAAACTCCTGCCCTATCCCGACAATATTTTGCCTGAATTTGTCGAAGTAGTGTTCCAACTCACTTTTTAGCATAGTATCTGCAGCCTGTAACATAATGTTGCGTGTTTAAGTCCCTGCAAATTTATTAAAATAAAAGGATTAGAAATACGTATTACATCGATAATACTGATTAGAAGTAAGTTTTGAAATGGATTTCACAAATTTCCTGCCTGAGTATGATTATCCCTGTTTTTAGTCAAAACGATATAAAAATCTGTTACGACCCGTTATATAGGTGTAATCAGTGTTTCTTGTTAACTGATTATATCCCTATTTCTACCTGGAAACGAATATACCAGTTTTGCTTAGAGGTGTTATCAAAGTACTTCATGTCGTCAAGGGTAAACTCCATTTGGGCTTTAAAAGCATGTTCCCATACATATTTAGTAATGCCAATACTATATTCGTTTGTATCCGGCGCAAGGGCAGCTATATCCCTATTGACGTTTTGGGTAGAAAAGCGCCCGATGATCTCATAATTTGAAGGAAAGAGATAGCTAAGCTGGTAATCGAATCCGCTACCCGTAAAGATATATTTAATATCGGTGGCATCATTTGGATTGACAGTTATAGGGTCACGGGCAGTGCGCTGCATGTAAGCTGCCATAGCTGCCCAGCCATTATATTTCAACATGGCATCTAGAAAAGCCGTTTTCATATCCCTTTTTTCAAAGAGGTCGTCGCCAAGCTGGCCGCCTGTCCTCCTGGCTTTATTATTGTATTGGTAGGCGCCGGATATCATCACTTTGGGTGTTGTTTCACGCTTAAGGTCGCCTTCAAAAAAAGCGCCGTCCTTTGTAAATGACCCAAATGGGTATAATTCTACTTTACCTGTGTAGGCAAGCCCATTATCAGGCTTGTCGGTAGAATTTCGTCCCTCTCCGGTTGTTATGGCGCTCCTGAAATTGTATGAAAACCTGTTGAGATGCTCGTTCTGGTTGTGCACCTGGAAGCCAAAATCCCTGTCGATGTTGAATTTGGCATTGTTGATGGTCCTGTCGGTAAGTTGCAGGGCGCCTGATGAATTGACACGCTGGCGGTTGCCCGGCAGTTTCGTTTGGCCGAAGCCAATGTTCCAGTTCCTGTCCGGCCGGTAGAAAACTACCGCATCGCGTATTACATTAAGGTTTTCGCCATCTTTAATTTCACCAACATCGCCGGGAGCGAAAGACAATTGTATGGCGTAGATGAATCTCGGGTCGCCCACATAACCGTCAAATCGCAGGCGAAGGCGGCGCACCTGGCCATCAATAGCCGCTTCCTCTCCTTCTTCCTGAAGATAGGTAGCTCTGTTCTGAATCCTGAAGCGGATATTGAACTGAAAAAGACTATCCGGTGACGTTATACCCAAACCTTTACCATAATTATAGTATGGCAGCACCGAAAGTTTCAAATCATTATCTTTGGTCGTCCTTTTGATATCAATCTGCGCAAATGCATTTGTAATACAGAAGGATACTATAAACAAGAGTACATTTTTTTTCATCGGGTGCGTTTTTATAATTAAGTTCAATACCGCAAAACAAAGAAATATCCGCTTTATCTGAATTGATAATTGTTATCAAATTGTTTTATTTTGTAAAGCCCTGTAAAGTTTGCGCAAACTTAATATTAAATCAACTTATCCAATGTTATGTAAATATTACCTTTGCAAAAATTTAAAGTTATGTCGAACATTTATATGGGTTACTACTTTACAGTCGAACCCAAAGAACCGGGAGCGGAAATACTTATGGCCGAACTGGGAGAAACCCCTTTTGAAAGTTTTATAGAAACTGAAGAAGGCCTTTCTGCTTATATACAAAAGGAGTTTTGGAATGAAAATATCCTTGATGGCATCTACATCCTGGGCTCTGATGAATTTAAGATAACCTATACTTTTGAAGAAATAGAACAGGTAAACTGGAATGAGGAATGGGAAAAGAATTTTGAACCTATTGATGTGGACAATACCTGCAGGGTAAGGGCACCATTCCATGAAAAGAAAGATGTGAAGTATGATATCGTAATCGAGCCAAAAATGAGCTTTGGCACCGGGCACCACGAAACGACCTTTATGATGATCCAGCATTTGCTTGAGACAGATATCGAGGGTAAAAAAACACTTGATATGGGGTGCGGTACGGCCATTTTGGCCATACTTGCCGAGATGAAAGGCGCGCAGCCCATTGATGCAATTGATATTGACAACTGGTGTTACCTCAATTCTATTGAAAATGCAGAGCGAAATAACTGCCACCATATAAGTGTTTATGAAGGTGATGCTGCTTTGCTTGAGGAAAAAAATTATGATGTTATTATTGCCAATATCAACCGCAATATATTGCTTAACGACATGCTGGCTTATGCAGATTGCCTTAATCCGGGTGGCATATTGCTGCTTAGCGGGTTCTATGAAGAAGACATACCTGCCATTGATACTTCGTGTACCGAAAAAGGCCTTACCTTTGTAAAAAAATTTAGCAGGAACAATTGGGTTTCACTAAAATATGTAAATTAGCATTTCAGATTAAAAGAGTGAGCATGAGTACCAAGGAAAAAGTTTTAGAGGAAGTATTAGTTGAAGAACTCACTTCCCTGAATAATGAGATCGTATTGTATAACGACGAGGTGAATACATTTGACCACGTTATAAACACGCTGATAAAAGTTTGCGGCCATACCGCAGAACAGGCTGAGCAATGCTCGCTTATCGTTCACTATAATGGCAAGTGCACAGTTAAGACGGGCGAATATAAAGAGCTGAAGCCGCAATGCACAGGGCTTCTGGATGCAGGGCTTAGCGCCGAGATAGTATAAAAAAAGGGTATTCATAAAGAACGCCCTTTTTTTTAAGCCCAAACGACTGAATTATCGTTTATCATAAATAAATTCAACATCGCCATTGGTGTAAACAGCACCACCCTGAGCATTCCTGTCAGGATACTCGGAAAACAGTTCATACATTGTAAGCTTTCCACCCTGCTTGGTGAAATTTGCCACAACGTTGTCACCATTATCATCTTCATACCTAACCCTTAGCACAACATTAGCACCGGTACCTGCATAAATTTCCCAAGTACCTGAAACTGTAGTTTGTGCACAGGCCGAAGTACCATTGTCTTCATTAACGATAATACCGTTCATATCGGCAGTGAAGGTATTATCTGCATTAAATGTAACCTTAGAGTTATTATAGCAGTCGGATTCTTCCATTTGGTTAATGTGCAATGTTCCATCCTCATCAAAATCCGTGGCTTCCTGGGTGTTTACTTCCCTAAGGTCATACGTTCCCGCAATCTCAACGTCGGTATTACCAGTGTTGCTACTGTCATCATCACTACATGAAGTGAATCCCAATCCTGCTATCGCAAGCGTACATACAAATAAATTGATCTTTTTCATTTTGCTGAATTTTAAATTAAGTTATTAATGAGGCAAAACTAGATTCAACACCTCTTAATAAAAATATAAACTCCGTTAATTAAATTTACTTTAACACCCATTATAATGAAGTAAGTTTATAAGTAGCTAAAAAACAATGAACTTAACGAAAACACATAAAATGTTCAAATCATCGGCTATTTCTATATTTTGATAATTTTTTTAACACAATTAACATTTTAAAACAGATACTTTTATACTAACTTAAATTTGTGTAGCATTCAAAACTAAGCATCTAATATATTGTAGGGTCATTATTTCCACTACAACAAAATTCATTTTATAGGTAAATCAACTATACATTACCACAACATAACGTTATAGGTTGTAAAAAAAATATCGCTGGTAAAAGAACAGATTCTTTGAAAGTAACAGTATTAATTGATATTTACATATTTCAGGATATGGAAATTAAAGCGTTAAATAATTGTATAGTTTCTATATAGGCGCGAAAACGAAATAGTATATCATATAATGACTACTTTGGCTGAAAATTAAAATTTATCAATCATGAAAAAATCTTTACTCTCAAATTTTTTTAAGGGAGCAGCAGTATTCGGCTTTACACTGTTTTCCCTTAACAGTATAAATGCACAGGTGAATGTAACCGTTGGAAATTTAGGTGCTGACCCAGCTGTATGGATAGGTTACGCAAGTTTCTTTGAAAACAATGGTAATTTCGAAAACGGACAGGAGCTGATTTATGCAGGTGGCAGTCCATGGGGCGTTGCTGAAATAAAAAGCGAACTCGATGCAGCAAATAATCAAATAAAATTATACCCAAATTACAATGCCTATAACGCTACCGATTCTTTTTGGTCTGACGGCAACGGAAATGGTAATAAAATATTTGAAGGCAGTACTTTTACAGAAAGAACCGACCTTGCTGGCCAGCAATTGGTTTTCTCAGGAAAAACACTAAGTTCAACGCTTCTTCCTGAATTTAAAGATACAGCATTCATAAAAATACTTGATCCTGCAAATAACTATGCTACAGAATTCGTAGTAACAGCAGCGCTCACAGCAGGAGAAAATTTCACATTATCTACAGGTAATTTCGTAATACAACCGGGCCGCATTGTACAATATGGCTTTTCTGTACTTGGAAAAAATGCAAACCCTACTCAAATGACCGCAAATGGATTTACCGTAGTTACAGCAGACGAGCCTGCAATGCCGGAATCAAATAACGTAACCATTTCAGCAAGCACGACTCCACTTAATGGCTATGCAAACTTTTTCCAACTTGATGGCACTACTTATGCAGGCGGAAGTCCATGGGCAGTGGCAGACTTGAAAACAGTACTTAATCAGGGTGATGGCACAATTGACCTTCATCCAAATTTTAATGCATGGAACGAAGGAGATACATTCTGGGTTCAGAATGGGGCTGGACAAAAGATATTTGAAGGCAACACCTACGTTGAAGACAATACACTTATCAACCAGGATGTTACATTCTCAGGACATTGTATCAGCAACAGCCTTGCTGCAGGTTACACAGGAATAGCTTTTATTAAGGTTCTTAGTGGAGCACCAAATTATGCGTTGGTTCTTAACATGCACGTACCACTTGTTGCAGGAGAAAATTTCAGCATCCACGTTGCCCCGGGCGATTATGCCAATGGCGCTATCTTCCAGTACGGCTACTCTGTAACAGGTGTTAATGCCAACCCTACACAAGAAACTGCTCTTGGATATGCAAGGGTAGGCGCAGCTACTGCAGGTGTAACAGATGTTGAGAAAAACACTTTCACAATGTATCCTAACCCAGCAAGCAACGTGCTTAACTTTGCTTCTGAAAATGCAATTGAAGGTATCCAGGTGTACAACGTTATGGGCCAGAAAGTAATCGATACAAAACCGGCACAGAACAATGCTTCTGTAGATGTATCAGGCCTTACAAGCGGTGTTTATATTGTAAATACTACAATAAACGGCAAACAAAGTTCTGCCCGTTTTATTAAACAATAATTTCATATAATTTTCTAAGTTCATGTTGATAAAGCCGCCCATGTTGTTTTGGGCGGCTTTTTTTTACCTCGACGATGCGGCGCAATCGTTTTTGAGGTTGTATATTCGTATTTTATCCATCTATAACTAACCAAACTACCACATTTTGATAAAAAAGGCAATCCTATTACTTCTATTTTCCCTCGCAGGATTTGCGCAGGAACTGCCGCCAATATTAAAATATACACCCGAAATTTACAATGCGGGCAACCAAAACTGGATGATCAGCCAGGATAGCGGCAACTTTATGTACTTTGCGAACAATGAAGGCCTGCTTGAATTTAACGGGTCGGAATGGACATTGTACCCATCTCCAAACGAAACCATACTCCGCTCGGTAAAGGTTATAAATAACCGTATATATACCGGATGCTATATGGAATTTGGGTATTGGCAACGGCAACCCAATGGGACACTAAAATATTTTTCATTAAGCAAATCTGTAAAAAAAGATATTCTTGATGATGAGCAGTTCTGGAATATCGTGCAATATGACCGATGGGTTATCTTCCAGTCGCTTAGCCAGATCTTTATTTACGATACCAAAACGCAAAAATACCGTATCATCAAGCCTAAAACCGGCATAAATAAGGTTTTTACAGTAGACAATACTATAATGTACCAAACATTTGGCGAAGGGCTTTTTGAAATTGAAAATGGCCGGAGCAAGCTGATAAGCAATAACGAAACGTTTTTAAAAAACAAGATCGTAAACATATTCCATGTTAATGACGGCCTGTTGCTTCAGACACAGGTTAACGGCTTTTTAGAGTATAAAAACGGCGCAATAACCCAGTGGATTACTGAAGCTGATGACCAGATGAAAATCAGCAGCATCTATAATTGCCAGATGTTAACAGATGGCAGCCTCGCACTGGGTTCGGTGTCAAATGGCATCTTTGTAATAACACCACAGGGCAAATTAAAACACCATATTACCCAAAACAAAGGACTCAGCAATAATACAGCCCTTTCTGTATTTGAAGACAAGGATAAAAACCTTTGGGTAGCGCTGGACAATGGCATCAATTGCATTAACCTTCAATCTGCAGTAAGGAGTTTTGTAGACGATACCGGCTTTTTAGGAACGGTATATACTTCTATACTATACAATGGAATGCTTTATGTAGGCACAAACCAGGGACTATTTTGCAAGGCTTACAAGAGCAACGATGAATTTAAATTTGTTGCCGGCACCAAAGGCCAGGTATGGTCTTTATACGAATATGACGGGACGTTGTTTTGCGGACACGATTCGGGCACTTACATTATAAACGGGGCTTCCTCAGTCCATTTCTTTTCAGAGTCGGGCACATGGAAGTTTGAAAAGCATCCTTACAATAAAAACTTACTGTTCCAGGGCAATTACCATGGGATATCAGTACTCGAAAAAACTGCATCAGGATGGAAATTCAGAAACCGGATAAAAGGTTTCGACTACTCCAGCCGCTATTTTCAGCTGGCAGGAAACGACATTTATATAAGCCACGAGTACAAGGGCGTGTTCCGGATTACCACTGACAGCGGCTATAATAAAGTATTGAATTTTCATGCTTACAAAACTCCTTCTAAAGGTAAAAATGCCAGCCTTAGCAGCCTTAACAATGATATTTACTATGCTTCAAAAGACGGTTTTTTTAAATTAGACAAAAAGAGCAAAGAGTTTGTAAAACAGCAAAAGCTGTCGCAGGTTTTTGTAAACGATGAGTATATCTCAGGAAAACTTACGCCTGACAAGACGGATAAACTTTGGTTTTTTACAAAAAACTATATCAACTATTTTTCGTGTGGCAAACTTAATACCGAACTGAAACATGATATCATACCTATCCCCTCTTCGCTGACCAATTCGATGCTGGGTTTTGAGAACATTACCCAAATAACCCCAAGCACTTACCTGATAGGTACAACAGATGGCTATTATACCATCAATATGAGCGAGCTTGCATTTAACCGGTATAATGTTTTCATTACCAATGTAGCGACAAATGTGATGAATCAAAATACGGTATCACAACCGGTTTCATCCGAAGGGAGCTTTGGCCACAGCGAAAACAATCTGACCTTTTCATTTACAGTACCGGAATATGGCAAATATGTAAATGCGGAATACCAATATATGCTGGAGGGCGTACAAGAGGAATGGAGCGAGTGGAGCAACAGGCCATTTATTAATTTTAAAAATCTTGCCTCCGGAGATTATACTTTCCGTGTAAGGGCAAAAACAGGGAACTCATTGTCAGTTAATACCGCAGAATATTCTTTTACGATACTGAAGCCATGGTATGCTACCACACTTGCATTGCTCATATACCTGATAATAGCTATAATTGCGGCATATCTCATTAACAGGGCCTACAAGAACTACTACCACAGGCAGAAAGAAAAGCTGATTGAAGAAAATAACAGACTGCTCGAGATCAAAGAGCTTGAAAATGAGCAGGAATTGATGAAGGTGAAAAACCAGCAGCTGGAACAGGATTTTGAGAACAAGAACAGGGAACTGGCTGCCTCAACAATGAACCTCATCAAAAAGAATGAATTGCTGTCGATGATAAAAGACGACCTGAAGAAGTCAGGCGAGGGTGGAAATATTAAATCAGTGATTACTACGATAAATAAAAACATCAATGAGGATGATACATGGGATATGTTTAAAGAGGCATTTAACAACGCTGATAAGGACTTCCTGAAAAAGATCAAGAAGGCACATCCGCTACTTACACCGAATGATTTGCGGCTTTGTGCGTACCTGAGGCTGAATTTATCATCTAAAGAAATAGCGCCACTGCTTAACATTTCTGTGAGGAGTGTAGAGATCAAACGATACCGTTTGCGTAAAAAAATGGATTTACCTCACGAATTAGGACTTGTTGAGTACATTCTTTCGGTTTAGCCTACTACAACAATTACGTAAAACACCTATACATTGCCACAACAAAGGCTGTTATTACAATGTTTTCGTAGGCAATTTGTCGCATTTACAACACTCTTAAAATCGTGTTAATACAGGGGTATTAATAGAAAACGTGCCTTTGGAAAGCTTTTTTTAAGAATGTATATTATTTGTAGGGGTTCTTTTTAATTTATTTACTGGAGACTGCCATAATTTTATAAAATCACAAAAATCAATTTTTATATGAAGTCAAAATTATTCTTGATTGCCTTTATGCTAATGTCGTCATTTTGTTTCGCGCAGGATGTTGAGATTAGCGGAAAGGTAAATGAAGCGGCAACCGGGCTGTCTATGCCGGGGGTAAGTATCGCTGTAAAAAATTCTACTGTAAGTTCGGTTACCGACATGGATGGTAATTTTTCCATTTCAGTACCCACCGGTTCAACGCTTGTGTTTAGCTTTATAGGCTTTGAATCATTCGAAATGGTTGCTACATCCAGCCAAAGTATTACAGTAAACCTTAAAGAGACGGCAAAAACGCTCGACGAGGTAGTAGTAATTGGTTACGGCTCCCAGAAAAAAAAGGAAGTAACCGGCGCGGTAAGTGTCGTAAGTGCTGAAACTTTAGGAAGGTTACGACCTGTAAAAGTAGAACAGGCGCTACAGGGAACGGTATCAGGAGTAAACGTAACCACGCAATCCGGATCTCCCGGCGCAGGCCTTGATATCAGGATAAGAGGTATCGGGACTAACGGTGCTGCCGGGCCTACAGTGATCATCGACGGTTACGTTGGAGAGCTTGGCCTTCTGAACCCGCAGGATATTGAAACGATAACTGTATTAAAAGATGCGCAGGCTGCCATATATGGTACCATTGGCGCTAATGGCGTGGTATTGGTTACTACCAAAAAAGGAAGAAAAAACCAAAAAACGTCTGTTTCCTACAATGTTTATACAGGCTTCCAGGAAACTTCAAGAAAACTGCCAACACTAAATGGTACTCAGTATGCCGCGTTGCTTAACGAAAGCTATGCGAACGGAGGACAGCCATTACCCTTTCCTAACCTTAGCGGGATTGGAAAAGTAACAGACTGGCAGGATCAGGTATTTAGTAAAAATGTGCCGCTTGTCAGCCATGACATTAACCTTTCAGGAGGATCAGATAAGATAACATATGCCTTTAGTGGTTCGCACCTTGACCAGGAAGGTATTGTTGGTCCCGATAAATCGAACTTTTTAAGGAATACCGCGAGGCTATCGCTTGGTGCTGACCTTTCAGATAATCTTAAACTGAATACGAACATTATCTATACGTATTTCAATAGGAAAACATTAAATGAAAACGCACTTGGTTCGGTATTGTTCAATGCACTTAATATATCGCCTTTACAGGATACCCGTGACGAAAACGGAGATTACACGCTTGTACCTGCCACTTCAGGCTTTGGTAACGAAATAATCAACCCGTTGGCTCAAATAGACAATACGTATAACGATTACAATTACAAGAAAATAAATGGTACGTTTGGCCTTGATTACACTGTAATAAAAGGGCTGACAGTTACTGGAAGGATGGGTTTCAATACGGCTAACAGCGGCTCGAAAAGCTTTAGCAAAATAGTTGATTACGGTCCCGGCAAAATATACAACATTACCCGCAGCAGTGTTTCACAAGCTACCGTAAACGATAATAGCTATACTTTTGACCTTTTTGCAGTATACCAAAAAACAATTGCAGAAAGCCATAATTTTTCATTCACGCTAGGTAATACCATATTCAAAGAATGGGGTACAGGATTATCTGCAACAGGTTATGACGTGCCGAATAACTCTTGGCAATTTGCCGATATCAGCCTTGCAAATGGCCTGCCATTGCAAAAATCAGCAGGATCGTATAAGTATGACGAAAGAAGGCTTTCTTATTTTGGAAGGCTTCAATATGACTACAAAGGGCGTTACCTTTTCTCTGCAATGATCAGAAGGGACATGTCGACTAAATTCGGACCGGACAACAGAGTAGCCTACTTCCCTTCGGTAACAGGAGGATGGGTACTTTCAGATGAGTCTTTCTTTAAACAAAACAATATACTTAGCTTCGCGAAATTGAGGGCAAGCTATGGTTCACTTGGTAACGACCAGATTGGTAATAATCTGTATACCGCATTACTGAACGGAGAAGCTACGTATGTATTTGATAATGCACTTACTACAGGTACTGCTGTAGGGCCTATACCAAACCCTAAAGTGAAGTGGGAAGCTGCGAAGAAATTTGACGTTGGTGCCGACCTTAACTTTTTCAACAACGAGGTTACCTTTGTAGCTGATTATTTCGTAGATACACGTACAGACCTTCTTATACCTAATATTCCGGTATCAGGTATATTAGGAGCTTCCGCACCGGGATCCAGCTTCCCTACAATTAATGCAGGAGATGTAAAGAACTACGGTCTTGAACTTGCATTGGGCTATAGGAAGAACCTGAGCGATGACTTTAGGATAGATGTTAATTACAATGTTACCTTCCTTAAAAACAAGGTAACTAAAGTTGATAATGCAACCGGTTTCTTATCCGGCGGTGGCTTTGGCCTTGGTGAAGCCGCAGCAAGGATGGAAGTTGGTAAGCCAATGGGCTACTTCTATGGTCTGAAAATGGAGGGTATCTTCCAGAACCAGGCTGAAATTGATGCAGCCCCTTCGCAAAGCGGGCTTGGATCACAGAGCACACAGCCGGGCGATATTCGTTTTGCAGACGTAAACAACGATGGTAAGATAGATGCTAATGACAAGACCAATATTGGCGACCCGATACCGGCTGCAACAATGGGCTTTAACATCAACCTTCAATACAAAGGATTTGACTTCGTAGCATATACATTTGCCTCAATAGGTAATGATATGGTAAGGAACTATGAAAGGAATGTGCCAAATGGCAACCGACTTAATTATGTGCTTAACAGGTGGACCGGCGAAGGTACCAGCAACTCTGTGCCAAGGGTAACCACTGGAGCCACAAATAACAATGTTTTCTCGAGCTATTATGTAGAAGACGCTTCCTACGCAAGGATACAGAACGTACAGTTGGGCTATACTTTTGACGAAAAATTAATTGGCAAAAGCGGCCCTACAAAAGTAAGGCTGTATGCAGGGGTGAACAACCTGTATACTTTTACAAAATACAGGGGATATGATCCGGGAGCATCTTCAGGTGCATCGATAGGAGGCGGTATCGATTATGGCTTCTATCCGGTTGCGAGGACGTATATGATAGGTGCAAACATTAATTTTTAATTATTACGACAATGAAGAAGAAAATAATAACAGCCGTAGTTGCATTAAGTTTTTTAACACTGAATATTTCATGTGGGGACGATTTTGTTGACAGGACCCCTCCCTACTCTATAGATTCTGAAAACTATTTTAATTCTAAAGCAGATTACGAACAGGCATTAATTGCCGTTTATGACATGCTGCAATCAACTTACCAGAATGTACTGTTAGGAGAGATAGCCTCTGACAATACGCTTTGCGGAGGAGAGAGCGCAACTGATACACCTGGTTTCCAGCAAGTGGATAACATGAGCCATACTCCTGTAAACCCTCAGGTTAAAAACATATGGGACTGGATGTTTGCCGGTGTAAACAGGGCAAATTATATCCTTGAATTTAAAGACAAAACTGATTTTGAAGGCAAAGAGCAAATAATAGCACAGACCCGTTTTTTAAGGGCTTATTTCCATTTCGAACTGGTTAAATGGTTTGGCGGTATACCTATGAAAGGTGATGCAAGGTTCAAACTGGGCGATGAAACAACTATTCCGCGCTCCTCTGCTGAGGATGTATATGCTTCTATAGAAGCCGACCTTCTTTTTGCTATTGAAAACCTTAATCCGGGGCCTGCAACACAACAAGGCAGGGTAACCCAGAACGCAGCACGGGCATTGCTAGGAAAAGCGTACCTGTACTGGGCTGACCTTGGAGATGGTCACCCTGAGAAATTCGCACAATCTGCAGCTGTCCTTGAAACGCTTATACAATCTAACGCTTACACGCTTGTAAGCAATTACGATACCATATTTGAGAACAATAACGAGAACAACTCCGAATCTGTTTTCGAAGTGCAGTACACTGATGCCGAAGGTGGAAGCTTTACCTGCCTACAGTGTAGCGAAGGTAACGTAGCAGTAGGTTTTAACGGCCCAAGGGGCTATGCTGGCCCATTGTACGACCCTGGATACAGCTTTAACATCCCAACTCAGGAAACATATGACTTTTTTGAGCCGGGAGATCTAAGAAGAGATGCTGCTATCCTTAACATTGTGGCATGGCAGGCTGCCCATCCTGAGGTAACTTATAGCCAAGGTTATGAGCATACAGGCTTTTACAATAAAAAATACATACCAAGGAAAGGCGACCTTAACATTCCGGACCAAAACCTTACGAACCCAAACAACTACAGGTCTATCCGTTATGCAGACGTACTGCTGATGGCTGCTGAAGCACTGAACAGGGGTGGTTTGGACGATGTTAAGGCACGTACCTACCTGAATTTGGTGAGGCAGAGAGCTTTTGGCGACGCAAACCACAACATAACAGCTTCAGGATCTGCACTAACACAATTTATATTTGATGAGAGAAGAAGAGAACTTGTAGGCGAAGGCCACCGTTTCTTCGATCTTGTAAGGACAGGAAGGGCAGGCGCCGAGATTGACGGCTTTGTAGAAGGTAAAAATGAAGTATTCCCGCTTCCTTATGAAGAGATCCAGTTTTCTAACGGTAACTGGGCACAAAACCCGAATTATTAATAAAAAAGCTATATGAAAAAATTTAAATTTATATTCAGCATTCTTTTTGTGGCGCTACTTGCGGGCTGCTCTGACGAAGATAGCGATACGACATTTGCAGATAATGCGAATGCCCCTCAAAACCTTTCTGCGTTGTTCACCATCACACAGGACAATAGCGGACTTGTAACTATCGCGCCGCATGGCGAAGGTGTTGTGAGCTATGAGCTTTATTTTGGTGACGGAACAGCAGAACCTGTTGCGCTTGGGCTTGGCGAAAAAGTGAACCATGTATATGCCGAAGGGCAGTATAATGTGAGGCTTATCGCGACAGGGATCAATGGCAAGACTACAGAAGTAACCCTGCCGCTTACTGTAACGTTTGTTGCTCCTGAAAACCTTGAAGTAAACATTGCTGCAGTTGTAGGTAACTCATTATCGATAAATGTATCGGCTACGGCAGATTATGAAACCTATTTTACAGTTTCTTTTGGTGAGGATTCTTCCCTGCCTGCTGTAGAGTTTAACGAGGGCCAGACAATCAATTATGTGTATGATGGTATCGGAACTTACACCGTAACGGTAACTGCTTACAGCGGTGGTGCGGCAACAGCAGTTTATACGCAGGATGTGACCATTTCGAATCCAATGGTACTGCCTATCAACTTTGAGAACCCTACGCTCAATTACAATATAACAACTTTCAACGGTGCAACGGCAGGCGTGATTGCAAACCCTGGTTCAGGTGGAATCAATACAAGCTCTAAAGTGGGTTCTATGACACCTGCGGGTGCTGTTTGGACAGGTGGTTTCTTTACGCTTGATACTCCTGTGAGCTTTGCAGCAGGACATCATTTCAAAATGAAAGTATGGTCGCCGGCAGCAGGCGTTCCTGTTATACTGAAGCTTGAAAATCTTACTAATGCCAATATCAATGCTGAAGCGGCTACAACTACAACTGTTGCAAATGAATGGGAAGAATTGGTTTTTGATTTTGGAGGAGCCAACCTGAATGCACAATATTCAAAAATAGTTTTGTTCTTCAATGCAGGTAACTCAGGTAATGGTGATACCTATTACTTTGATGATATCGCGGTATTTGATGGCCAGGATCCTTTGGTATTGCCGCTTACTTTCCAAAGCAGTACAGCAAATTATGCATGGAATAATTTTGGTGGCGCAAATGGCCAGCGAATAGATAACCCGCACGTTACCGGAATCAATACAAGCACCCAGGTGGGTCAGGTTGTAAAAGGAGCAGGATCTCAGGTTTGGGCTGGCGTTGCCCTCCCTATGGCAAGCCCTATAGATTTTTCAACCATGCATAAGGTAAAAATGAAAGTGTGGTCGCCTGCGGCAGGTATGCCCCTGCTGATGAAATTTGAAACGATTCCATTGAACGAAGCCCTGAATATCGAAAAACAGACAGTGACAACCGTTGCAAACCAGTGGGAAGAAGTAACTTTTGACTTTACAGGAATAAATAACGCAAACAATTATCGAAATGTGGTATTCTTCTTTAATTTCGGCTTTGCCGGTACAGGAGAAACCTACTATTTTGATGATGTGCAACTATCAAATTAAACTATGAAAAAGACATTAAAAAATTTAGGAAAATTCCTGATGCTGCTTGTACTTGTGACGAGCTGCCAGGATGATGACACAAAATTTGGGGATATTGTGGCCCCTACCAATCTGGCATTTACCTATGATGTGGTAGGAAAGTCAGCCGAGTTCCCTAATGGTGACGGAAGCGGAAAAGTAGTATTAAGGGCAACTGCCGATAATGCTATAAGCTTTAAGTACATGATACAGGGCGGCGGCGAGGCAACTGTAGCAGGCGGCGTATATCCTTATACTGTAACAGCTCAGGGGGTTAACTCTTATGAAGTTGTTGTGATTGCTTATGGCAAAGGCGGCGTGGCTACAACGGCCTCATTTATGATGGAAAACGTATTGCTAAACTTCGAGGATGAAGAAACTACACAGTTCCTTACGGGAGGCACCTCTAAAGTATGGTACATTGCTGCGGCAGAAGCCGGACACCTTGGCGTAGGCCCAAACACTCCTGACGGCAATAACAACTGGCCTGCCTATTATGCTGCGGCTCCTTTCGAGAAAGCCGGGTCTGATGTGAGCAGCTGTTTTTATAATAACGAATTTACATTTAGCCTTGATGGCGAACAGATAAAATTCGAGAATGATAATGGCGGCGCTACATTCTTTAATGCGTCCTATACAAGTGTAGGCGGTACACCGCTTGGAGCAGACACTTGCTTACCTTATGATGTTTCGGGAGTGAAAAACGTTACACTTGGCGCTGCTTCCTCTTATGTAGCTCCGGCAGGAAGTACAGGTACACAATTTACAATCTCAAATAATGGATTCTTAGGATACTATATTGGCTCAAGCACTTATGAGGTTTTAAGCATCACTGCAACACGCATGCAGGTAAGAGTTGTACAAGGCAATAATACCGACCTTGCATGGTACCTTATACTAACTACCCAGCCTCCATACCCGGATGATGAGCCGGTTTATGACAACCTTGTATGGGAAGACCAGTTCAATACAGCAGGCGCTCCGGATGCTTCTAAATGGACAATGGAACTAACCAACAACAACGGATGGGGTAATGCCGAGAAACAGTATTACAAAGCGGAAAACGCAGTAGTATCAGGCGGAACGCTTAAAATAACAGCCAAGGCTGAAAATTATATGGGTTTCAACTATACATCTGCCCGTATGAAAACAGAAAATAAATTTGAATTTACGTATGGCAAGGTTGTAATCAGGGCCAAACTGCCAAGCGGTGGCGGTACCTGGCCTGCTTTATGGATGCTGGGAGCCAACCAGGATGTAGTAGGATGGCCTGCTTGTGGCGAAATTGATATGATGGAACACATAGGAAATGACCAAAACAGGATCAGTGGAACGCTGCACTACCCTGGCAACTCAGGCGGTAATGCAAATACAGGCAGTACTGTAGTACCGGGCGTATCTGACGATTTCCATATCTATTCTATCAACTGGAGCCCGAGCTTTATCCGGTTCTATGTTGATGGCAACGAATATAAAACGTTCCCTAACTCGGGATCAGTGCCTTTCAACCATGACTTCTTCCTGATAATGAACGTAGCCATGGGAGGAAATTTAGGCGGCGCTATTGACCCCGGCTTTACACAATCGACCATGGAGGTAGATTATGTAGAGGTTTACCAGGAATAAATTTTTCAAAAAACATCTGTTCTAATTACCAATAGTATGGAGGCTGGCCTGGCCGGCCTCCCTGCTTATTGGATTCAAAAAATTATAATGAAATATAATTTACCTAAATATGCCTGGGTAGCCTTACTAGCGATTGCGCTTGGATGTGGCTCCACAAAACAAAATATTGCCTCCACAAAACAAGGCCTTCCGATAGACCGAAAGGTTGACTCGGTTTTGAATCTTATGACCCTTGAAGAAAAAGTGGGCCAGATGAACCAGTATAACGGCTTTTGGGATGTAACCGGGCCCGCGCCTAAAGATGGTGTGGCAGCCGATAAATATGAGCACCTTAAAAAAGGATGGGTAGGCTCCATGCTGAATGTAAAGGGCGTAAAAGATGTAAAAGCATTACAAAAGATTGCCGTAGAACAAACAAGGCTGGGAATACCAGTGATATTTGGCTACGATGTTATTCACGGATATAAAACCATCAGCCCCATACCACTTGCCGAAGCAGCGAGCTGGGATATGGAGGCTATAGAAAAATCGGCAGGGATAGCTGCCGCCGAAGCTGCTGCTTCCGGACTGAACTGGACATTTGCACCCATGGTGGATGTATCCAGGGATGCACGCTGGGGACGCGTTATGGAAGGCGCGGGCGAAGACCCATACCTGGGCAGCCAGATAGCTGTTGCACGGGTACATGGCTTTCAGGGAGACCTTGGCGAATTTAACCTTGCTGCATGCGTAAAGCATTTTGCGGGGTACTCTTTTGCCGAGTCAGGCAAAGATTATAACACGGTAGATATAAGCAATAACACGCTTCATAATATAGTATTGCCTCCATTTAAAGCTGCTTCGGATGCAGGCGCGCTCACGTTCATGAATTCTTTTAACGAACTTGAAGGCATACCTGCAACCGCAAATGCGTATTTACAGCGCGATATACTCAAGAAAGACTGGGGCTTTAAAGGCTTCGTAGTATCGGACTGGGGCTCGATGGGTGAGATGATGGCCCATGGCTACGCGAAAGATCTCAAACATGCCGCTGAGCTCGCAGCAAACGCTGGCAGCGACATGGACATGGAATCACATGGCTACATACAACATCTTGTAAACCTGGTAAAGGAAGGCAAGGTATCTGAATCTAATATAAATGACGCCGTACGACGCATATTAAGGGTTAAGTTTGAACTTGGCCTGTTTGACAATCCATACAAGTATTGTGACGAAGCCCGCGAGCAGCAAACCATTGGAAAAAAGGAATTTCATGATGGTGTGCTGGATATGGCAAAGAAGTCGATTGTACTTTTAAAGAATGATAGCAAAAATCTCCTTCCCCTAAAAAAGCAGGGACAGAAGATAGCGTTGATCGGCGCATTGGCAAACGACAAGACCAGCCCTCTTGGCAGCTGGAGGATTGGTGCCGATGAAAACACAGCGGTATCAGTACTGGAAGGCCTGCAGGCATATAAAGGCAACCAGTTAGTGTATGCCAAAGGTGCCGATGTAGCCTTGGGCGATCCTAAATTTATTGTGGAAACAAAGATAAATATGACTGACAAAAGCGGGTTTGGCGAAGCTGTAAACGCCGCCAAAGGCGCAGACGTGGTTATAATGGTGCTGGGTGAGCACGGGTTACAGACCGGTGAAGGCCGTAGCCGTAGTGAACTTGGGTTACCGGGAGTACAACAGGAATTATTGGAAGAAGTATATAAGGCAAATCCAAACATCGTTTTGGTACTAACCAACGGAAGGCCACTGGCATTGCCATGGGCTGCCCAAAACATTCCTGCAATAGTGGAAGCATGGCACCTTGGTACTGAAAGCGGGAATGCCATAGCGCAGGTGCTTTACGGTGATTATAACCCAAGCGGTAAGCTGCCTATGAGCTTCCCTAGGAGCGTGGGGCAAATGCCGCTGTACTACAACCATAAGGCTACGGGAAGGCCCGGCAACGGACAACCTACCGAGAGCGTTTTCTGGTCGCATTATATCGACCAAAGCAATGCCCCCCTCTACCCTTTCGGGCACGGTTTGAGCTATTCTAAGTTTGAATATTCTAACCTGAAGCTGAGCAGTCCCTCTTTTTCAGAAAAGGGAAACATAACGGTTACGTTCGATGTGAAAAACAACAGCAATGTTGATGGCAAAGAAGTCGCACAGTTGTATATACGGGATATAATAGGATCGGTTACACGCCCTGTAAAAGAGCTGAAAGGCTTTGAGGTGGTTGAAATAAAAGCCGGCCAGACAAAAACCATAACATTTACAATTGACGAAAAGACGATAGAATTTTATACTGCTAATAAAAAATGGGAAGCAGAACCGGGTGATTTCATGGTGTTCGTGGGCGGAAGCTCGGCAACAAGCCTTGAAACCGGATTTAGCTACGGAAAAGACGCAAAGCCATGAGAAAAATAACAATGACCTTGATAATGCTGGGGGCTATCTCTGTTTCCGCACAGGTAAAAAAAGGCAAACTGATATGGGAAGAGAACTTTAATGGCAAAAAACTAGACGAGAAAGCATGGAACTTTGAGCTTGGCGACGGATGCCCCAACGTATGCGGATGGGGCAATAATGAACGCCAGCTGTACACCAAAGATAATCATACCGTTAAAGACGGTTTCCTGACCATTACGGCAAAAAAGGATGGAGACAAATATACCTCTACCCGTATCACCACCGCCGGCAAAAAAGAATTTAAATACGGTTATATAGAGGCCCGTGCCAAGATCCCGACAGGACATGGCATATGGCCCGCATTCTGGATGCTGGGGTCTAATATAGGGCAAAAAGGCTGGCCACTGGCGGGCGAGATCGACATATTGGAATATATCGGACGCGAACCGGATATGGCTTACACGACACTTCATTTCCAGGACCGACATGGGGATAACGCATTTGGCCATAAAACCCTGATGCCGGAAATTGAAGAAGGTTTCCATAATTATGCGGTGCGATGGACTCCCGAAAAGATTGACTTCCTTGTGGATGAGAAAATATTTTTCTCCTATGCTCCGGAAAATAAAAACGAAGCCAACTGGCCTTATAACCAGCCGTTCTATATTATTTTAAATGTAGCTGTTGGCGGAAACTTTGGCGGCCCGGATGTAGATGACAGCATATTTCCGCAGGACTATGTAATCGATTATATAAAAGTCTATTCCAACTAAAATTTGATTTCAGTTAGTTGAAAGGGTCGCTTTAAGGCGGCCTTTTTCTTTTATATAAATAGAGTGGTTATCGAAAAGAATAATTGGCAAATACAAATATAACCGATAACAGTGTCAGCCATAAGAAAGCTTTGGACAGCAACTTCAGCCTTGTCCTGAAATCGACCGACTTTTGGAAAAAAAAGTTTACGAGAAAAAGAAACAGCAGGAAGACAACCAATATGATTTCATTGAACGCGATCCTGCCCAGCACAAACCTCCAGAAATCGCCAAGCTGTAACTGTAGCTGCTCCTTCCCTCCCAGATAAAATACCGAAGTAAAAATGAGCAGGATACCTACACAAATGAAATAAGTGTAGTTGATGATGTAGAAGATTTGTTTCATAAGAGGTTCAGGCAGATGTTTCCCTGATTGATTAATGCGGCAGCTTATTCTTTATCAAACCATACAGGTAAGTGCCTAGTAAAGCCCCAAGCAGCACGACACCAATACCCCAGAACCCCGCTCCTATCAGTATAAAAATAGGCCCCGGACAGGTACCTACTAGTCCCCAGCCAAGGCCGAAGAGTATGCCACCTACGATATAGCGCGTAAAGCTTTTTTCCTTATCCGCTATAACAATCGGCTGCCCGCTAATGTCTTTCATGTTGCGGCGCTTTATAACCTGTACCCCGATAAGGCCAGTTACAACTGCCACACCAATGATGCCGAACATGTGAAACGATTGGAAGTGAAACATTTCGTAAATGCGGTACCACGATACGGCTTCCGATTTTGTAAGCACAATACCGAACACTATACCTACGAGTAAGAATTTTATAAATTTCATGATACTTTTAATTGAAGATTAATGGTAACAAAAACCATGACATAATGAGCCCGCCGATGAAAAACCCGATAACGGCTATTAGCGACGGCAGTTGCAGGCTACTAAGCCCTGTGATGGCATGCCCGGAAGTACACCCACCGGCGTAACGTGTACCAAAGCCTACCAAAAGCCCTCCTAGAAGCAATATGCCCAGGATTTTTGGCGACTGTAATGCCTCCATGCTTGTAAGCGTGTCGGGAAGCAGTTTGCCGTTGGGCTCGTCAATATGCATTTGCTGGAGCTCTGTTACCGTTTTAGGGTTCAGGTTAACACCCGAACCATCACTAAGGTAGGTAACGGCCAACCACCCCCCAAGTGCTGCGCCAAGCACTACTGTAAGGTTCCATCGCTGCGCTTTCCAGTCGAACCTGAAGAACTCCGATGTCCGCCCCGCACCCAATATGGAGCACATGCTCCGGAGGTTTGAAGACATTCCGAAAGTTTTGCCGAAATAAATGAGCGCCAGCATGACCGCTCCTATAAGAAAGCCTGATAGATACCACGGCCATGTTCCGTAAAAGCTATACATAGTAGTTTATTTGTTTATTCGTGGATTTGGTTATTTGTTCCTTCGCACAAAAATAAGGAATTTATATGGCATCCTCCACTCTCGCTTCAACGCAAAAAAAAACAGCTCCCAATTACGGAAGCTGCTTATGTTTTCAATTAGAACCTGTGAGATGATTAATCCTCGTTCTTATCTTTTTTCTATCTGTACATCAGAACCGTTTTGGGCGCTAATGGCACTCATTACAGCATCAAAGTCATTGGTATTGACAGTCTGAGAGAAATATCCCGGTACTATTGCCACCCTGAATACCTGGTTAAGCGAAAAATCCTGCCTTAACAATGGGTCAAAATCCGATTCAATATAGATGGAGATATCATCCTGTGAGAAATCGAAGAAATATTTCAGTACACCTTCATTCAACGTGTATGATGTAGGCACCGGCTCCCAAATATCCTTTCCGGTAGGTGTTGTACCTGAAAGCCTGTAAAGCAATACCACATCAGACGCATAGATCGACGGATTAAGCGGTACAGTTACCCTAAAGTCCCCTGTCGCTATAAAGTTGACATTATCCACTTCGAATACTTCGCTTATCGTGTCGTTATCAACCCTGTCATCATTATTGGTACATCCGGTAAAAGCGAGTGTTCCGATTACAGTTGTCAATAGTAAAAATATCTTTTTCATAATTTTAATTTATTAATGTTATTTTATTGTCTAAAAGTAGCATTTCAAAAACTGAACCAAAAATTTAAATTGGTAAAAAAATATTAAACTTTTTTTGAATATCTTTATACTACTATGGAAATACCTCTTAAACTATATATGGTTTTATTGGGCTGCACGCCAAAAGGCAGGCTTACGGAGCAGCACGATATTTTTTTCGGGATCGCAAATTCGGTATCTGAACTTAAATCCGAAATGTATGCGTTTTGGCCTGATGGCGGCCAGCTGCATGTGGATTGCTGGCGCGAAGTAACGCAGGTTGACGGTTACAGCATAAGCATTGTTCCCAAGGAAGAAGCTGCAGAATATCCCGAAAAACTGTTCTTCCTGAACCTTGGCGGCTACCGCCCCGGGGAGTTTGAGGAATACCATTATAAAATGCTCGCTGTTGCCGCAACCATGGGCAAGGCAATAAAGGAATCCAAAAAGACAGCGTTTTACAAGCAATGGGGCTTTAAAGGCGCTGAATCGCACCTGGACGAAAAATATACCCTGGACGTAGACGACATGCATACAGTAGAAGACTTGTTTTCCAGTGAGATCAAAGCGAGTTACAGCATCAGGATAGAAAAGAAGGAAGGCCCTGAAGATGAGCTGCATTTAGGTTATCTGAAATTAGGCAAACGTTAATCCCCCGGTAATTTTAATAATTATTTAATTGTTGCCTCAAACCTGCAAGGATTTTCTTCTATATTTATATTTCAAATAATTAAATTTTTTTTGCGATGGCAAACAGAAGTTATATCTATGGCCTGAAGAATGGCCGATATACCAGTATTGGTGAATACCCTTATTTTATTCCTTACGCTTTTAAAGTACTTGCGGGCTTTGATCCGCAACCAGTGGAATCGGCGCTTTTTGACCCGAAAGTGGGCATAAAAGCAGATTTTGCAAAAGGGAAAGAAGCTCTTTATTATATCCTTGATTTCTTATCGGCAACAAAACAAATGGCTGACCATGAAGAATTTGAGGCATTTGTGGCGGAAACGAAAGCCTTTTTAGACCCTATAGACGCCGAACACATTGTACTGGAAAACGGCGAAATTTATTCCTTATATACGGATGATAACGGTGAATACCTCTCTGCCGAAGGCCTGGAGGAAGTGAACGTAAGGGAGTGTAAGTCCTGCTTTTTTCGTGGTGAGGAGATCGGTCTTATAAAGGAGTTCGGCCTGCATCCCACGCAAATTTTTAACCTGCAAAATGAAAAAGCCGAGGAGGTATTCGCTGCCGTCATTGTGCTGAAGGACGAATGGAAAAAAAGGATGGCGGAAAAATGCTGGCGCGATGTGCTGTATTTCCAATTCAATTATAAAGACTAAGATTCAAACAATAAGACTGGAGAATGATACTTGAAAAATTACAGAAATATTCGGGCTGTGACCTGAAGGCCTGCGAGGAGCAGCTGGCAAAACGGAACGGCAATTTTTGGGAAGCGCTGTATGACCTTACTATGCCGGTTGAAGAAAAAGACTTTTTCGCTACAAAATTATGTACCACGGAAGACACCTCGGAATTATTAGCGATACTCCGCAGCCTCAAGGAAATTTACGGTGGATGGGGATTTTCAGAAATCAGGATCAGGGTCTGTGACGACGATGAGGCATTCTTTATGTCATGCAAGCCCACAGGGAAAGAAGGCATGTATGAGTTTATCCCCGAACCTGAAGAAATAGAGAAGTATGGCGCGCTGCTTAAGTCGGCGGAACAGGAGATCGTTATTCAAACCTTACAAATGCTTGGCATGATCGAATTCAGGCATTTCAGCAGCGATATCATCAATGAAATTAAAAAGCTGTTAACGGGTAAAAATGCGCATGTGGCGAATGAAGCCATGAGGTCGAACACCACGGATCAACCTGAAAAAACATCAGTATTCTTTGATGAACTACAACACAACTTTAAGCCCAACCGTAGCCAGAACCATTTTATGGCCATCAGAACATTCTGGAGTAAAAATGTCCCATTATATCCTGAAATAACGGAAGCTGTGCAGCGGCTTACCCGCTCCGGTAACAGCCAGGTTCGCGATATGGCGAATGATGTTTTAGTGCGCTACGGGCGGATAAGCCCAGAGGAAAAAGCGGCTGCAGAACTCAGGCGGCGAAAAGCTGAAGTGGCAGGTATGCATTACAGGGTAGAAAAAATTAAAACCGCAAAGGCGCTGTTCACCTTCGCCGATAAATTCAACTGGGATGAGGATGTAGAATATATGTTCGCGGTAATTCGCCATGAATTATGCGAGATGGCTACTGCCCGGCTTGTGTACTGGCGAAGCGAACCCAACTATTACCAAAGGTTCACTGCTATCGAAGAAGTGGAAGAATACCACAGGGATCTGTTTCGCCTGCAGCGGGAAATAGAACAGGGAACACAGGAAGGAAAATATCCCGTGGGTAAATTAAAATACGACCCGAAAAATGATCATGGCTTCGACAGGACCGAAAGCAATGTGCCTGATAGCGAAATAAAAAGGGTGATCCCGGAATTTATGTATTGATTTAAACTTATTGAAAATTTATGATCATCGAAAAGCTACAGAAATATTCCGGGGCAGACCTAAAAACCTGCGAGCAGCAATTGGAAAAAAGAGAAGGTAAATTTTGGTTTGCACTGCATGATCTTTTAAAGCCAACAGATAAGGAAGCCGTTGTGGTAAAGTTACGTACTGCCACCGATGCGGAAGAACTGTACGCTCTCCTCACCAGGCTGAAAGAAATTTACGCCTGTAGTGATTTCCAGGATGCAGTAATGAAAGTATTTGATGAAGACAGGGAAATCCTCGAAGCACACAAGCTGCACGGTGTTGATGCACTGAACGATTTTGAACCAGAACCCGGGGAGATGGATCGGTATGCAGAATTATTAAAATCGTTCGTGCCAAAAAATATTGTAAAAACCCTTGAGATCGTTGGCCGCATACGTGCCGTCGATTTCACACCCGACATCATTGATAAAATTAAAAGCTGGCTGACAGGCACTAATGACCATATGATAAAGCAGGTATTCAGTACCAACATTAACGAACAGCCTGATAAAATAAGTTTATTTTTTAACGAGATCGTTTTTAACCTGAAGCCGGACCGCAGTGCATACCACTTCACTGCCATGAGGGCGCTATGGAGCGACAGCGCCCCTGCTTACCCTGAATTGACGGCGACACTTCAGAAATTCGCCAAAGCCCGTGACACCCAGATTGGCAGCATGGCGAACGACCTGTTGGTGCGTTACGGCAACACGGGCGAAGACGAGAGGGAGGCTGCAGATAGCCATTTCCGCGATAAGCAGGTTGCGGCCATTCACAAAAAGGTAAACAAGCTGAAATCGGCAAAAGGCCTGCATAATTTTGCTAACAGTTTTGATTGGGATGACGATATGGAATATATGTTCGCCGTTATACGCCACGAGAAGTGCGAAATTGCGACTGCAAAGCTGGTGTATTGGAGCATCGGACCCACTTACTTCCAGCAATATGCCTCTGGCGAAGAAGTGGAGGACATCAACAGGGATGCTTTTATGCTTATGACCGAGATCGAGGAGCGTATGAAGGATGGAAAATATGCTGTGGGAAAGCTTGAATATGATCCTAAAAATGACTTATTCAAAGATAAGACCAAAAGCGACCTGCCTGAGAATAAAATAAAAAGGGCGATACCTGAGTTTATGTATTAAACAACTATAAGCCCTGCCCGACTTCTCTGTTCTAGTTGTACTATTACCATTCTGCAGGTCAAACTACTGGGTGAAGCAATGCAACGGTGTTTAGTTTTTCTTTACCAGCCTGTACGAATAATCAGGGAACTCACTCACCTTAATGATAAATACGCCCGGCTGTAGCCTGCCTACATCGATCCTGTTGCGTTCGCTATTGAGTATCCCACTTTGTACATCGCGGCCATTTATATCGATGAAATTGTATTGTATGCCTACAAGTATCGGGTCAATATCGATATAAAGCACATCGCCTGCAGGATTAGGATATATCCTTATTTTCGAACGGATGTCATTCCGGAGCGTTGCCAGCGGCAGGTTCTCCAAATAATCCTGAAGGTAAGCCGAGAGGTCGAACTTATGCAGTTTCTGGGATACGTTTACTATTGGTGCCTGCACGAAATGCTCATTGGTGGTAAAGTAGTCCATTCCGTTCGATGTCGCGATCCCCTCCATTTGGTGAAAACCCATAGACGATGTACCGACCTTCCTTTTGTTACCGCTAAAAAAATCGTGCCCGTTAAAATCGTAAAGCAGGTAAAAGAACGGCTGCAACAGGGTGCTGTAACCTGTAAGCACAACAAGTTTTTTGTCTTCAAGATATGTCGCTCCTGTAATGAGGCCACTTACATCGTACGTTGCTTTAAGCTGCGCCACGTGTGTACCCGGCGTTTTAGGCAAGGCATATACACTAGTTTTCTTAGTTACCCATTGCTTGGTGAACAGGTAAATACTATCCTGGCTAACGATAAAGGCCTCGCAGTCGAAATCGGTATTATTGCCTCCGGTAGGTGTAAAATTAGTTTGGTTGGAATAAGTAAAATTAATGGTGTTCGCCTGGACATTGCCCGAGATCAGTTGTGCCTTACCCACTCTAATGATCCTAAGGTTGTTGCGGTTGCCGTTGCTGTTATTACCAAAATCACCTATATAAACATATTGCGCATCCTGCGATATCTCTTCCCAGTCGGTATTAGATGTGCCGGTTACAGGGAATGTTTGCAGCACGGCTCCTGTAATGCTGTCGAGCGAATAAAGATTGATATCATTATTATCATTGTGCGTTACCAGTCTGTTCTCCAATTTAATAAGGCCTGAGGTCTCGTCTACCGTATTGGGAAGGTCTACAGAAGTTATCGGCCCAACAGAAGATGAACTATAAGTACAGCTGCCATCGTTTACTGTGGCCTGCGAGTTATAATTATTTGAAAGCGCGTCGGTACAGCCAGCTACCTGTGCCTGTGCACTCCAGATAAAGAGCAGTAAAAAAACAGATATAAGGTACTTAATGTTCATGACTGTAGGGATTATTTCCACTGAAAGGTAGCAAATCTTTTAGCAGTAATAAATTAATACGTAAGAGTTTAAGACAACTTTAAATCATTACCTATAAGATAGTTATGATTTAATTAATTATTGATTAATGATTTCAACGAACATTAACCCCGCTTTATGTCACTCAGTCCCCATTAATACTCTTTACCAAAAGTTAAATGTTTTCCTTTTACAAAATGTCGTGCCTAATTTTAATTATCTAAAAACACACACCATGAACAAATTATTCAGAGGCCTCATTGCAGGCTGGGGCGCAAAGAAATTAGGAGGAGGCTGCGTTGGCACTATTGTAGTATTCGTAATCATTTATTATTTACTGGGGTATTGCGACAGGATGTAGGTCAGGTCGAGGCCGCAACCGATGCCGCTGCATTTTGCATGACCCTGAAATAATGCAGCGAAAGCAGGATAAGCAGTTGCTCCTGTTCTGTACTCCCAAAGTCATCAGCGCAGGTAATGGCATAGCCCTGGGTAAATTTTTTCCAGCTATAGTCAGATCTTATTTCCAAAAGCTCTTCCCCTTTATAATTTACGAGGGTATTGCATAGGGAGAACATACTTTTCGCCCGGAATACAAATTGATGATGCGTTTCTTTAACCGGGCTTATTACCGTAGAGCTGTTCCATTTGCTTTGCATATCGAATAGCGGCCTGTCATCTTTTGTAAGGCTGTATTTGGTATGCCAAAAGTTTTGGGCCTTAAAGATATAAGGGCCGTCTTTCCCCAGCCATATCTCAGGGTTAGAGGAATACCATTTCGGATACACAAGGCTGCCTTTAACTTCGCCATTCACGATACTATTGAACTTCCGGCTGCCTTCGGATATAACGGTAATGGTTTTCATTATTCAATTTTTTTGTACTGCTAAGGAAGGTATTATTTCTTTGGCAGCCAAAAATGTTGATGCAGATGATGGCGGGGTTATTACAAATTACATTGTCACCATTCAATTTTTGAATATTTAATCTGCTATATTTACATCAAATTTTTTTTATGAAAAGAATACTACAATTTTGTTGTCTAATCCTTTCGACATCAGCATTTTCACAAAATGGATGGCAGCTTTTAAATCCGACTCCATCATATAACAACGGCATTGATATACATTTTAGTTCACCTAGCACTGGGTATATAATTACTGAAGACGAGCTTTTGGAGACTACTGATGCGGGCCAAAACTGGCACTTTAAGCAATCTCTAATTAACGCTACTGATATACACTTTAAAAATAATATTGGTGTTATTGCAGGACTGAGTGGATATGCCATGAAATCCACGGATAGTGGAGCAACATGGGCACAAATGAATACTACTACCTCTCAGGCTTTCAATTCTGTTACTGTACTGGATGCAAATAATATTATCTTATCATCTTCTACTAAACTTGTAAAAACATCAGATGGGGGAGTAACATGGCAAACACTCAATATTCCGGATACAAGTGTCAGTCCTTCATTATTAGTTAAGAAAACTATTTTCATAACGCCATTGATTGGACATGCCGTATGCAACTCCAAACGAATTATGAAAACCATAGATGGTGGTGCAACTTGGTACTTTACTGAGCTTACCACCAACAATAGCACCGATTTTATCACGGTTTTTTTCGCTGATGCAAATAATGGATACGCCTCGGATAGCTTTGGTAAACTGATGAAAACGACAGACGCCGGAGAGACGTGGACAGAACTTCAAAATATTTCTATGGAAATCCGGTCGATTTTCTTTTTGGATGCAAATAAAGGTTATGTTGCAGGTGACGTAGGCCGGGTCTATAAAACAAATAATGGCGGCACCAGCTGGCAGGCGGTAGATACACCCAACTCTTATATTGGGCAAATGGATTTAAATGGAATTTATTTTACAAATGCAAACAAAGGTTTCAGCACCGGTGTAAGAGGCCGAATACTTAAAACTACTAACGGTGGAACCGCATGGGCTGCTTATTCACCTTCGTACTTTGATACACGCAGTATTGATTTTGTAAGCAATAATGAAGGATTTGCGCTTTTAGGTGGTCAATGCTATAATACTACTGATGGAGGCGTAACATGGTCTTATAGAGGAGAAGTAGCCAGTGAATTCATAACCCCGACAAAAATAGAATTTGTAAATGCGAATATCGGGTATATGGCAGCGGGTTCATTCGTATTCAAAACAATCGATGGTGGTATAACTTGGACCGTTAATAATGGCGGAGCCGGAATGAATATGACTGACATTAAGTATATTGAGTTTATTGATGAAAATATAGGGTACGTTTCACAACATAATTATGCCCGACTCTTCAAGACCACAAATGGAGGAACTACGTGGCAACAAGTATCCAATCAAATAAATAACAGCTTACAATTTATTAATGCTAATGTTGGTTATTCCCTCCGTAGCGGGAAGGTGTTTAAGACTGTTGATGGAGGTAATACATGGAACGCAACTAATGATAGCAACTTACCATATGGTATTGATATCAATTTTGTAAATGAAGATGATGGTTTTGCATTGGGCACTACTTCAATAAGAAGGACTACAGACGGGGGATTAAATTGGCAAAACTATAGTCTTCCTGGCGGCAGCAACTATTCTTTCAATTATTTAAAATTTATTACTCCCAACACAGGTTATATTGCTACTGAAACGGGTGTCATATTTCAGACTACGGATGGTGGACAAAGTTGGAGTCCAGTATTTGGCACACACGATATAAGTACAATTACTTTTAACAACGGTTATCTTTATATTGGCGGAATTTGGGGAAGAATTTCAAGAAATCAAACTGGAGTGTTATCACAAACAGACTATATTGCTGTAAATAAAAATATTACCATATATCCTGTTCCGGTACTAAAAGATTTAAATATCGGCACAGAAAATTTGATTATTGATAAAATTGAAATGTTTGACCTTTCAGGAAAAAATATTTTAATTCAAAATGCAGCTGGTAACTCAACCGGGGTTTATGATGTGTCGCCACTAGAGAGTGGAATTTATATTATAAAAATATATTCAGAAAATAAAGTTCACACTAAGAAGTTTATAAAGTCCTAAAAAAGCCTTCCATTCCGGAAGGCTTCTATCTAAAATCTGGTCTAATATCTAATAGCCTAAAGTTACATATTCCTCCTGTACTGCCCTCCTACTTCAAACAATGACGAAGTGATCTGGCCAAGTGAGCAAACTTTCGAGGCTTCCATCAACTGCTCGAAAATGTTTCTGTTCTGTATCGCGGCATCCTGCACAATGGCAAGCTGCTCTGTTACTTTGTCGGCATGGATGGTGTGAAGGATCTCAAGGGTATCGATCTGGAATTGTTTCTCTTCTTCTGTCGCACGGATTACTTCCAATGGCACTACAGTTGGCGACCCTTTCGAGCTCAGGAAGGTGTTTACCCCAATGATAGGGAACTCGCCTGTGTGCTTGAGTGTTTCGTAATAAAGGCTTTCCTCCTGTATCTTGCTGCGCTGGTACATGGTTTCCATAGCGCCAAGTACGCCGCCACGCTCGGTGATGCGGTCGAATTCTGCAAGTACGGCCTCCTCTACAAGGTCGGTCAGTTCTTCGATGATGAACGAACCCTGTATCGGGTTCTCGTTTTTCGCCAGTCCAAGCTCCTTGTTGATGATCAGCTGTATCGCCATCGCACGGCGAACACTTTCTTCTGTAGGCGTTGTGATAGCCTCGTCATACGCATTGGTATGCAGCGAGTTACAGTTGTCGTATATAGCGTACAATGCCTGAAGCGTCGTACGGATGTCGTTAAAGTCGATCTCCTGCGCGTGCAGCGAACGCCCCGATGTCTGGATGTGGTATTTCAGCATCTGCGCACGCTCGTTCGCACCGTATTTATTCTTAAGCGCCTTAGCCCATATCTTACGTGCCACACGCCCTATCACGGCATATTCCGGATCAATACCGTTACTGAAGAAGAACGACAGGTTCGGACCAAAGTCATTGATGTTCATACCACGGCTCAGGTAGTATTCCACGTAAGTGAATCCGTTAGAGAGCGTAAATGCAAGCTGCGTTATCGGGTTAGCGCCCGCTTCGGCAATGTGGTAGCCGGATATCGATACCGAATAGAAGTTACGTATGTTATTTGTAATGAAATACTCCTGCACGTCGCCCATCAGCCTTAATGCAAATTCTGTTGAGAAAATACAGGTGTTTTGCGCCTGGTCTTCCTTAAGGATATCGGCCTGTACCGTACCGCGCACCTGGGTCAGCGTACGGACTTTTATGTCGTTATACACATGGGCAGGCAGCACCTGGTCGCCGGTCACACCAAGGAGCATCAGGCCGAGGCCGTCATTACCCGCAGGCAGCTCGCCGTTGTAACGCGGACGTGCAATGCCTTTCGCTTTGTATATTTCGTTAATGTGGTTGTCTACTTCCGTTTCAAGGCCGTGCTCTTTGATATAAAGCTCACACTGCTGGTCGATAGCGGCGTTCATAAAGAAGCCCAGCAGCATTGGCGCAGGCCCGTTGATAGTCATACTTACCGATGTAAGCGGGTGAGCCAGGTTGAAGCCTGAATACAATTTCTTGGCATCGTCAAGGCAGCAGATGGATACCCCGGCATTACCGATCTTTCCATAAATATCAGGGCGCACATGCGGGTCGTTGCCATATAGCGTCACACTGTCAAACGCTGTAGAAAGGCGCTTTGCAGGCAGTCCGGCGCTCACGTAATGGAAACGCTTGTTGGTACGCTCAGGGCCACCCTCTCCGGCAAACATCCTCGACGGGTCTTCGCCTTCACGCTTGAACGGGTATAGTCCAGACGTGAACGGGAATTCGCCAGGTACATTTTCCTGCAGGCACCAACGCAAGATATCGCCCCACGCCTTGTATTTCGGCAGGGCAACCTTTGGTATCTGCGAATGCGAAAGCGATTCGGTATGCGTTTGTATCCTGATCTCCTTATCCCTTACCTTGAAGGAATACACAGGGTTCTTATATTTGTTCACCTTGTCGTCCCAAGTCAGGATGATCTCCCAGTTATACGGGTCAAGGTTCATTTTTACACGGTCAAACTCTTTAAGCAGCAGTGAAAGGAATTGCTCCTTATCGTCCTGCATTTCGACTGCGCTCAATGTGACAGAAGCCTCATCAATACCCGCTTTGCTGATAGCCGGCACTTTACCTGTAACACTCTCAATGGTTTTATAGAGGCCGTACAGCTTTTGGGCCACTTCCTGCTGGCTCATGGCCACCTCATCATACTTACGGTTGTTCTCAGCGATCTCGCTAAGGTAACGGGTACGGTGCGGCGGTATCACGAAGATCTTCTCGCTCATTTCGCGGGTGATTTCGAAGGTTGTTTGCAGGTCAGCACCCGTTTTCTCCACTACCCTGTCCATGATCTTTTTGTAGAGCGTGTTCATGCCCGGATCGTTGAACTGCGAGGCTATCGTGCCGAAAACCGGCATATCGTCAGGGTTCTTGTCCCAAAGGTTGTGGTTGCGCTGGTACTGTTTCTTCACATCGCGAACAGCGTCAAGCGCTCCCCTTTTGTCAAATTTATTAAGGGCTACCAGGTCGGCAAAATCAAGCATGTCGATCTTTTCCAGCTGTGTAGCGGCACCGAATTCAGGCGTCATTACATATAACGATACATCGGAATGTTCTAATATCTCAGTATCTGATTGCCCGATCCCTGATGTTTCAAGGATGATGATGTCGTATTTTGCTGCCTTCAGTACCTGTATGGCCTCGGCAACATATTTAGATAGCGCAAGGTTGGACTGCCTTGTAGCCAAAGAGCGCATGTACACCCTCGGGTTATTGATGGCGTTCATACGGATACGGTCGCCCAGCAACGCTCCGCCTGTCTTCCTTTTTGAAGGATCGACAGAGATAAGGCCTATCGTTTTTTCAGGAAAATCGATAAGGAAACGGCGTACCAGCTCATCTACCAACGACGATTTTCCCGATCCTCCCGTACCTGTAATACCCAGCACCGGAGGCCCCCCAACCCCCAAAGGGGGAGTTTGCTGCCCGGCATGGAATAATTGGTTAAATTCCTGAGGGCTATTTTCTGCAAGAGTGATAAGCCTCGCAATTGTATTCACATTTCTATCCCGTAACCCTTCCGCAACTCCCCCTTCGGGAGCTGGGGGGCTATAATCGGCCTGTTTTACCAGGTCGTTGATCATGCCCTGAAGTCCGAGCTCGCGCCCGTCGTCCGGAGAATAGATACGTGTTATGCCATACTCGTGCAGCTCCTTTATTTCCTCAGGAAGTATCACTCCACCGCCGCCGCCGAATATCTTGATATGCCCCGCGCCTTTTTCTTTCAGGAGGTCGTGCATGTATTTAAAATATTCGTTGTGCCCACCCTGGTAGGAGGTCATCGCGATCGCGTTAGCATCTTCCTGGATGGCAGTGTTCACCACTTCCTCCACACTGCGGTCGTGCCCAAGATGGATCACCTCGACGCCCGTGGCCTGGATGATGCGTCGCATGATGTTGATGGCGGCATCGTGCCCGTCAAAAAGCGACGCGGCAGTAACGATTCTTACTTTGTTCTTAGGAATATAAGGTACAGCTTGCTCCATTATGAATTATTCAATTTTGAGAGCGCAATTTACGTATTTATTAAAAATTTCAAACGCAATAGTAACAGAAAATATTTATATCGGAAAAGATAACCCTCTTATCGTGTGGACGAACGTGCGGGATAGAAGCGGCATCCTGCCGAGGCACGAAGGCAGATAGAGCGTATAGCCCGACCCGCAGGGGCACGGCCAAAAAAAAATTAATGCTATCTAACAATATGCCCCACATTCCCACCATGAAAAAACAGCACCCGTGTCCGGAACGACCGTGACAAGAATTTCGTCGGGTACCATTCCCTGCCTTTGCTTCCCAGGATTAGCAGGCCGTCGTCATCCCCTACTACCATAAAATTATCCCCTCTCGGCTGGCGGTGGAATATTGGGAGGCCATATTCTTTTACGAGGGTGTCGGCGAGTTCGGTAACGTTGTTGGTCACCAGCCCGATCTCGCTGATGTTTATATAGGAATTGCTGCTGAAGGGATAATTTGAGAATGTCTTGTTGGAGTATCGTGTAATGAACTCGAGTATGTTGCCGTTGTTGTCGAGAAAGTAGAAGGATTTTGCGTCCCAGTTGGTAAAGTCTACAATATCGCCTGCAGGGCCTCCCGAAATAATTTCGGTGCGCCATTTCATCATGCGGTAAGCTTCCTCGAAGCGGTTGTTGGGCACATCGATAGCAAAATGGTACACCGGCCTTATGTTCTCCGATTTCCTGAAGATAAGTTTTGTTGCCCCAAAGCGGAACATAACCAGATCCTTTTCCTTTGCGAACGGATCGAGCCCCAGGACTTTTTTATAAAACCGGGTGGTTTCACTCAGGTCGTCACTAAGCAGTTCTATTTCTATAATCGTCATTCGGAAAAATTTTGGCAACCTGCTAATTTAATGATTAAACGGACTGTCCCTGCAAAAGCTATCATAAACTTTGGAGTATGCATCCCCGAAAACATATTGAAATCCCTACATTTGCCCGCAAATTTCAACACCTCGACATGCGGTTCCCAAAATATTACCTCGCAGCAGTAACAGCCTTCCTCATTTGGGGATTCTTCAGCTTCGGACTAAAGCCCCTGCATGAGTATCCATCACTTGATATCCTGTTTTACCGGATATTTTTCTGTGCGCCCATCATGACCATTATCACATTACTGTTCAGGAGGAACACGATCATTGAAACGCGTGGCATCCTTCGGCAAATGCCTTCAGCCCAAAAGAAGAAATTGCTGCTGCTTACCTTCGGAAGTGCACTGCTGCTGATGGCCAACTGGTTTATTTTCATCTACGTAATGAACCACATCAGTGTGAGCGCGGCATCGTTCGCTTACCTTGTGTGCCCGATACTTACTACGGTTTTCGCTTATTTTATACTGAAAGAAAAACTCGCATCATTGCAATGGGCCTCTGTAGGGCTCAGTGTTTTGGGGTGCATGCTGCTGTCCTACAACAACTTCACGACCATAATCTATAGCCTTATGGTAGCGGCTACCTATGCGCTCTACCTCATAATGCAGAAAAAGATAACGGGTATCGATAAGTTTTTACTGCTCAACGTACAGCTGATAATCATAGCACTTATACTGCTGCCGTTTTATCCGGCATATAGCGGCCCGGTACCACAGGCGGCCTCATTCTATGGTTATATAAGTATAATTGCAGTGCTGTTTACCATAATCCCGCTGTTTCTTAACCTGTACGCGCTCAAAGGCATCAGCTCATCTTCAGTAGGGATATTGCTGTATATCAATCCTATCATCGGGTTTTTGCTTTCGGCTTTTTATTATAATGAAGAGATAACCCTGTTCCAAATAGCAGCGTACTCATTAATACTGGTTTCGATACTATTATTTAATGTGCGGTCTTTTGTAAAATCAACTACGTAATTTTTACAAAAAGGATAACAAACACCTTCCGGTTCACCGTATAAATCTATATGTTTACCGTGGTTTGACAATAATTCGGAACGGTTTTTGTTTACCTTAAAAAAAACTTAAAAAAAACTTAAAAAATTATGAAAAAGATACTTCTCTCCCTATTTCTTATCACGACGATAGCAACAGGTGCCAATGCACAATTAAAAGACCTTGTAGGGAAAGGCAAAGACATGCTTTCCGGCGGGAAATCATCGTTCAGTAATGCCGATATAGGCAAAGCACTTAAAGAAGCCCTGAACAATGGTGTGACCAAAGAAGTAACCAAACTGACCGCTACAGACGGCTTTTATAAGAACGAGGCTGTAAAGATCCTTTTACCGGAAGAGCTCCAGAAAGTAGACAAAAAACTAAGGCAGATGGGAATGGCCAACCTTGCTGATGAAGGTATCAAAGTCCTGAACCGCGCCGCAGAAGATGCTGTGAAAGAAGCTACCCCTATCTTTGTGGATGCCATTACTAAAATGGCCATTACTGATGCGAAGAACATCCTTATGGGTGCTGATAACTCGGCTACTACTTACCTTCAAAAAACTACAACATCTCCGCTATACGGCAAATTCAGCCCGGTTGTAAAAACATCGCTGAGCAAAGTAGGTGCCGATGCGGTTTGGGCCAATATCATCAGCAAGTACAACGCGCTTCCGCTGGTAAGCAAGGTAAACCCTGACCTGACCGATTATGTGACCAACAAGGCGCTTGACGGCGTATTCAAAATGATCACAGTAGAAGAGAAAAATATTAGGACAAATTTATCATCCAGGACTTCCGATTTACTTAAAAAAGTATTTGCTTTACAGGACAAAAAGTAAACTTACCTTCTTATGAAAAAACTTATCCTGCCTTTATTTGCCTTATGCCTCACGCTTTCCGGGTGTGCCGAACTACAGCAGGTAGCCTCGCAACTTCCCCAGCAGCTGGGCACATTATCCAACGCCGATATTGCAGCCGGACTCAGGGAAGCGCTTGATAAAGGGATCGACAAGCAGGTAAGCAAACTCACTAAGACCGATGGCTATTATAAGAACCAGTTGGTAAAGATCCTCCTGCCTGCCGAATTGCAGAAAGTAGATAAGACGCTACGTGACATAGGTTTGGGCAGCCTGGCAGACGAAGGCCTTAAAATGATGAACCGTGCCGCTGAAGATGCGGTGAAAGAAGCTACGCCTATATTCGTTTCGGCAGTGAAAAATATTACTTTTAATGATGCCAAAAATATATTGCTGGGTAACAATGAAGCCGCTACAACCTACCTTAAAGGACAGACTACATCGCAGCTGTATACAAAATTCAACCCGGTGATAAAATCGTCATTCAGTAAAGTGGGTGCCGATAAGGTTTGGAGTAATATCATCACACAGTACAACAAGGTGCCATTGGTACAGAAAGTAAATCCCGACCTAACCGATTATGTGACCACAAAAGCGTTGGAAGGGGTATATAAAATGATTTCAGTAGAAGAAAAAGAAATACGCACCAACATCAATGCAAGGACTTCCGACCTGCTGAAAAGAGTGTTCGCGCAACAGGACAACAAGTAGCTAAAAAATTAGTTATCAACAGGATATAAATAACATAGCCTTAACATTAGGGAATAATATTTTTGAGTAATTTGCATTCAATAAATGGTTTTCTCACATTTGGTTAGGGTTAGTTAGAAGAATGCCGGTATGAAGATGCCGGCATTTTTTATTTTTAGGCCCCGTCCCCTACGCCGAATGAATTGCCCACCCAAACTTGAGTTTTTAAGCAGCGCTATGCATTTATAAAGCTTATTCCTTATTTTTGCTTTGCATGATAAGACGGTTACAACAGCAGATCGATAACTCCCCACTGATTGTCTTCAGGATTATCTTTGGCTTCATTTTATTATGGCAGGCATCAAAGCATATCGCATTCGGCTGGGTGGAGCATCAGTTTGTCAGGCCAAAATTCACATTTTCATTTATCTGGATAGAATGGCTGCAGCCGCTGCCGGGCAATGGAATGTATTGGTATTATGCTGCCATGTGCGTTTTTGCGGTTATGGTGGCCATCGGTTTCCGCTACAGGATGGCCCTTGCGGGTTTTGGCATACTTTGGACAGGGGTCTACCTTATGCAGAAAACTACCTATAACAATCATCACTACCTGCTGATCCTGATGTGTGTCATAATGCTTTTCCTTCCGGCAAATACTTATGCATCGGTGGACAGCAGGACCAATCCTTCCATCAGGACCTATACTATGCCCGCATGGTGTCGTTATGTAGTGTTACTACAGATAGCAATTGTGTATTTTTTTGCGGCAATTGCCAAATTTTATCCCGGATGGATGGACGGTACTTTTGCAGGTATACTGCTGGAGCCGAGCGCCGGGCGGCATACAGGCGTATTATTTCATGCAAAATGGTTTCAGGTGCTTTTTGCATGGGCGGGTATTGCCTTTGACCTGTTTATTGTACCGCTCCTGCTATACAGAAAGACACGTACTATAGCACTTATAGCGGCTATCATTTTTCACACGTTCAACTGGCTTACACTCAATATCGGCGTATTCCCATTGTTTGCATTAAGCACGCTTGTTTTCTTTTACCCTCCCAATACCATTAGGAAACTATTTTTCAGGCAACGCCCCCTTATAGAACCCGAAGAGGTACCACTTTCTTTAAAAGACAAAAGGATACTGCTTTACTTTTTCCTCCCCTACTTCCTTTTACAGCTGGCATTGCCGGTAAGGCATTATTTTATTGAAGGAGACGTAATGTTTACAGAAGAAGGCCATCGCCTTAGCTGGCGCATGATGCTGAAACGGAAAAAGGGCACTACCGATTTCTTAGTTACTGACCTTACTAACAATAAAAAGTTTGTTTACGACAAGCGCTCTTCCCTTACGAAAGCACAGTCAGAATCCCTGAACGGTAAGCCCGACATGATATGGCAGATGGCTCAGCATATTAAAAAAGAGTATGCCGAAAAAGGAATTAAAGTTGCTATATATGTGGAAGCCTGGACATCAATAAACAATGGGGTAAAGCAATTGCTAATAGACCCTGATACTGATCTGGCAACCGCCGAATGGGATCCTTTTTTCCATAACAAATGGATACTTACGGGCGATAATTAAGTTTGCCACAGAAACTTCACAGCCAAAAAAATTATATTATAAAATTTAGCTAAGTACCAGTATTTTAAACTGATTACTTTGTTACTTTTGCAAAAAAATGAAGACGTGAGAAAGAGCCTTATTTTAGTATGCTTACTGGCACATGCTGTGGGATTTTCGCAGGAATGGAATACCGATTTTGAAACCGCCAAGCGCAAAGCTGTGGCCTTCAATAAAAATATACTGCTTGTTTTTTCCGGGTCCGACTGGTGCATACCCTGCATGGAACTGGAGAAAAAGGTTTGGCAGACGCCCGAATTTAAAGCTGCTGCCCAAAAGGACTGGGTACTGCTTCGCGCCGATTTCCTCCAAAAGAAAGGCGACCCCGAACCGGTGAACGTGAATGACCAGAAAATGATCCTTACCGAAAAATATAACCGCGACGGTTTTTTCCCTTTTATCGTAACGCTGGACAAGTATGGCAAAGTTATCGGTAAAATTGGGTACGAGGATTTTGATACCGCTGAAGAATATATTTTCCTGTTCAGGAGGATGAGGAAGTAATTTTTTGCCACTTCCGTGGCAAGTTTTTTTAGCCACGAATTACACAAATTTTCACTAATTCTTTAGAGTGACTTCTATTAGCCACAACTTAAAATTTGTGGAAATTCGTGTAATTCGTGGCTAAAGATTTTTATCTAAACCGGCTCCTCTATTCTTTGCTGCAATTGCTTAAAATAAGCAAACGCCTTTACCAGCCTGCTGCCGTACCACGAGAACATCTCGCCATCTACAAAAACGGTTTTCGCGTGGTGCGTATGCCTGCCCAGTTCGAAGGCATCTTCGTCTTTAAAGGGATAGGGTTCCGATGAAAGCAACACTACATCCGGGTCACCCTGTATGCGCATTTTCTGCACGATGACTTCGGGGTAACGCTCTTCCCTGCCCTCGTAGATATTGGTAAAATGGTTGAGCTTCATCATCTCGTTGATGAAGGTGCTGTGCCCTGCCGCCATATAAGGCTCTTTCCAAATAAAGTAGGCCGTTTTGAGCCACTCCTTACCTACCATGAATTTTTGGAAATCAGCTAAAGCGTAGTTTATCTTGTCGATCCATTGTGCGGCAGCAGTGCGTACGGAGAATATCTTACCGAATTCGGTTATCATATCGAGGCTGTCCTGCAGCGTAATAATGTCGCTGGTCCATACAGGGGAGATCTCCCGCAGTGCGTTGACGATCTCTTCAGTATTTTCTTCTTTATTGGCAATGATGATGTCGGGCTGTAGCAGGCGTATCTTTTCGTAATGGACTTTCTTTGTCCCACCGATGATCTTTTTGGTCGATTTCAAATGGTAAGGGTGCACGCAGAATTTGGTGATGCCAACGAGACTGTCTTCCAGTCCCAGGTCAAACAGCAGTTCGGTTTGCGAAGGGACGAGTGATACGATACGTTTCGGTGTAGCGGCAAGCGTTATGGTATGCCCGGTCTGGTCGGTGTAGGTTTTCATTGAAATAGTAACTGATTTTTAACTAACCACATAGATACATAGGATTTACAGTGATTATTGATAGTTAAGGAGATATATCTGCACATAGTGAAGCGAAGCTTCAGGTCTGTGTCACTGTGATTGGATTTTAAGATTAACTTCTAAAGCTATGTGCCTATGTGGTTAAATATTGAGGATGGCTTATATAATGTTTAGCGCCTTCGCCAGTTGTGCGTCCAGCAGGATCGTTTCCATTTCCTGTTGCATTTTTTTTGCTTCTTCCCTTGCTTTTTCGGCAAAGTCCTCTCCTTTTGAAGCATAAATAATACCCCGTGACGAGTTGATGAGCAGCCCGACAGTATCGTTCATTCCGTATCGGCACACCTCATGCAGGCTGCCACCCTGCGCACCCACACCCGGTACGAGCAGGAAGCTGTTAGGCACTATCTTTCGCACCTCGGTGAAATACTCGGCTTTGGTTGCGCCTATAACATACATCAGGTTGTCGCTGTTCTCCCATGTTTTTGAAGTCGTAAGGACGGTTTTGTACAATTCGCCATGTCCGGTTTTTTGCGTCTGGAAATCGAAAGCGCCTTCGTTAGAGGTCAGTGCCAATAGTATCGTGAACTTGTCCTTAACCGCAAGGAACGGCTCTACGCTGTCCTTACCCATATAGGGCGCCACAGTAACGGAATCAAACGCAAGGTCTTCAAGGAACGCCTTGGCATACATGGCCGAGGTATTGCCTATATCACCGCGCTTGGCATCAGCAATAGTGAAAATCTCAGGGTGCTTTTGGTTCAGGTAATTAATGGTTTTTTCGAGCGATCGCCAGCCTTTAATGCCGTATGCTTCGTAAAAGGCGGTATTCGGTTTATAAGCCACAGCCAGGTCGTGCGTGGCATCTATAATGGCTTTGTTAAATTCGAATATCGGGTCTTCGGTGTTTAGCAGGTGCGTCGGTATCTTGTTGAGATCGACATCCAGCCCGATGCACAGGAAGGATTTCTTTTTTAGAATCTGAACGTATAGTTGTTGTGTAGTCATGGTAGTTGTATTTGTGCAAAAATACTCATTTTATGGAACACTGATAACACGAATAAAACTGATAACCACAGATTTCTTTAGGCGGCGGTCATTGCGCGGAGGAACGACAAAGCAATCTTTCATTCAGTATGAGTGGAGTTACCTTTTGGATTAGGGTTTGGGGCAACCCACTTAACATGATTCCTAAACAGCATGTTTTTGGGTAGGGTACTATGAATTTAGGTAGATATCTATATCAATAGGTAAAAGTGAGTTTATGGAAGAAGATGCTATTTAACAGAAAACGAAGCCAGAGAATTAATATATTAGCATAAAATTTTCGAAATGAGCGAATATTATATTGATGAGCAATATTTAACTAACGAAAGTGATGTTGAACAGAAAGTTGTTCTATCTCTACTTTCAAAACCAGAACCTTTAGGCTTAGGATTTAATAATTTTCACATTCAAAGTAAATTAAATCTGAGAAAACTTGAAATTGAAAAGCGCCAAAAAGCAAGGCTATATTATCCTGACTATGTAATACTGATAGATGGGCTTCCACTTATGGTTGTTGAAGTTAAAAACAATTCTGACGATTTAGAGGAAGGTTATAGGGAAGCAAGAATGTATGCACATGAAATTAACTCGTTATTTCCTGAAAATTTAAATCCATGCAGGTTAGTTATTGCTATCCACGGTAGAAGACTTTTAGCTGGATCATGGGATAGTATGCCTCTCATTGATGTAGATGTTAACGATTGGGTAATGAGTAATGCTGGGTTTTCTGAACTTGTAGATAATTTTGGTTCCTCCAAACTCATCAAACTTAGTAAGAACCTGAAAGAGACTTTAAAAACTAGTGCTATATATCGTCGACCGATTAATCTTTTGGGAGGAAAAGATATTCAAAACCAACAAATAAAAAACACTTTCGGCGAAACAATTTCTATACAATATAGGCATCTTTTTAATCCTACGGAAGAAGCGGAGAGAGAAGATATTGTTAGAAATGCATATGTGAAAGTCGACAAACACTTATCGCATGTTGACCCAATTGATAAGCTCATTAGAAAAAAGATTAGTCCATCCGCTATAGAAGCTAACGAGATTGAGGATAACACTACCCCAAAGGAAATCACATTAAAATTAAATAATGCTCGTGAATATAATAATCAGCTATTACTATTAATCGGAAGTGTGGGTTCGGGGAAAACGACATTTATGTCGTATTTAAAGGAAATAGCACTTGATGATGCAGTTTCTAAGAGTTTAGCTTGGATACGTCTAGATTTAAATGCTGCCCCCGTAAATAATATTGAGATTTACACCTGGCTTAAAAACAATATTTGTGAAAACATCATTAATTCTCAGAGTACAATTGATTTAGACGATCCCGATATAATTAAAGAAGTTTACAAGGACAATTTTATAGCCTTCGATAAAATGGCGGGGAAACTCTTAAAAAAAGATTCAGACACATACAATGAAAAACTTTTTGAACAGATAATAAAATGGAGAGGAGACATTGACTTGACATTAGAGAGTTACATTAAGTATTTTATTCATAATAAAGGAAAAGAATTAATAATAGTATTAGACAATTGTGATAAACGTAATTTAGAGGAACAGCTATTGATGTTTGAGGTAGCTACATGGCTTAAAGACAGTATTAAAACAATAGTTTTTTTGCCATTAAGAGAGACAACTTTCGATCATTACAGAAATCAAAAACCGTTAGATACAGTAGTAAAAGATTTGATTTTTAGAATTAATCCTCCACCATTGGAAAAAGTTATTTATTCCAGAATTAGATATGCTGATCGCCTTAGTGATAAGGATAAAGCTGGTAACTATTATACATTACCCAATGGATTCAGGGTACACTATCCTTCAACGGACGAAATTTTCTACTTAAAAAGCATTTTGAAATCACTATTTCAAAATAATTTCTTTAAAAAATTAATTACTGGATTGGCTGGAAGGGATATAAGAAAGGGAATGGAAATCTTTTTGGATTTCTGTAAAAGTGGGCATATTCCTGAAATGGAGATAGTTAAAATGAAACATAATGAAGGTAATTACGAAATTAGTAATCATATAATAAGTAGAGTTTTACTTAGGGGAAATAAAATGTACTATAATGACGCAAATGCCAGAATTAAAAATTTATTTTACTCTGATCCAGGGGATGATTTACCAAATCCATTTTTACGTATTAATATTCTTGAATGGCTTAGTAGCAGGAATCGTATAAAAGGTCCTAGTGGAATTACTGGTTTTTGGCAAGTAAATGATGTAATAAAGGACTTGGTTAAATTAGGTCATAATGCAGATAGATTGTTAGCGGACTTACGTTACATGACTAAATACGGATTAATTATATCGGAATCACAAAAAGAAGATTCTTTAAATTATGAAGAGTTAATTTCAATTAATTCTACAGGGTTTATTCATTTAGAACTTTTGAACAATATGGATTATTTAAGTGCTTGTTCTGAAGATGTTTGGTATTCAAAAGAAACTATTGCAATAGAAATTGCTAAACGTATAAGTAATAAAACTAAAGATCATCATTTTTCTATCTCAACTACTTTAGAAAATTCAAAAGATCTAATTGGATATTTAAAAGATGTAAATAATAACTTTTTTGTAGTGCAACAAGAATTTTTATCAGAAGACGCATATAAACCACCCCTTGATTTCGAAAATATTGAAGCTAAACTTAAATCATTTTCTGAATTTAAAGGATATACCAGTGAAAGCAATTTGCCAAAATATGCTAAAGGAGATGAAGTGGTTGGAAAAATTGTTAAAATTACAGCATATGGTCTAATTTGTAATTTAGACAATAAAAAAATAAGTGGATTTATACATATAAGTGATATTGAGAATGAAAATTTTTACGATGACAATATATACCATATTGGACAAGAAGTACAAGTTATTATCAAACAATATAAACCTGATCACAAACGATATAATATAAAATTTAAATAAGCAATGCCAAACACACCCGGCACAAACAATATGTTTTCGCCAGTATTTCTCAATTAAAGTCCTAAAACCCCTGAACCTTCCCTCCCCCAAACAATGACAGAGCCGGTATCCTGCCTTAGCTTGTGGAGGCATATAAAGGCGATGTCCCGCTAAGGCGGGAGAGCACAGGACCGTCGTATAGCAACAAGCGCTTAAGCCCACTAACCCCCGAAGGGGGAACACCACTCATGTCGAAGTCAGGAAACGTTAATATCCTCGCATCCGTGCGCGTGAGGGATAGAGGCGATATCCTGCGAAGGCACAGAGCAGATAAAGCCGATAGCCCGATGGCGGAGGCACGGAGCCGGCACGCCAAAAAAAGCAATGCCACTCATGCCGGAAGAAAGATTGCTTCGTGCCTCGCAATGACGGCCGCGATGTAAATCCGTGAAGATCCGCCCAGATCCGTTTCATCCGCGTTCCATTTAACAGATAACATTAAATCGAGATTTCTCCACTCCGCAAGCTGCGGTCGAAATGACACGGACGTCCCGACAGAGCAAAAAAAAATCCCGATTTGCATCGGGATCCTTATTAATATACTTCGCTTTCTTTTAGCTTCTCTGTGTTGTTGACTAGCTGAAGCTCATCGATCAGTTTGTGGATGTTGCCGTTCATGAAGCCGTCGAGGTCGAAAAGGCTTACACCGATACGGTGGTCGGTTACACGGCCCTGCGAATAGTTGTAGGTGCGTATCTTGGCCGAGCGGTCGCCGCTGCTTACCTGCGAGCTGCGTTTTGCGGCATCTTCTTCCTGTTTTTTGGCAAGTTCCATTTCGTACAGACGGGAACGTAAAACCTGTAGCGCTTTATCTTTATTCTTATGTTGCGATTTCTCGTCCTGGCATTGCGCCACAAGCCCTGTAGGCACGTGGGTCATACGTACGGCCGATTTGGTCGTGTTTACCGACTGCCCGCCCGGACCTGACGAACAGAAGAAGTCGATACGTACATCGTTCATGTCGATCTGTACGTCAAACTCTTCCGCTTCCGGAAGCACCATAACAGTAGCTGCCGACGTGTGTACGCGTCCCTGTGTCTCGGTTTGCGGCACACGCTGAACGCGGTGTACGCCTGCCTCAAACTTAAGGGTGCCGTATACATCTTCGCCTGTAACTTCAAAGATAACCTCCTTGAAACCGCCCGATGTACCTTCGTTCATATCTACCACGCTGGTTCTCCAGCCCCTGCCTTCGCAGTATTTGGTGTACATCCTGAAAAGGTCGCCCGCAAATATACTGGCCTCGTCGCCACCGGTCCCGGCACGTATCTCGACCATTACGTTCTTGGCGTCTTCAGGGTCTTTAGGTATCAGCATGAACTTGATTTCCTCTTCCAGCTGCGGAAGCCTTTCTTTTGCCTCATCCAGCTGCATTTTGGCCATTTCTACCATTTCAGCATCGCTGCCATCGGAAATGATTTCCTGCGCCTCTTTAAGGTTGCCGGTCACGTTAAGGTATTCCTCACGTTTTTCCACAAGCCCTTTAAGGTCTTTATATTCCTTATTCAGCTGTACATAGCGCTTTTGGTCGGCAATGATATCCGGCTGGATAACGAGGTCCGACACCTCATCAAAACGCTGCTTTATAAATTGTAACCTGTCTAACATTTTTCTTTCTCCTTATTTCGATGTGCAAAATTACAAAAATTGTTCCAATCCTGCACTGTTTGTTTATAATCATTAAAAGCGTGAATCTTAGCCACAAATTGCACTCTAAAGCTATACCGCAGAGTATCACTGAGGCGGCACAGAGATGCACGAAGGCCTTTTTTTAGATTATCACCTTTGGTGAGAGAGCACTGAGCGGCATTGTAATAACATCCTGCTCTGTGTGCTCGCGCAATGCGCAAACTCAAAAATTACTTGGTGTATCTCTGTGTCTCCTCGGCGAAACTCTGTGGTAGTTCTTAAAACCTAAGAACAAGCAGCACAATACCCCGTTACCCAACTACTAATGCTTTCCTTCCGGTAGCCCTGCGGCAACTGTACCGTAACCTGCTCTTCAAGGCACTCTACCTTCTGGCAGCCCACACACCTAAAATGGAAATGGTCGTGCGTGTGATGCTCATGATCGTGGCAGTCCATGCACAGCGCGAAGTAATACTTGCCTTCATCGCTGAGGATACGGTGGGTAACGCCATCCTCGCAAAAGCTGTTGAGCACCCGGTAGATGGTCACGCGGTCCATTTCACCTTTCACTTCGGCCTCTATCATTTCCTGGCTAAGGGCGTTGCCGGCATTTTTCAGCAAGCTGAGGATGGTGCTTTTTGCGGGTGTGTTACGTCTTTTCATTTTATTAATGCAATTATGTTGCAATAATACGAATTTAATTTATCTTTACCAAAATAATTTTATCCTCACCCCGACCCTCTCCAAAGGAGAGGGAGACGGAACGTGCTTACTCAAACGTGACAATATCAACAATATATCTTTATTAAAACACAAATATGAAACACAGATACGACGTTATTATCATAGGCGGTAGTTACAGCGGATTATCGGCGGCAATGGCACTGGGCAGGACATTGCGTGGTGTACTCATCCTTGACAACGGGAAGCCGTGTAACCGGTTTACGCCACATTCGCATAACTTTATTACGCACGATGGCGAAACCCCTGCGGTAATTTCGGCGAAAGCCAAAGAACAGGTACTCGCCTACCCTACTGTAAAATTCGCTGTCGAAACTGTGACATCTGCAAAAAAAGACATGAATGGCTTTGAAATTATGACCGAATCCGGAATTGTACTTTTATGTAAAAAACTGCTGATCGCAACGGGTGTAAAAGACATTATGCCGGATATCGAAGGCTTTGCGGAATGCTGGGCGAAGTCGGTGGTGCATTGCCCCTACTGCCACGGCTATGAGATACGAGGTAAAAAGACCGGTATTCTGGCCAATGGCGATACTGCCTATCATTATGCGCTGTTGGTCTCGCAACTGACGGACGACCTCAGTATTTTTACCAATGGCAAAGCCGGATTTACGAAAGAGCAGCGGGATAAGCTTGAGAAGAACAACATCATCATTAGTGAAAAAGTGGTAACGAAACTGGAGCATACAGAAGGCTATGTAAACAGTATTATTTTTGAAGATGGCAGCAGCCAAGGCATTGAAGCCATTTATTCGAAACCCGTCACGGTGCAGCATACTGATATCCCTGAAACATTAGGCTGTACCATTAATGAGTTTGGGCTGATACAGGTAGATGAGATGCAGCGGACGGATGTACCCGGTGTTTATGCGGCGGGCGATTGTACTAGCGGCCAAAGGGCGGTTGCGGTAGCTGTCGGTTCGGGGATGAAGGCGGGGGCTATCATCAATGCCGAACTGGCGATGGAGGTGTTTTAAAATATCGTATTATTGCTTTTTTATAAGCTATGGATTATAAAGTTTACACTCCTTCTGATGCCTTATCGAAACAGGTGCGTTATTACTGGAGCCTTGAAAGCGGTGATGATGTGCAGGCACCCGAAAGTCACAGGATATTCCCTGATGGCTGTATCGAACTGATATTCCATTACAGCGGGCTGTTCCGGACGTATGACGAGATCAATAACGCACAAACACAGCCACTGAGTTTTGTACATGGGCAGCTAACATCATTTATTGAGGTAGAATCGACAGGTGTTATCGGTATTTTTAGTGTACGTTTCAATCCGGCAGGGCTAAAGCCTTTTACCGATACCCCAGTGCAGGACTTTACAGACATTTCTGTAGATGTACGCGAGATCTGGGGCGAAGACGGTACTCTCCTCGAAAAAGAAATGCTGGGCGCTGCCAACAATGAAGAACGGGTTGTAATTATAGAAAGCTTCCTTTTAAAGAAGCTTGAAGCTGTCTCTTTTGACAACAGCGATGTGGAATACTGTGTAGATGCCATGCTGAAAAGCGAAGGTACCGTAAGCATCGACAAGCTCGCCGATGAGCTTGAGATCGGCAAACGCCAGCTGGAGCGTAAATTTATTGCCGCTGTAGGGCTTTCGCCAAAGATGCTTGCCCGTATTATAAGGTTCCAAAATACATTGCAGCTTATTGAGAAAAAGGAGTTCACCAATTTTACCAATGTGGCCTATGACGGCGGGTTTTATGACCAGGCCCATTTTATAAAGGACTTTAAGGAATTTACAGGGCTGAACCCGAAGCAGTATTTCTCGGAGAACCTGGAGATGGTGAAACATTTTACTTTTGAATAAGGCCTCTCCCCAACCCTCTCCAAAGGAGAGGGAGCCGGAACGTGCTTACTCAGAGGGTCATCTTGAAACTCACATAAAGCCTTGTGTCTATAGTGAAAAACCTTGTGTTCCTTGTGGTAAAATTCCAATGTCGCTTTTTTACAATTTTGCCATTTATCCAAAGTACATCTTTGCAGCACATAAATAAACAATCATGAAAAGAACAATTACATTTTTATCAGCTGCTGTAGTATGCGGGACAATATTTTCGTGCAACGGCAAAAGAGAGCCGGAAACTACTCAGACAGAAACTCCCGTTGCAAAGACCTATCCGCAGCTTGAGAAAGCCAGCTGGCTTGTCGGCAACTGGGGCAACACAACACCCGAAGGTATTTTGAGCGAAAGCTGGGAAAAGGAAAACGATTCGGTATATAAAGGGCAGTCTTTCTTTGTTATTGGTAAAGACACTGTTTTTGCAGAATATATCGACCTGGCAGAAACCAATGGAAAACTAACCTATATTGTTAGTGTAAAAGGCCAGAACAATGAAGCACCAGTGCCTTTCGAAGTGACCTCAGCCACTGAAAACCAAATGGTATTCGAAAATCCAAAGCACGATTATCCAAATAAGATAACCTACAACAAGATCAATAATGATTCGCTTGTTGCAGAGATTTCGGGGATACAGAAAGGCAAGCCGGCAATGGAAACGTTCGCGATGAAGAAGCAATAGCAATAAATTATTGAGGTTCTATTCTATTTTTTGTTGAAAAAAATATATTTTTAGCAATAAAAATATCAATAACAATGAAACAAGCAATTACATTTTTATCTGCGGCATTTTTATGTGGTACAATGCTCTCATGCAATAACAAAAAAGAAAGCGAGACCCCTGAACCGAAACATGAAGAGGAGGTTAAAAACTATTCTCAACTGGAAAAAACGAACTGGCTTATCGGCAAATGGGGTAGGACTACTGGAAGAATAACAATATCAGAAAATTGGGAAAAAGCCAACGACTCAACTTACAATGGAAATCATTATATTGTGCTTGGCGGTACAGATACAGTACATCACAAGTTGGAGCTTCAGGAGTCAGCAAAAAAACTATCCTTAACAATATCCGACAGTGAAGGGCCTGTTTCTTATGAAATGGTAAGCTCAACTGATACACAAGTCGTATTTGAAAACCCAAAAAAGGATAAACCTAAAAAGATAACATACCGAAAAACGGATGATTATAATATGGTAATTGAAACATCGCGGGTCGTTGAAGGCAAACCGATCTCTAATGAAACTGCGATGAAACGACAATAAGATCAATTTTTCTTCTTACTACGAACCCTGCTTATGGCAGGGTTTTGCTATTTTTACAGCACAATAACCTCCTATGAAATTAATTACTGATATAGTTTATACAAAACAGGATTATACTGCAAATCCCCTGCCCTATGCCGAGTATGACAACTGCACTTTTACCGACTGCCTGTTTAATGATGCCAACCTCACCGGAATCATTTTTACGCAATGCCGCTTTGAGGGCTGCAACCTCAGCAATGCCAATAGTAAGGGTACTGCTTTTAAGGAAGTCTTGTTCATCAACTGCAAGATGCTGGGGCTTAATTTCAGCGTAAGTGATCCTTTCCTTATTACGCTTGGCTTTTCGGAGTGCCAGTTAGACCTCGCCTCATTTTACAGGCTAAAGCTGAAAGGCACACGTTTTATCAAATGCAGCCTTAGGGAAGCCGATTTTACCGAAGCCGATTTTACTTCAGCAAGCTTTGATGGCTGTGACCTTGCCCACGCGATATTCGACAATACACTGCTTGAAAAGGCTGATTTCCGTTCTGCAATTAATTATTCCATCGAGCCTGAAGCCAACCGCATCAAAAAGGCAAAGTTCTCACTACAGGGTGTTCCGGGACTTTTGAATAAATACAATATTGATATTGAGTAACTACCTTCTTGCTTTGAAATATTCACTGAAATGCATGCAGGATGAATCATCAAAGTCTTTGCAATATGACGGGTATTTCTTTTTAAGCTTTTTATAGTAAATATTGCTGTACAACAGCTTGTTTATATCAGTGTGTTCCTCCGTTGTCTCGTTATTGTAGCGATACATAAGTTTCATACGCTCGCAATTGGCCGCATACCTCAGGCACAACGCCTTGAATTTCTTCGTTTTAGCTGATTTATAAGCCTGTATATAGTAGTATTTCGCATAATTACAGTCGTGAAACTCCTCTTCATCCGGTAGTCCGCTGGTAAGTTCGCTGCTGGACCAGGTATAACGCCGCATGTACCACGTGTTGCCGTTCTGCGTCATGTTATAATAGCAGTTGGCTGCCAGGAAATTATAGTAATCCCGGTCTTTCTCTTTCGGGTCGGCACCTTTAGCGATATATTGAATCAGATGTTTCGTAATATCCGCTTTGGTAAGCTGTATGCTATCCCTTCTTTCTGTAAAATCAGGCGTGTATTTGATCTGATAGAAAGGATTATTGTCAAGGTAACCTGAAGTACGGCTATCAGGTGCCATTTTATCAAAAGCAGCCAGTGCATCTTTCAGCTTGTTGATACGGATGTATTTTGTGCCCAATAGCTCATAAAGGCCGTTCAGGTCGTCCATATCTTTATAGAGCCATTGAGAAAAATCATCAGTACTCCGCTTCCCTTTTAAGTCTGTGATGAGCGCTTTAACAGCGGACGTCGAATATACGCCATCCAGATACTCGAAGTAATAGTTGTAATAATCATCGTAATAAGGGGAATGCTGGTCCTTCGCTTTCCAGTTGACATCGTACCCCCGCATTCGCGAATACAGCAATGCGGCATCAGTAGTATTGCCAAGATATTCAAGCTCACGGCCAATGGCGAAAACAAACTTTGCATTAGTGCTGCTCAATTCGCCCATAAGTATAGCTTTCACGGTTTCGGGAATTACCGCGCTTCCCTTTGCCTGGTTAGCGGTAAGGCATAACGACTTTATTAATAGCAGCTGATGTGCAAAGCCTTTATCATTAGCTGCCTCTTTTTTCAAAGTCCCGATAAACGCCAGGCAGGCATTGTAATCCTTAACCATGAACAGCAGGTAGGCCTTGGCCGCTTTAAATACCTGTGGGTTTTGGACTTTATTCAAATCCACCGAATTAATGAACTGCAACACTTTCGCGGCATATTCCCTGTCGTCGGCCACACGTTCCATAAGGAGTTTAGTAGTCTGCTGATTTTCATAATCCGCATAAAGCATCGGGCTGAAGTAGGAATAGTAGGGCGTGTATATCCAATCCTCCAGCTTGTTCATTTCGCGCATCAGCAAAAAGCCCAATGCATCCGAACTGGTGTCATACTTATATATTCCTCTGAGCCCCTCGAGCGCATAATCCGTTTTCCGAATGGCATACATAGTATATATGGCCGCGATCTCCTTCTTGTTTTTGGCGTATTTCAAAACTTTGGCAATGGGCAGTTCTTTATTGAAATAATAGAACACCTGGAATCTTTTATCGGGCGCATTGGCAAACACCATTGCGGCATAATAGCTTTGCAGCGCAGTATCCTTCTCGCCTGCTATATGGAAGTAAAGGCTCCAGTAGTCAATGATGTCGTTGTGCTTTTTCCCTTCGAAATAATCGTCATATATTTTTTTGGACGTTACATGATCCCTGTTGTAAAAGGCCATGCGTATCGCAAGGAAATAATACCGTGACCTGATAGCCGTATTTTTTACCTGCTTCGCCCTATTAAGCGCAAGGCTTATCTTTCCCTGGCGCTTGGGGAAAACAATATCCTCATCGCGCTCCCACGGATTCTCATAATATTCATTAAAGCCTTCAACAGTTTTGGCAAATTTCAGGTACTCCAAAGCCTCAAAATCCTTTATGCCGTAGAGATAGCGCAGCATAGGATTTTGCGAATTTTTATTGATATTTATCGCCCCCAGTCCATAAACCGCTTCTTCGGCACTTTCGGCTGAAACTTTGTTGTTGCAGTACTTTACCCACAGCATAATATTCGGGTCGTCGCCTGCAAGGGATCTATAATTCGAAGGCGGGCTATCGGCAAAAGCAGATGACGTATAATTGAACATCGAATACTGCGGATAATCTCCAGTAAACGAATTAAAAAAGCAATACCGCACCTCATCCCCTTCCGGATAATACCAACAGGCATTGACGCTTTGCGAAAAGCTACTCAGTAAAAGCAGTATAAATACGGGAAAATTCTTCATGGCTGTAGCTTTTTAATTGTTGTTCGTCAAGGTGAAAAAGTGATACGGTAATGGTTTTATCGAAAGTCACATTCTTTTTTATTGCTGTAATGGCCTCCTCAAGGGTTTCTTTAGTTACGCCTTCGTGCTTTATCCTGTCGCCTTTCCGGATGAAAACCTCATCGATCACAGTATCCTTTACAGCCTGGTACCAAAGGTTATCGATCTTTTTGAAGTTCTTCCCCGTCATCGTGCTGCTGTACAATATCGCGGAGAATTTGTTATTCTGGAATACCTGCATCCAGGAATAGACCGGCAATGCAATATCCAGGTGAAGCGGGTATTTATTATCTGTATCTAAATAGCTTTCGAGCTCGTCGATATCCAGTATCGAGTTCTTCTTTTTGTCATCCAACGGATGAATCAGGTTGTAGCACATCAGCATGGCGCTGTCTACCGGTGGAACGCCCATCTTATCGGGATATTTGTACGGATACAGCCGCAGTGTACAACTTAGTTTTTTTCCTGATAACGCCTTTAGCTTTTTGAGGAAATAAAAGTAATTGTCTTTAGTAGAAGGCGTCCAGTCGCAGTCCATCTGGTATTCGGCGATATCCATTGCCGATCCGTCGTTTGAGTTATGAAACCTGTCATTGGTATATTTTGCAATCAGGAAGTCCACATTGCCGGCAAGGGTATCCAGGCTGCCTTTGGTACATTTCTTAAAAACTTCATTGCGGATGTACACAACCGGCACAACCGTAATGCTGCTATCGGCTTCATAAAGATGGAAGCCCGTCTTTGCCGTGGGTGCACTGCCAAAAACGTCATCTTTTTCCACTTCAAAAAATTTGACGTACAGTTTTTTAACCCCGACAGATTTCAGGAGCGTGTCTTCCTTACCCGACAGGCTCCAGGAAGTATTTTTCCAGTAATAAAATGCCCGTTCAACATTTTCTGTCTTGTTGTGGGAACAGGATATTAGCAAAAGTGCTGCTAAGAGCAGCAAAAATGTGGGTTTCATCAGTAAGGAAAAGGATTATAGTCAGGTAACGCAAAAGTCTGTTAAATGTATATGTTTTACTTCAATTATTTTCATAAAAAAACCTGTTTATTTCTAAACAGGTTTTTTACTATATGTTCTGTCACTTCGAGCGCAGTTGAGAAGTTTTCGAAAAAAGAAAATGCCGCATTTCGACTGCGCTCAATGTAACTTTTCTTTTGAACGACTACGTTACTTTACAGGAATATTCTCCAGTATCTCCAGTACGAACTTCCAGTATTTCTGTGCCGACTTAATGCTTGCCCTTTCGTCGGGGCTGTGTGCGCCTTTGATGGTAGGCCCGAAGGAGATCATATCCATTCCCGGATAGTTCGTCCCAAGGATGCCGCATTCCAGTCCGGCATGGCAGGCCACTACATTGGCTTTGCTGCCGTTCTGTTTTTCGTAGATGTCGGTCAATACGTCAAGGATAGGCGAATTTACATTCGGTGTCCAGCCCGGGTACGAACCTGTGATAGCCACCTCGCAGCCAATAAGCTCGAATGCCGAACGCAATGCATTGGCCAGGTCAAACTTACTGCTCTCTACAGACGAACGCGTAAGGCAGCCTACATGGAGCTTCCCGTCTTTCACGATAACCTTCGCAATGTTGTTGGATGTTTCAACCAGGTCGGCGATATCGGCGCTCATACGATACACGCCATTGTGGGCGGCATACAGCGCACGCGTCAATCCTTCCTGCACGCCAAGGTTCATAACTTTAGTTGGGGTTTCGCCTTTTTCGATAATAATTTCGAGGTTTGGCTCGGTGGTTTTGAATTCTGTCTGGATATCGCCAATGGTTTGTTGCATATCGAAAACAAAAGCCTCATCAAATATCTCTGAAATGATTACTTTGGCTACGCTCTCCCTCGGGATGGCATTGCGAAGGCTTCCGCCATTTATTTCCGATATCTGCAGGCCGAAGTTCTCAAAGCCGTCAAACAGCAGGCGGTTCATGATCTTGTTGGCATTACCAAGCCCTTTATGGATATCCATACCGGAGTGACCACCGTTAAGGCCGCGCACCGTTATCGTAAAGCCAACCGAATTCTCAGGGGTTTCCTCTTCCTCATATCCCCTTTCGGCAGTAACATCTACCCCACCGGCACAGCCAATGTCTATTTCGTCGTCTTCCTCCGTGTCAAGGTTCAGTAATATTTCACCGCTCAATAAGCCACCTTTAAGGCCCATCGCGCCGGTCATTCCGGTTTCTTCGTCAATAGTAAAAAGCGCCTCGATAGCCGGGTGTGGTATATCGGTGCTTTCGAGAATCGCCATGATGGTTGCTACGCCAAGGCCGTTATCGGCACCAAGGGTTGTCCCTTTGGCACGCACCCAGTCGCCATCCACATACATTTCGATACCCTGCGTATCAAAATCGAAAACAGTATCGGAGTTTTTTTGGTGCACCATATCGAGATGACTCTGCATCACGATAGTCTTGCGGTTCTCCATGCCTTTGGTGGCAGGCTTCTTAATAATCACGTTGCCCACTTCGTCTTCAATGGTCTCAAATCCTAATTTCTTCCCGAAGTCTTTCATGAACGCGATGACCCTTTCCTCTTTTTTCGAAGGGCGGGGCACCGCATTAAGGTCGGCGAATTTATTCCAGAGCGCTTTTGGCTCAAGGTTCCTAATTTCCTGGCTCATTTATGTTTGTTTGTTGTTTAGTTCTTATTATAAAATATACTTCTTAAAAATATCCTTCACATCCTTCTCCTCTACCTCGCCTATCCATACGTTGTGCGGCTGCAGGCAAATGTTCGGGGCGGTTTTGCAATTATCTGTACATTCCATGCAGGTCAGCTCGACATCGCGTTTCATTCCGTACTCTTTTATCAGGTGCCTGAACCCTTTCTAAACTTCATTGCTATAGCGGCTGCATTTCTTGCCGTCACAAATAAAAATAACCCTTTCCGGCGCATCGATCTTTTTCATTGGGCTATCCTGTTTACCAAGACAAAAATAGGCTATACCGCAAAGATGCGCAAAGAAGACACAAAGTTTCACAAAGAAAAATTCATGCATTTTTAAGTTCACAAAGACTACGTTCTGGCAGAGCAGAATTACTTTGCGCCCTTCTCTACTTATAGGCTTTGCGCGTCTTTGCGTTTTCTTTGGGCATCTTTGCGGAACTTCCTGCCTCAAATTTTGATCAAAAGATAGTATATTTACAATCTATCACTATTATTCGATGAAGAAAAAGAAAATACTGGCAATACTGCTTGTTGTACAAATAATCATTGTTAACCTGCTCGGGTTATTCCCGGGATTTGTAGAGAAGTACTACAGTAACGGTATCTTCCCTGTTCTTTCAAAAGCGTCACGGATACTTTTCGGATGGATTGGTTTTTCTATTGGCGATATCCTTTACCTTATAGCCATTTTCCTTTGCATTCGCTGGCTTTGGAAAAGGCGGAAAACCTGGCGTAGGGAATACAAATACAATCTGCTTACGATGGCAGCTACCTTCTCCGTGTTTTACTTCCTGTTCAACTTTCTTTGGGCGGTCAATTACCGCAGGGTTCCGCTGCATGAAAAAATGGGCATGGACAAAGAGTACACACTTACCGAACTTGTGGCATTTACCAAAAAGCTAATCGTTAAGACCAATGCCATGCATGCGCAGATCGAAAAGAATGATAGCCTGAAAATTGTAAGTCCCTATACTGTTGATGAAATATATTTCAAATCGATAAACGGCTATAACAATCTCGGAAAGCACTACCCTTATTTTGCCTTTGATCATGAGAGTATTAAGTCGTCATTGCTAAGCGCTCCGTTGTCGTACATGGGCTTTGGCGGTTACCTGAACCCTTTTACGAATGAAGCCCAGGTAAACAACAGGCTTCCAAAATACAACCTGCCTACTACCGCCTGCCACGAAATGTCGCACCAGATAGGCTATGCCAGCGAAAGCGAGGCAAACTTCATCGGGTATATGGCCTCTATTTATAACGATGACCTTTATTTTAAATATTCGGGTTATTCCTTCGCGCTGAAATACTGCATGAACAACATTGCCAGGAAAAACGAGAAGCTTGCTAAAAGCCTTGCCCCACTTATTAGTAAAGGGGTTTTAACCAATTTTAAGGAAAGTGAAAAATTCAGCGAGGAATATGATTCTTTCGTTGAGGATATTTTTGAATATATCTATGATAATTTCCTGAAGCTTAACAGCCAGAAAGATGGCATGAAAACCTACAGCAAGTTCGTAGGGCTGCTTGTGAATTATTATGAAAATAAAGAATTGTAATAAGATCAAAATTTTAAAAGATCCATATTAACCACAGGTACATAGCCTTAGAAAGTGATATTAAAGACCAACGAAGTTACACAGAGCCTGGAGTTCGCTTCACTATGTGCGAATATATCTCAATCAGTAGCAATAGATCACCATATATCCTATGAAGCTATGTGGTTAAACTAAATTTTAGACATTTAATAAATTTAAATTGTTCCCTGAGTGTAACATTTTTGCCTTTTTACCTACCAATGCAGCATGAGTTCGTCAATTGAAACGTCTTTTGTAAACCAGCTTCAGGAAAACCAAAACCTGATACATAAAATATGCAGGCTCTACACTAACAATGAAGATGCCCACAAAGACCTGTTCCAGGAGATAACCATACAATTATGGAGGGCCTATCCGCAGTTCAGGGGCGATGCCAAGTTTACCACATGGGCCTACAGGGTCGCACTTAATACCGCCATTACACTTTACCGAAAGAAAACCAGGACTGTAGATACAATAGAATTTGACAGCAAACTGCATCGCGTCAACCAGGATGAATACAATTATGAAGAGGAGGAGCATATAAAACTGCTGTACCAGGCAGTCCAACAGCTTAATGATATTGAAAAGGCACTGGTATTTATGTACCTTGAAGATAAGGATTACACAGAGATAGCTGAAACACTGGGTATCAGCGAAGTAAATGCCCGTGTAAAAATGAACAGGATAAAAGGGAAACTAAAGAAAATATTAAATCCGTAAGGAAAAATGGAAGAGTTAGATAAATTAAAACAAGACTGGAAGAAGAACCAGGGGAATTTCCCCAAGTTCTCCGAGAAGGACATTTATGCCATGCTGCATAAAAAGTCTTCTTCCATCGTAAAATGGATACTCATTATAAGCATACTCGAATTTGTATTTTGGCTGGGACTGTCTTTCCTTATGAAGGATAACAAAAGTACCAGGCAGATGGAAAGTTTTCACGTAGATTATATTACGATACCAATGACCGTATTTGGATATGTCATAATCATTTATTTCTTCTGTATGTTCTATATCAACTACAGGAAGATAACAACAACCGACAATGTAAAAAAACTGATGGACAGCATACTGAAAACACGTAAAACTGTTTCTCACTATATCATTGCCAACATTGCCTACCTAATCATTTCGTTTATTATTGTATTTATCATCTATTTCCAAAAAGACCAGAAACTTCTTACTACCCTCCATAAATATGAAGAGCATGGCAATGCAATGATGTTTTATTGTATCTATATTGCACTGGCAATAGTATGCATAGGCATCTTTGTGCTGGTATTCTGGCTGTTCTACAAACTAATATATGGAGTACTGCTCAAACGCCTGCGCCACAATTACGAAGAACTTAAAAAAATAGACCTTTAAATCCATTCACAATGAAAAAAATACTGATTGCCGCAATAACTCTTTTTACCTGCTTTGCGCATGCCCAGCAACTGGACAATGCGCTTTTATGGAAAATTTCCGGAAACGGCCTGAGCAAACCTTCTTATTTGTTGGGTACCATCCACGTTACCTGCGATGCCACACTGGATAAAAATACACTGGACGCACTGGGAGCAACCTCACAGCTTTATCTGGAAATGGATATGGATGATCCCGGCATGCAGGCGAAAATGATGACCGGCATGATGATGAAGGATGGTAAGACCCTTACTTCGCTGGCAAGCCCCGAAGATTACAAGATCGTAGATGAATTCCTCCAGAAGAATGTAGGTATGGGTGCAAAAATGATGGATAAGTTTAAGCCTTCACTGGTAGGTATGATGGTTTTGCCAAAAATGATAGATTGTCCAATCCAGTCTATCGAAGGCGAGCTGATGAAAGTAAGCAAAGAGCAAAAAGAGGAAGTTTACGGACTTGAGACAATGGAGGAGCAGATGGCCGTATTTGATATGATATCGTACGAAGAACAAATGAAGGAGCTTGTAAAAACCGCTAAAGAAGGGATTGATGAGAGCAAGGCTACATTTAAAAAAATGATGGATCTCTATAAGGCAAAAAACCTCAATGGCCTGATGGACTTCATGAATGACGAAGATAATCAATTTTATGGCGAGAACAGCGTTGTATTGCTTGATAACCGTAACCGGAACTGGATACCGAAAATAGAAGCAATCGCTAAAAAGGACGCTACTTTTTTTGGTGTCGGCGCTGCCCACCTTGGCGGTGATCAAGGTGTGATCATGTTGCTAAGGAAAAAAGGCTATAAAGTGGAAGCTGTGAAATAATTTCGAAACAGAAGCGTTATACAACAAATCCTACAAAAAATATTTTTTTGGCCTACAAATTGTGTAGGCCTTTATTATATCAAACCAATACCTTACTATGAAACACATCTACGCCTTTTTTTTCATGATAACATCTGCAAGCTTATTTTCTCAGGTTGTCAATGATACTATTAAGAATGACAGTATCAAAAAAATGGAGACCGAACTTGACGAGATTGTGCTCGAAAAGAAGAAAAAGGCCGTAGAGCGCAAAGCCGACAGGACCATTTTTAATTTTGAAGACCAGCCGCACCTGAATTCTGGGTCGTTATACGATGGGCTTAAAAAAATTCCCGGCCTAATAATTTCCGATGTTGCAGGGATGCTGTACCAGGGAAAGTCATTGCAGGTTTACATGGACGGGCGGCCCCTCAATATTTATTCCAATGAGCTAAATGCCTATATGGAAGGACTTCCTGCAAACTCGATTGAAAAAGTGGAAATCATTACCCAGCCCGGCGCCGAATTCCCCGCGACATCCGGGGGCGCTATCATAAATATTATCACATCCAAAAACACAAAAAAATATTTGTCGGCCACCTATTCTAACGGGTACAGCTATACCAAATATGACGATTCAAGGCACAGGTTCAATAACAGCCTGCTGCTAAGTTCGGGCAACAAACTGTTTACCTGGCAGATAAATGGAGGACAGAGTTATGGCGAAAACTACCAGGCGACAAGGTTTACCGCTCCCGGCGTGGTACTCTCGGAAAATTATTCCGACAGGGTAAACCGGTTCTATTACCTAAGGTCGGGCGTAAAATTCGATTTCAAAAAAGACCGCCTGCTGCTTAATTATGACCTTAACGGAAACAATAACACTTCCTATATAACCGCCGACGGCGCCGGCTTTACATCGGATGATAAAAGCAAAACACAGCGTTTTTACAATGACGCAATGGCTACATACCAAAAGCGTTTTGACAACCCTTTTACAAAGCTCGATTTCCGTTTCAACTATAACAACAGTGACAGCGATTTCAGCCAGGATTCGAGGCTGAACCAAAATACGGTACTGGGAAATAACAGCGACCAGGATTTTTACCAGTTTAAAACCGACTATACGCAGGAAATAAAGCTGGTGGACAAAACCAAGATAAGTGCAGGGGTATTGGCAGACAAACTCGACTTTACAGCCGAAAGTGGAGGAATAAAGAATCTTGAATATACAAGGTCGAGTTATGCAGCCTATGGCGAAGCGCAGGTAACGTATAAAAAATTCGATTTTATACTTGGCGGAAGGCTGGAGTCGTATAACATTCGCGGAAATACTGCTACCGATGACCTGATCCCGTTTGAACTCACCCGCTTCTTCCCGAATGCTACCATCCAGTACAATATCATGCCGCAGGTGTACCTGAATACCAATTTTAATAAAAAGATAAGCCTGCCGGATACGTCTTCGCTAAACCCGAACAATACCAACTACCAGAACCCGAATGTGGGCTTTTTCGGAAATCCGAACCTGCAGCCGTCCATCTTTAATAATTATGAGATCCTGTTGAGCGCATTTGAATATTTTACGATAAATTATTCTGTTACAGATGCCAATAACCTTATAATAAACAGGATCATAAATACCGAAAGCGGCGGGGCTGCCAGTGTTTCGCAAAACCTGCCGAATGCCACCATCCGTAACTTCAGCTTTGGTATACCGGTGCCCTATATGCTTTTCACAAAGGGCCTTGACGCGGTGCTGAAAATGGATTTTAACCCTGATGAGATCAACTTCCTGTATATTTATGCCGGCAGCCAAAAGCATACTATCCCCGGCGTGGATACTAAGGCGGTGTGGAACATCAATCTATCATCACAGATCATCTTACCGAAGAAGATAAAGCTTTCGGCCAACTTCAATACCACAACCGCAGGCGGGAACTATTATTATTACTCGGTAAAACGTCCGCTTTACCAGCAGCTGGACCTTAATTTTTCCAGGAAATTCATGTCGGATAACCTCTCAGTATCCGTTTATGTAAATGATTTGCTCAATACTAACAGGCAGGGATTTGGCTCTGTAGGTACCGACCTGTTGTATACCACCAAAAACGACACGCGAAGGGTCGGTTTTTCTTTGAACTACAAAATACCTACTAAGAACAAATTAGCAAAAGAGAGCAACATATTGAGTAACGAGAAACAGCAGCAACCGGATAGTTTGATAAAGAATTAAAAATAAAAAGAGAGGCGGGTGCCTCTCTTTCTTACTGGTTAATGATATTATTATTCCCTGACGATTTTGTGGGTCGTAACTGTACCGTCATTCGTTTCAACAGTCAGGATATAAATGCCTGAAGAAAGCGCGTTCACATCCAGTTTAATGTTCTTGTTGCTGTCTGCTCCCAGCTGCCTTTCAAGCACCAGTTTGCCATCAAGCGATACCAATCTTATTGCTTTTAGAGAGATATTCGCTGATACGATGTTTAGCTCGCTGTTGGCTGGGTTCGGGAAGATTTGGAGAGAGCCTGTAGGTTTGGCTTCCTGCCCTTTGGTTTGAGGCATGGCGTGGCGGGCCACGAAAGAAGGTGATCCGATATCACATGGTTCTATATAAAAATGTCCTGTTGAGCCATTTAAGCATTCAAAACCTGTAGTATCGGTTCCGTCACCAGGCAATAACACTATCTCGCCTGTAAGTATATTATCTTCATAATGGCCTGCATGATAAATAGCTGTTGCACCAGAACTAATCGTGTTATAAGCGTTTATATAATCAGATGCCTGCTGCTCATCGGTACCTGAAGGCACATCTCCATGAAGTTCTAGATAATGCTGACAATCTCGATCCTCACAGGAAATATTGCAGATATTATCTATATAAGCAGTTCCAAAGTCATAAGATGGAAGATGATGTTCGTTGCTATAATCTGTAATGATAAACTCCAAAGTTGCTTCACTATCCGGTTCCAAAAGTTCAGTTGATAATTCGCCACATCGCCAACCTGTATATATTGAATATCCAGTTAAATTCGATCCTCCATGATAGAACATCTCTGTGTCATTTGTATTTGCAACGATACAATTACTTGCAACAACAATACCATTTTCATCAATTAATCTTGCTATAAACCGGGCGTTTAGGTCGGCATCATAATCATTAAAATTATCACCAAAAATTAACGAAAAATCATAGCTAACAACATCGCTCCCTACAATAAATCGTTTTCGCATTCTAGCTATACTTAAGACGTCACCTCCTACACTACCATTTAATTTTATTGCCCCATTTCCGGCACTAACTCTTGTTACAAGGTCACCCGATTCATATAGAATTCCGTCATATCCCTCAAATATGCTGTTGTCATTATTAACTAAAATAATTTCATCATAAAAATAGGCAGGATTTACAACCGGAAGAGTAGGAATCGTAGTCATTGAATTACTGAAAAGTGTTTCACAATCAAATACCACGTCATAATCTTGTACATTACCGCGGGCAAAGCTATAACCATTCATGATCAAATCCGTAATCGTTACATCCTCAAATCCTCCATTATCACAAATATACCCAATAACAGGCTCTGGCATTGGTTCATCATTCATTCCAGTTCTACGATTGACAGAGATCTGCTGCTGAATATATAGTTCCCTCAATTCGTTCTTTTTTATTTTCAATAATAAATTATCAAGATCGGGGTCTTCTGTATAATTGTCATTTTTTACTTCTTTTGTAAAGTTCTTGCGAACTAAGGCTTCCTTTTCCGGAGTAAGTTTATACCCATCCAGATTTTCAGAGATAAATCGCTGAATTTCTTTTTCCTGCGCCTGCAGCTTTAATGTCTTTTCATATTTAGGCTTGTATTGCCTTTTTTCCTGCGAAAAGGATTGAAAAGCCATCAATAAAAAAGCAACAAGCAATAACTGCATTGTGTACTTTTTCATAATTATTGTTTGTTAAGTAACAATTCTACTTTTGCTTCCAGTTCTTCCAGTCTGGCATTTTGTGCCTTCAATTCCTCGATCTGCTTTTCCTGCTCTATAAGATGTAGCGTAAGCTCCTCGATCTTTTCCTGCTGCAGCGTTACCATGTTTCCAAGTTCTACGCCTTCCGCTTTTACTTTTTCTGCTGACGGCATATTTGGCAGGTGGCCGTTTTCTAAAATATACTTTTCTGTGTCTTTTAGAGAAAGCAGGTTGTAGTCTTTTGCAAAAACATAATCCGGCCAAATCCAATCTTCGTGTAGCCTGATGCGTACTTCTTCTGCTAGAATTCCTCCTCTTACAAAGAGTCGGTATTTGTCTGCATTTTCAAGGCCTGTGAGTGCGGGGAAGTCACCGAAGCCCTCGTTACCGGAAGTTCCTTCAAACCCAATACCTACTTTTTTTGCATTGAATTTGAGTTCTTCGAGAGAGAAATCTCCATATATCAAAGGGATATCTTTTGTGGAATTTTCAATAAATAATATATCATCTACCTCGCCAAGATTGTGTCCCGCATTATAACCTATGAACACATTAGAGTCTCCGGAAACCCCAAAACCAGCCTGAAAACCAAGCATAACGTTATAACTTCCAATAGAACTTTGACCTGCACTTGACCCTAAATATGCATTTTCATTATTCGAGGAACCACTCGCATTTGTATATCCTGCGTGATCTCCTAAGCCGACATTATTGGTTCCAGCATATATACCCGACTGCTGCCCAACAAATACATTTTTATCTCCTGTCGATTGCTGCCCCGAGAGTCTTCCTATAAATATATTTCTTGAACCAGTTGCATCTACACCCGCTCCAGCACCAAAAAAACAATTATCAACCCCTGTTACATTACCTGTACCGGCCTTGTAACCTACCATCGTATTATAGCCGGCTGTATTAGCCATTCCAGCTTGATATCCAATAAATGTGCTAAAACCTGTTGTAGCAGATCCTGCTGGCATTACCGCACCGGCAGAAGTGCCAACATGGACATCGGTACCCCCACCCGGGCCTGAACCTGTACCTGCATTATACGTCTGCCCAAACCCGATCACCGATACCAGTAATCCCATTCCTAAAAAAATTCTTGTTTTCATATTTATAAAATTAATTGGTTACATATTATTCGGAAATCCGTTCGTAAAAGGCAATAGAAATTTACTCCCAAAACGGGAGATTTTTTTGAAAATAAAATTTGAAAAATGAAATTTAGTCGTAAATGCTGATTAAAAGGCTTGTAAATTTATGTAATAAATTTAATACAAAAATTGAATCCCCATTATTATTAAAACCTTAATTCGATGTAAAGCAATAGTCAGTCGTTAAAATGCATAATACACCAAACAGTGGTTTGTTTTAACAATGGTCAAATAAAAATCAAAAAAGTTTGTGTTAAAATAAAAAAAGAGGCTTTCGCCTCTTTCAATTTTCTAATACTGCCACTTGCGCTGCTTATTGAGCTCTTCCTGCTGCTCCATCACTTCGGCAGGGATGACTTTGAGGAAGGACGGGTGCTGCTCTATGGCATATTCTATTTTTTCCAAAATCGATTCTACGCTTTCGTTTTCATAATCGATCTGTAGTGGCTCTTTTACAATAAACGATTGCAGGATACCTTTCTTTTTCATTCGAAGGCCTTTCTTGTCGAATGAGCGGCGGAAACCATCGATAACAATAGGCACAACTATTGGCTTATGTTGTTTGATAATGTGCGCCGTACCTTTACGGATAGGCTTAAACGGTTTTGTGGTGCCCTGCGGAAAGGTTATGACCCAACCGTCTTCCAAAGCTACACGGATGTTCTCGGTATCGTTGGGATTTACCTCACGCTGCACCTCTTTGCCTTTTGCCCTCCAGGTACGCTCAACGGTTATTGCCCCGGCGTAGGATAATATTCGCGGTAGCAGGCCTTCTTTCATCGTTTCTTTGGCCGCTACATAATAGATATTGAGTTTAGGCTGCCATAGATAGCCAACGTTCTTAATAGTATCCTCACGCCCTTTAAGGCTGGCGTTAAATACGTGGAACATGGCCACAACATCGGCAAAATAGGTCTGGTGGTTGGATATGAACAATACATTTTTATCCGGCAGTGCCCTGATGATTTCAGAGCCGTCGATGTAAAGTTCGTTAAATCCCCTGTAACGCCTGTGTGTGAGTACCCCGAAAACGCGAATTAGCCATTTTTTCAGGAATAATATATGTCCGAAAGGATTTCTTTTGAATAAACCCATAATGATAACAAAATAAACCGCAAACTTACAAAAAGGTTATTATTTAACGGCGGTTTTTATCGTTTCTTTAAGCTCGCTCAGAATCATCGCCGTAGCGCCCCATACAATATGCTCTTCAAACTTAAATGCCGGGACCATAAGATTTTCTGCATAGGAGGTTTGCATCCCTGTACTGACAACAATAGCCTCGTCAAGAAAGACATCGAGCGGCAGTTGGATGATTGCAACCACTTCATCGGGGTTGGGCTTAAAAGCAGGCTCATTTTCAGTGATCCCTAAAAACGGGTATACAAGAAAATTGCTCGGCGGAATATATATTTCTGAGAATGGCATGACAACATTAATAGCATCGGGCGCTATGCCAATTTCTTCAAATGTCTCACGCAGCGCTGTTTCGGCAAGGCTTTTATCCTGTGGCTCTGCCTTACCCCCCGGGAACGATATTTGTGACGAATGGACGCCGGGATATGCGTTGCGCTTTATCAGTACAAGGTGCGTTATGCCGTCTATAGGATAAAAAAGCATCATAACTGCCGATAGGCGTGGGTTTTTATCCTTATAAAAATCTTTATCAAGCGAGCGGATCCTTTCTAGCGGAGACATTTTTACATGTGCTTCTACAGCGGGCAGCTGTTGATTCAGTATCTTTGGTATATATTTGGTGAATTCGGTAAAAAGCATTGTTATCGTTACGGTTTCAACCATAAAGATACTTCAAAATGCATCATAAAAACAAACAACATGTTTAGCAAAGCAGAGGCGCAAAAAATAAAAAAAGAATTCTGGACAGCATTCGCAGAGGCCTATCCCCGTAAGTGGCTTTTATACAACACGAAGATAAAGGATGTCACTTTCAAGTTTTATGTTGATAATAAAAAAGCACAGGTAATGCTGGACATAGAACCTAAAGAGGATGAAAAGCGCATCATTTATTTTGAAAAAATAGAATCGCTGAAAACAATACTACTTGAAGAGTTTTTGCCGGATGCAGTATTTGAAAAGAATTTTTACCTGGAAAACGGCAAAGCGATCAGCCGGGTGTGGGTGGAACTGAATGGCATAAGCCTTTACAATATGGCGAGCTGGGCTGCAATATTCAGGTTTTTCAATATTAATATGGATTCGTTCGAGCGTTTTTTTTATGAATACGAAGATTATATCCGCGACCTTGAAATAAACACATAAAAAAGGGCTGCCCGAATGAGCAGCCCTGATTGTTTTAGTAAATTTAGTTAGCGGAGCATTGCAAAGTGCCCTCTGAGCTCCCTGCCGTCTTCCCTCGTAACTACAAACCAGTAATCTGTAGAGGGCAGCTGGGCGCCGTTAAGTGTGCCGTCCCATCCTTCGTGATTTGGCCCGAATGATGTTATCAGCTTTCCGTAACGGTCGAATATTGTTACGTTCATGTGTGGCTCTTTTACAGAGTATTCAATACGCCACCTGTCATGTACGCCATCGGCATTAGGTGTAAAGAAGTTAGGGTAATGCATCAGTACAACTTCTTTTATGTCCTGTCCGCATCCGTTCATGTCTTTAACATACACATTGTACACTCCGGTTTCGAGGCCTGTGAATACATTTTCCGCCTGGTAGTTTACACCATCGATAGAATATTCATATTCTCCGGCTTCTTTCGTATAAACAGTTATAGCATTATCTTCCCTTGTCCAGTCTTTAGTATCTACTTTCTCGATTGTTGGCGTGAAAGATGCTTTAATCTCCACTTCAGCAAAACCATCACATGATTTATTGCCATACGCCTTTTCTACAATAACGGTGTAAACACCCGGATCTGTTACCAAAATACTGCGTGTTGTTTCGCCTGTAGACCATAGGTAGCTGCTATAGCCAGCGCCTGCCGACAGCATTAACCTTCCTTCATTACATATACTTCCACTGGTGGTAATTACCGGTTCCTGATAGTCGCCAATAAATAGCCTGAACGAAGTTGTGCCATGGCATATTGATATTTCGTTGTGCACAAGACGCGCATATATGGTTTGACCGTTAGTAACGTTAGTATAAAACTCAGGAAGTGCACTTACACCGTTATCGGCATCCGCCTGTGTAAGATGGTAGGTAATCGTATAAGTAGCGCTGAATAGTGACCCAAGTACACCTGCATTTTGATCTGTAAGGTGGAATTCATGATTTTGTACAGTACCTGCTTCAGCACAGATTATCATATCGCCGGGATTTGTCGCACTTGCAATAGCCGGCAGCGACTGTACATTGAACCAACGGGTAACAATGTTTCCACAGGTATCTTCTATTTCGAAAACATATTCTGCAGGCTGGAGATTGGTAAATATATTACTTGTACCATTATCGAAATCGAAAGGAGCACCATTTTTTTCAATGATTTTATAAGCAGTTGGATAGCCGGTTACATCAAGCATGACATTGTTTGGTGTGCCAAGGCAGGCAAGCGAATACGCACTGTTTATTGAGAAGCCTTCAGTGTATTCAAATTCGCCAAGCACGCTAAGGCAAATTGTATTTTCGGCGCTTCCGCTGCTAAAGGTTTCAAACTTTTTAACAACCCTGAATTTACCTGCATAATTAAGGTTATTCCTTACCGTATTGTTGCTTAGTTTGATACTGTTACCTGTTACAGGCACAGTGCCTTCATTATAAGCGTTTCCGTTAGAAGGATGGCCCCAAGTGCCCGTAGCAGGATTAAATTTCTGCAACCAGTAGGAAGAGGCTTCTACTCCATTGCTGGCATCGGTAATTTTCACAGAGAAGCCACCGCAGTTTGGCGTATATACGAAACTGTTTTGAGGCGGCATATATCCTTCAACATTTATGGTCTGCGCTTTTACAACACCACATATATCTGTTGCGGTAAAAGTGTAGGTGCCTTGCGGAAGCCCGGCCATATAAAGGTTGCCTTCTGCATCTATATTAGCTGACACTGAATAGGGAAGTGTATGCCCAAATGCAGACGGTGCAGCGGTAATAGTAGCCGATTGAAGCATACCGTTACCACTCCTTACGCGTACGGTACCAAACCCTGCATCGCATGCCGGAAGGGTAGCAATATCAAATTCTTTCTCTACATAAGGAGGTACTTCAATATCTTTTTGATATTCAAATCCGCAATCATCTGTAAAAACTATAGTATAAACGCCAAGGGGCATGTTATTAAGTGTCAGCCTTCCCTGCGCATTAATATTAGCGGTAACAATTTGTGGTAAGGCAACCGTATACGTAGAAGGAGCTGCAATGATAGTTGCCACTACAATCTTCTGCTGAGGAACGGTTATTCTTATCCTTCCATATTCAGAAAAGCATCCGTTATTCGTTCCCGTAGCAGTCGGTTTTGGCATAACGAACTCAACGAGTAGCGTTGTAGTTGCCGTCCTTCCGCAGCTGTCTGTTATCTCAACTTCATAATTCCCAAAAGGTACAGGATTAGTTACGCTTCCATAATTTACTGTAGCATCTGTAAAGGGTTCTCCTGCATTCGTGTTAAATGCAGTGGCATCAAATCCTTCCGGCGCACTTGTAAAATTAACCGTAAAAGAGTTTGTGAACTTTGTTGCATTAAGAACAAGGAATTTATTCGCACATGGTGCATCTTCAGTTGCAAGTGTAACAGCAATTTTAGGGTCTACAACACCAGACCTTTGGTAAACTGCATTACAATTATCAGTAACTGTTATATCATAATCATATACATCTGCAAGTCGTGGCAACACAGCAGAGATTTCAAGAGAATCAGGTGCGCCACTGTTATAGGTATGGTCAAATACAATAGTATCGCCACCAATATTCATAGGCGTTATGGTATGCCTTACAGATAATGGATAGCTGATCGTACCACCGTCAGGACTAACTACGTTATTTACCCTGATAGAGTCACAAGGCATACCTATTTCGGAATACGTTGCTTCGGATATATCCAGAGTAGAATTCACTACAGTAAGGGTAAATGTTTTTACTTTTGCTACCCCGCAGTTGTTATACACTCTTATATTATAGCTGCCTGTTACCATGTTTTGGAACACATTTGAAGTTTGCAGGGGCCTTGTAATGGGTCCTGAAATAATTTCATAAGATTCTGCAATACCGGAAAGTGTATTTACGATGATATTACCGCCATTGGCACAATTTTGACTATCGGATGTCACACTGAAATTAAGCGGAACAATATTATTGGTAATGGCAATAGTTTGTTCCTGGGAATTAGTAAGGCTTCCTAAAGATTGTATTGCAACAACTTTATAATTACCGGCACTGAGTCCTCCCACTATGTTTTCAGACAGGATCGCAATAGCAGTTGAAGTATCCGGGAGATGATATACTTTAAATAACATCAAAGATCCCGGTGTAGTATTTGAAACTGTAAACCTTATAACTCCATTGCCTAAGCACGTTTCATCTGTTTTAGTTACCTGGAGATTAAAATTTGCGAGTTGACCCCTAACAGTAGTTGTGAATAGTACAACTATTACAAGTAAAGTTTTAAATAATTTCATAGCTTAATTGAATTTTACCAAACATTTAAACACCTCATTCTGTTAATCTTGTCTTAAAAACAGTAATCAGATATATCATTCTACATATTCCACTATGCAATATTACGAAAACAATACCGTAATTAACTGATTATTAGTAGGTTGCAAGTGTAGTTGGTCGATTGTTTTTGCATTATTTAATTATTGAATATTGTTAATTAATTACAAAAATCTACAAATCAAACAGTTATGAAGTATTAAAAAAAAACTATTCAAATATTACTTTCTGTTAAAATTTGGTAAATAATAGGTATTTTATTTTATTTTAAGAGAATATTAGAGGATATTTCAAATAATTTAGATAATAAAACATTATAAGTTAACGTTTCAATATCTTTCGGTTAATATTAAACGACGAAATTTCTCACTTAGATTACCAAAAAAAACTTAAATCGGCCAAGAAGCTAATTACAAAGTGAAAATTTATAAAATGGTATTGATAAGATTAACAAAATTGAATGTATGAATTTATGTTTGGAAGTTTTAGAAGTTTACAAAACACCTAAAGGCCGGAACATTAAACGTATCTATATAAGGAAGACACGCAGTGTTCTTTGAACTGATCTGAGATACAATGAAAGGATAATGTGTGTAGAAGAGTTTTTGCCGTGTTAGGCTCACTAAATTATATGCATAAATTTATTAATACCACAGGTTTTTGTATTGATCCATTTATCATCCCACAGGTTTTTGTATTGATCCCAGGTTTCTGCATTGATCCCGTTTACTTTAAAAATGGTATAAAACAAAAAACCCTTCATCGTTAGATGAAGGGTTTCTAAAAAAAAGGCGATGACATACTCTCCCACAAATTGCAGTACCATCTGCGCAGGCGGGCTTAACTACTCTGTTCGGGATGGGAAGAGGTGAGCCCCGCCGCAATAACCACCTTAAAAGGTTCATTGCTT
>NZ_JBBYHR010000007.1:0-179643 GCF_038289855.1 Flavobacterium arundinis
GACATAATAAGATAAGACAATGAAGAAATTATATATTACCCTTAGTTTTATGCTCGCCACTATGGCAGTAACGGCACAGGATAACAAAGACCTGGAAGCAGCCGACAAGCTGTATGCCCGTTACGAATACGTGGATGCAGCAAAGGCCTATGAAAAGCTGGACAAGAAAGACACCTACGTTTACGGGCAGATAGCCGACAGCTACTACAATGTATTCAACAGCAAGGAAGCCGTAAAATGGTACCCAAAAGCCATTGAAGGCAGCACGGACGCCGAAGTTTACTGGCGCTATGCCCAGATGCTGAAAGCCGAAGGCAAGTATGAGGAAGCCAATGCACAAATGCAGAAATTTGCATCAATGGCCCCAAGTGACACCAGGGCGGTGGAGTTCAAAAAAGACCCGAACTACCTTCCAAAGTTAAGGAACCAGGCGAAGCTTTATGATGAGAAAGCCCTGGATATCAACGACAAGAAATACGGTTCCTTCGGGGCAGTGCTTGCCGATGACAACACGCTGTACTTTACCAGCGCGAGGAATACCGCACGCAGGAACTACGGATGGAGCGAAGAGCCTTTCCTTGACCTGTACACAGCAACCTACAATGCCAATGGTACCTATAGCGAGCCGGCACTATTGCCGGAGGTGAACAGCCGCTACCATGACGGCCCGGCATCGGTAACCGCCGATGGCAACACCATGTACTTCTCGAGCGAGAGCTTTAAGGAGCGCAAGCAGTACGAAAGGGACAAGGAAAACAACCTTAAGCTGGGGCAAGTCTATTTGTATATGGCTACCAAAGAGAATGGCAAATGGGGCAATATAGAACCAGTACCGTTCAACAACCAGAAATGGTCAACCGGCAACCCGGCCATCAGTAAAGACGGCAAGACATTATACTTCTCATCAGACAGGGAAGGCACACTGGGTGGCAACGATATCTGGAAAGTAGAAGTGACGGGCAAGAACACGTATGGCGAGCCGGTGAACCTTGGCCCGAAAGTGAACACCACAGGACGCGAGAGCTTCCCGTTCATCACCGATGACAACAAACTGTTCTTCTCTTCGGATGGCCACAAAGGCTTTGGTTCACTCGATGTATTTATGATCGACCTGAATAAAGGCACCGATGCCATCAACGTAGGGGCTCCTGTAAACGGCCCTAAGGATGACTTCGCCTTTACCTTCAATACCAAGAACAACATTGGCTTCTTCTCCTCAAACCGTGACGGGTTCGACAAGATCTACAGCGCAACACCATTATGTGCAGTAGAGGCGATCGTACAGGTAAGGGACAAAAAGACCATGCAGCCAATTGCGGGTGCAAGGGTAGCGATACTTGACGAAAAGAACAACGTGATCGAGACCAGGACAGCTGATGCAAAAGGTATGGTGACCTACAATGTAGACTGCAACAGGGGCTACGGGCTTCAGGGCAGTATGGAGAAATACAGCAACGGCACAGCGAAGATACCTGCGGGCAAAGGCCCACAGGCCAACATAAACCTTGATCTTGAGCCGATCATAGTAGTTCCGGACCAGCCGGTAATCGTGCTTGACGATGTATTCTTCGAGTTCAACAAAAGCAACATCACCAAAGAGGGCGCATTTGTACTGGACAACTTAGTAGAGACACTGAAAAAATACCCTGAGCTTGTGATCATGGTAAAATCGCACACGGATAGCCGTGGCAGCGACAAATACAACATGGCGCTGTCTAACCGCAGGGCGAAATCAACCGTGCAGTATGTGATCTCCAAAGGCATCGCCAAGGAGCGCATCTCCGGTGAAGGCTATGGTGAGAGCCAGCCTAAGGTTGCCTGCACCGAATGTACCGAAGAGCAGCACGCACAAAACCGCCGCTCAGAGTTCATTATCGTGAAGAAATAAGCTTTACAAACCAACCAATACCTTAAAGCGGTTCCATACGGAGCCGCTTTTTTTGTAGCCTCACCCCTCCCGATAGCTATCGGGACCTCTCCGAAGGAGAGGGGCAGCTTCACTCGGGCGGAATGCATTGACTATAAATTATCTCGTAAATATGAAGTTTATACAATTATGTAGCTGCGTGAGCGATGGAAGCGGCATCCCCGTAGCCTGCGGAGGGATACAGCGGACAGCGCGGCCCTGTGGTGGCATTAGAAGGGGAGGGACACGCCCAAAAAAACTACTGGTTATCGCTTTGGTACCATTCGGCAAAAGAAGTATCTGTTTCCTGTAGCCTTAAGGAATGGAGGCTGATAGTGGAAGGCAGGCGTTGATTTGCTTGCCGAAGAATAGTTAGATTCCGAAAATTTAAGTTATTAAATTCGAGTAAGGCACTAATAAGATTTTTATAAAACAGTTTAAGTTATTTTAATGCCTCAGGATCGTTTTTTATGACAGCACCGCCAAACAATATTCCCTAAAGTAATAAAGCGGTTTTCGGCGCTTAAAAACGCTTTTGAGAGCATGCCTGAACGCTGTTTGTATAGCACGAACAATAACAATCGTAAATTTTTTAAATATTTTGCACGTGGTTGGATGTAATACTTAGCTATTCTGATTAACGAATCTGCTGTACTTCTGGTTATACAGCCTTATCCATGCAATTAAAAAGATCCGCCGGTAAGATTCAATAAAGCAGGGAACTCTACTCAGGAAATACAGCAAGTTTGATAGATAAACGGAATTGTTTATGCATAAAAAAAACGGGACCGTCAGGCCCCGTTTTGTTTTATTATAATTCAGTTATTAATTTGCTGCAATATTGTCTATTTGCATTGTTGTAGTAACTGTTCCGCCTCCGTAGTATTCAAATACAATGAAGCCATTTCCTGTTACTGTGGCAGGAATAGTATAGGTGCCGGCAGTTGTAAAACTAGGTTGTGACTGGCCACTGGCCGGGTAGGTTAATCCTGTGAACTGCGAAGTAATGTCTACAAAATCAGCTACATTAAAAGCTGTACGTGGAATATATGTTCCTGCATCGGCGCGGTATACCCTTAGGCACTGGCCTGCCATATAACGGATCTCTTTGTCAAATGTGAATGTAGATGCATTATCAAAGTTTACAGGAACAAAGAAATACGTTTTAGCATCAACTCCTGCATTACCGGAACCGTTGAATGAGGTCATTTCAATATACTCGTTGTTTGAGAATGATTTTAACTGCCAGTACCTTCCGCCTGTAGTGTAGTCATTTACATATTTCGGGAAAGTAGTCAGGCCTGCTGTGTACGTTTCAAAATCCTCTATAAATGATCCGGAATAAGCTATTGCAGTACCACCTAATGCAGAAGCACTGTTCTCTATCGGAGTAAACCTTGGCTGGTCAAGTTTGATATCCGATTCATAACGTGCTACAAACTGATAGGTATCAAGGAATTTAGTCAGTACACCCCTTACTTTTCCTGAACCTTCAGGGATTTTCTTTCCAGAGAAGTTAGCAAAGCTGCTGGTCCTGAAAACAATTTTATTGCCCTCCCCATCTATAAGGTAGTGGTTGGTAGCACCGCCAATAGTTTGCGGGTTGCTGCCATTTGCAGTAGGTGCATTGTCGTCGTAAAGGTTATATCCGAAAGAGTCCTCAAGAAACTCCACATTATCAAGCTCGATCAGCCTGTTGATGTTTGCGTCGTTAAGCGCCTGTGCAACGGTCATGTGCTTTACAAGCCTGTTTTCATGAACGGTATCGCAGGTTTTTACAAATATTTTTTCTTTATAAAGTTGCTCAGGAATCCTTCCTACCTGGTTTTCAAAAAGGGTACCGATCTCCAGTGAACCAAAATCTTTTGCAATATAAAGGTCCTTAAGTTTTACAAATACTTTTACGCCGGGAACAAAACCTTCGGTAAACAGACCCGGCCTGTCTATAGAGATGCTGAAAGCTACCGGTTCTGTGCCGTCTGTAGGAAGTGTCTGAAGTGAAACTACCTTGAAGAAAGCGCCCCTTTCGTCACTTGATGTGATGTAGGCTTCTATAATATCATCCTGAGTATATTGCGTTGGGGTTTCGGTAGAAATACCGATTATTTCCGCTACAGTTTTTGTAGAGGTAAGCCCTGGGTCGATACAACCCGTATTTGGCGCATCATAATCATCGTCATTGGCGCATCCGGTCAGTAAGCCTGCCGATAAGGCGCCTATCAATAAGTATTTAGAGAATTTCATAGTCTTTTTTATTAAAATAGTTTAACGTTGTCAATCTGATATGCACCGTCCAGTGTAGTATCTGTTCCTGAACCGGTTACCCTGAAGGCTATGTAAACGTTGCCTGAAAATGCAGAAAGGTTAACCTGTCCTGATGACACGAACTCATACCAGTCGTTGGCCTGTGTTGGCAGAGTAGCAGTTACAGGGGTCCATGTAGCAGCAGCAACATCAGTGCCATCAAAATTTGTAGACACCAATACCTCAAGCTTGTTTGCAGGAGAGTCTAAGTGGTGCTGTGCAGCAACAAAGGTAAGTTTTTTGGCAGAACCGTCGATGTTGATCGCCGGGGAGATAAGCCAGCCCACATTCACAGGGTTACCGGAATTGAAAGTACTGAACTCTGCGTACCCGTTACCACTAAATACCTGCTCTGTCCATTTTGTAGTACCCTGCGATGCAAAGTTTGTCCATCCTGTAATGTCAAGAGGTGTGTTATCAACTGCCTCATCAAAATTTTGTGAGAAGATAACTTCATCCAAAGGCGGTGTATGGAAATCATCATCGCTTACACAGCCTGTAGCAAGCAGTGCTGCAAAGGCGCCGAATAGTATTGTTTTGATATTTTTCATAGTTTTTTAATTAAAAGTTGATGTACAGGTTAAGGAAATAAGTCCTTCCGTAACCGTAGAAATATTTAGGCCCAAAAGAAGGCGTACCGCTTGATACATCCTGGTTTAATTGTTGGAAATTCGCATTACGTGCCTGTTCGAAACCGCCCGTTTTATAAACTACGTCAAATACGTTATTAACGTTTGCAAAAACACCTACAGTATTTTGTCCTATCCTCCATGATTTACCTCCTGAAAGGTTAACCAGGGTAAAGCTGTCAAATTTCTCCTGTTTAAGCAATTGCCTTGCCCTTGCAGTTGTAGCATCATCAAAAGTTGTGCCCGGCGCTGCAGGATTTTCAAAGAAGTTTGAAGTCCTTAATAACGCAGAAATGTCCATATAATTGTTTGCAAGGTAGTTAGCGTTAGCACCTACCCACCAGAATTTAGGGTCGCGGTATTCAGCACCAAGAGAGAAAGCCTGTTGCGGGGTACCCGGAAGCTTGTAATCTTTAAGGTAAGCATGGCCAAAGTCAACAGTAGTGTTAGGGTTTAGTATAACATCTGTACCATCGCCATTTGTTGTAAGCGCGGCAAGTGCATCATTGTTGATGCTTACGTTAGGGTTATTCGTATAGGTATACTGGCCGATAGCGGCAGATCCCATAACTTTTATTGTAGAAGTAATCTGGTACTCGATACCAAGTTCACCACCCATCATTTGTTTGTTTATGCCTGTCACAGTTTCAGCTACGAAAGCATTTGAATCTGCCGAATCCGATCCGTCGAATACACCTTCGCCAAAGAAGAACGACGTTTCGGTAGAATTCTGGATTGTTGAATAGAACCCTGTAAGCCTTGCTTTAAGCTTTGGTGTCCTTATAACATAGCTCGCATCAACGCTTGATATGATCTCGCTGCCCAATCCGTCTACGATGTTGTTGTTAAGCCTTGCATTCGGGAATGTATTCCTAAGTGTAGGTGCTTTTGTCATACGAACGCCATTGAATACAAGCATGTTCCTGCCGTCAATTTTGTAAGTAAGCCCACCTTTAAAGCCATAATTCTCAAAATTAGCCTTTGCACTTTTACCAAATGAATTGTTGGCATAAAGCCCGTTCCTGTAAAGGCCTTCCCTTTGATAGTCAGAGCGTGAAAATTCCTGTGCAAGATAGAAATCCACTTTTTTGTATGAGAACCTGAATTGCGTAAACGCGCTTATTGTATTGGCAAACAAGTTATAGTTATAACCGTAAGTATCGCCCACACCTACAGTCCTGTTAGGATTGTTAAGATCCGGCTGAGAGAAGTCACCTGTATAGAAATTATCGAAATCTTCAAAGAACTGTCCGCCTAAAAGGTCAAGAAGGTTTTGGAAGTTATGCGATTTTACATGCTTGTATGTAACACCTCCATTAAGAGTAATGTTGTCTGATAACTGGGAGTGAAGAATCGAGTTGGCAGTAAGTGTTTTATCATCTGTCCTGTCTTCGTACAATACATAAGCGCTACGGCCATTAGAAGTGTTCTTGTTAGCGGCGTAAAGCGCATCCCAGTTGATCTGCCTGTTAGTTAAAAAAGTTGCATTGGCAGCATTGGTAACATAAGGCTCCTGGTCGCCTACATAATTGCCTGCATCATCATAAGTAGATGTAAAGAAACTTGGCAGGTTCCTGTAGTATGTCGGATCCGGGTTTGGTGCATTTTGGAAATCCAGCCTGCTGTTGCCTATCTTACCAAACTGGTAAGCAACGTTTGTGTTAAGGCTGTTTTTTTCGTTTATTTCCCAGAAGTGGCTCAGCATAAGGATTGGCTCCTCAACATCTTTATCGCGCGAATTCCTTTTTTTACCATCCTGGTAACCCCAGTATGAGTTGTATTTTTCACCGGCAAGGTCATTTACTTCCTTAGTGTTCGGTGAGTTTTTACCCCTGCTGTTTTGTGCATAGATACCTGTGAAGTTGATACTGTGCGAATCGTTTATTTTCTTTTCGATACTCATGAATAATGAGTTGGCACTATAATCAGTACCTTCAAAGTTACCTTCTACAGCCCACCTTCTTGAACCTGAAACTACATAAGCCCATCCGTTAGCATTCATACCGGAAGCATAAGTAGCCATAGCCCTCCAGTTGTAGTTAGTGTTTGTTCCTGAGAACGAGATCCTTGCACCCGGCCTGAAAATAGAGGCCCTTGTGTTTATTTCCTGTGTACCTAGTATGCTTCCGAAAGTGTAATCTGATGGTGCAGAGCCCATTGTAAATTCCTGGTTACGCGTGGCGTCGTTAAGCCCGCCCCAGTTGCTCCATTGTGGCCTTCCGTCATAAAGCTTGTTCATTACCACACCATTTATCATGGTAGTACCATACTCGTTATCAAGGCCTCTTATCCTGAAACGCGCCTGTCCCCAGTTGAAAGCCGCAGCCTGCTGGTAGGTGTCTCTTGATGCCTGCAGAAGTCCGGCAGTGTTTTCAGAGCCGCTGTTATCATCACCAAGGTCGTTGTCGGTAATGGTAATTAAGCTCAATTGCTGCTCAGAGGTAATGTCCTCATCAAGCGATACAACGCCAAGGTCAAGCGGCTGTCCGGCCACGATCTCAAGCGTGAACGTTTGTGAAACGTACCCTGCACTGCTTACCACAATGGCTTCGTTGCCTGCGGGGGCGTTTTCAAAAATAAAGACACCTTCTGCATTTGTTAGCGCCGTCTGGTTTGTGCTTTGCAATGTGGCAACCACATTTTCCAGAGGCTTCTGCGATTTAGAATCGACTACTTTACCTTGTACTGATGCAGTCTCCTGTGCCCAGGCACAAAAAACCTGCATTACAAATAAAAGACTGATTACTAGTTTTTTCATAAATAAATTTAGATTAGTTCTCTTTTCTGCTAAGTTAAAAATTTCTTAACGGGCGCAAATGTACATCATTTAGAAATATTATTTACTTTTGGCATCGCAATTGTTATAAAAGTTGACATAAAATTAATATTTGTTACATATGATAAAAAGATCTGTTTGGTTGGTGCTGGTGATGTTAGCCGTATTTACGGCTTCTGCTCAGGACAAAAAGTTTAAAGTGCATACTATCGCATTTTATAATATTGAGAACCTGTTTGATACGATAAACGACCCCACAATAAATGATGAGGAGTGGCTTAGGGATGGCAGGCAAAAGTGGACCACCAAAAAGTACAAGAAGAAACTGGCTAACCTGTCCAGGGTTCTTGCAGAAATAGGTACGGGAGAAAACCCGGAACCGCCTACTATAATAGGTATGGCAGAGATAGAAAACCGTGGCGTTCTTGAAGACCTGCTGAAACAGCCGGCGCTTGTTAATAAGGATTACGGCATCATTCACTTCGACTCTCCGGATAAAAGGGGGATCGACGTTGGCCTTTTTTACAACAAGAAACACTTTAAGCCAACGAGTTACATCAACATTCCGCTTATTATACGAAATGGCTATATTGCCGAAGTAGAGCAAAATGAAGCGACCAAGGAAAGCGGCGATGGTAAAGTAACAGCAGAATATACCGGAAGGATATTTACCCGCGACCAGCTGCTTGTTACCGGACTGCTTGATGGCGAAGAAGTACATTTTATAGTAAACCACTGGCCTTCGCGCTCTGGTGGCGAAAAAAAGAGCAGTCCCAACCGTGAAGCAGCAGCTGCCCTTAACAGAAAGATAATAGATTCTTTATACAAGATAAACCCAAACACCAAGGTGATAACTATGGGCGACCTTAACGACGGGCCCTACAATAATAGTATCAAGAAAGTTTTGGGCGCCAAAGGCAAAAAAGATGAAGTGAAGCAGGGTGGCTTGTTTAACCCGATGGAGGATATGGCCCATAAAGGTATTGGTACAATAGGCTATCGTGATGCATGGGATATTTTTGACCAGATGATCCTGACTGAGCCGCTTATCAGGAAAGATTATAGTTCCTTCCGTTTCTGGAAAGCCGGGGTGTATAATAAAACTTACCTCACGCAGGCTACAGGGCAGTACAAGGGCTATCCGCTGCGAAACTCGAACGGCGAGGTTGGTTTCAGCGACCACTTCCCGGTATACGTCTACCTTATAAAGCAGATGCAATAAATAGATAGAAGATACGAAGGCCAGCGAAAGCTGGCTTTTTTATTTTGAAAATACAAATAGGGATAGCGGTTATCCGGCATGAGTGAAGCTGTTCCCCTCTCTTTTGGAGAGAGCTTAGGGGTGAGGCCTGTGAGAGAAGGCCAGAGGCAGTATGTATTTTCATTCCTCGTGACTTTTATCATATTTTTTAATTGATAACTCCGTACCTTAGTAGTACTAAAATCGTATTGCTATGTCTTTGCTAAAACCATTCAACCTCAATAAATGGATCGATGATAACCGCCACCTGCTCAAACCCCCGGTTGGAAATAAGAATATCTATCCGCTGTCGGACGATTATATCGTAATGGTCGTGGCCGGACCCAATGCCCGCAAGGATTATCATTATAATGAGACAGAAGAGTTATTTTACCAACTGGAAGGCTCTATTAAAGTAATAGTACAGCACGAAGGCGAGCGTAAGGAAATGGAACTTAATGCCGGCGATATGTACATGCATCCCGGAAAAGTACCGCATTCTCCGGTACGGAGCGAAGGTTCAATAGGGCTGGTGATAGAACGCGTCCGGGCAGGTAAAGGCTTTACAGATGGCCTGCTGTGGTTCTGCGAAAACTGCAACCACAAGTTACACGAGGTTTTCTTTGAACTGAAAGATATTGAGAAAGACTTCCTGCCGCATTACAAGCATTTTTATAATTCGGAAGAGTTACGCACCTGCGATAAATGCGGACATGTTATGGAAACTGACCCACGATATACAGTTTAGTTGTTTAGAGTTTAGAGTTCGGGGTTGCCATTCAGGGGCGATTTAGAGATTTAGCACAGCTACGTCTCATGTATTGTTTGCTTATTTTACACATCTTCATTAATTGACAGGGCAAACGTGCCTGTGTGTTTTATAAAAGTTTTTAGCCACGAATTACACAAATTTTCACAAATTGCGCTGTCACCTGATTTTTCATTGTTTAAAATGATTGAAGGAATGTAAAAAATTAGTGGAAATTTGTGTAATTCGTGGCTAAATTTTTTGATGCATTTGCTCTGTATTAGTCCGACTGTTCATAATAAATATCACTTTTAATACCTACCTTTGCAGCGCAAAAAAATTCATTAATGGACGATTCGCATCCCGATAGTAAAGAACATTTAATCACCGGATAAGGAATTGCCGCGCAGTTCTTTGTCCAAAAAGAACTGCATTTCAATGATCACATTCTACAAAAACGGCAACGGGATTGAAGTTGCTGAAAATGCTTCCAAAAGCATCTGGATAAACACTACAGAGCCTACACTTTCTGAAACTGCCTACTTGCTTGAGGAGCTCCGGGTGCCGGAGGCTTTCTATAACGATATTGAGGATATGGACGAACGCCCCCGCATCGAAACAGAAGACGGGTGGACGCTTATCGTATTGCGAATCCCTTACCGGACAGAAGATGTTAAGCTGCCCTACAGCACTGCGCCATTAGGGCTTATATTTGGAAAGGGTATATTTATATCACTCTGCTTCACTAAAAATGACCTTCTGCCGGATTTTATTACTTATACGCAGCGCAAGCAGGTTACAATTACTAATGATTATGACCTGGTACTGAAGCTGCTTCTTTCCGCCAGTGTATGGTACCAAAAATATCTCAAACAAATCAACCAACGTATCAAGGTGGCTGAGAACAGCCTTGAACAGTCCATTCGTAATGAAGACCTCCAGGCACTCCTGCAACTGGAAAAGTGCCTTGTATATTTCATTACTTCATTAAAGGGGAACGATACCCTTTTTTACAGGATAAGGAATTTGCGGAACTACAATAGCACTTTCGACCAGGACTTGCTGGAAGATGTTGATATCGAACTCAAGCAGGCGCAGGACAGCGCTAACATATACAGTAATATCCTTTCAGGAATGATGGATGCCTATGCTTCGGTAATATCCAACAACCTGAATATCATTATGAAGAAACTGACATCAATCTCCATAATACTGATGATCCCTACCTTTATAGCCAGTATGTACGGAATGAACGTGCCTAATGCATTGGAAAACAACCCCTACGGCCTGTGGATAATCCTGTTTATCTCGCTTATAATATCCGGGATCAGCGTTTATATGTTCAAGAAGAAAAAACTGTTTTAATAAAGGTTCCGGGTTTTGGAGTTGGGTTCCTGGTTGGCCATACAGTACGGAATTAAAGCGTAGCATTACTACGTCTCATATTAAATTGATCGTTCAGTAACCCATTCTGCGAAGCAGAAACTCTAAGACCTCCCTTCCTTTCTGAAACCCTCTGCGAACCTCTGTGCCTTCTCTGTGCACCTCCGTGGTATAACTTAATTCTGAGAAGCAGAATAATTTTGCACTTCTTTGCGGTATAGCCATTACATCTTTACATAATAATTAGCCAACAATCACTTAATGCCATAATCCCGATAGCTATCGGGACAAAAACACAAAAAAACCATATCTTTGTGCAAAATAACATTAAACTATAAAAAAGTTACAATGGCAACACTTACAGACCAGTTTGGTATACAGGAAGTCCTGGCAAAACTAGGCATTCAGGAACTTAATGAAGGAACATCCACCGGAAGCAACAGCTTTGCAAACGGTAAAATAATAGAATCGTATTCGCCGGTAGACGGTACGCTTATCGCGAAAGTAAAAGCATCTACTGCCGATGATTACCAAGCGGCTATGGCGAAAGCCGAAGAAGCTTTTAAAACATGGAGGCTGGTGCCTGCACCAAAACGCGGCGAGATAGTGCGCCAGATGGGCGACGAGCTTCGCAAATTTAAAGAGCCTCTTGGACAGCTTGTTTCGTATGAAATGGGCAAAAGCCTTACCGAAGGGCTTGGCGAGGTTCAGGAAATGATCGATATCTGCGACTTTGCAGTAGGATTGTCACGCCAGCTGTACGGACTTACAATGCATAGCGAAAGGCCGATGCACAGGATGTATGAGCAGTGGCACCCGTTTGGTGTTGTGGGCATCATCTCGGCATTCAACTTTCCGGTAGCGGTATGGAGCTGGAACTCTATGCTGGCCTGGATATGCGGTGACGTGTGTATCTGGAAGCCAAGCTCTAAAACGCCATTATGCGGAATTGCCTGCCAGAACATCATCAGGAATGTATTGGAAAGAAACAATGTGCCGGAAGGCGTTAGCTGCCTTGTGACAGGTAACGAGTCGGGCGACTTAATAAATAACGACAAGCGTATTCCTTTGGTATCCTTTACAGGATCTACAAGGATAGGCCGCCACGTATCTAAAACTGTGGCTGAGCGTTTTGGCAATACCATTCTTGAGTTAGGTGGTAACAACGCCATCATCGTGTCAGAACATGCCGATATCTCTATGGTATTGGTAGGCGCGGTATTCGGTGCTGTAGGTACTGCCGGACAAAGGTGTACCTCTACCCGCAGGCTTATCATCCACGAAAGTGTGTATGACAAAACCGTTGAAGTACTGAAAAATGCTTACGGCCAGCTGAAAATAGGTAACCCGTTAGACAGCAATAACCACGTGGGCCCGCTTATAGACAAAGGCGCGGTACAGGATTACCTGAACGCTATCGAAAAAGCAAAACAGGAAGGTGGCAAAATAATAGTTGACGGCGGTGTGATGGAAGGCGAAGGCTACGAAAGCGGCTGCTATGTGAAGCCGTGCATCATCGAGGCAGAGAACCACTTCCACATCGTTCAGGAAGAGACATTCGCTCCGATACTTTACATCATGAAATACAGCACTATAGAGCAGGCAATCGAATTGCAGAATGGCGTGCCTCAAGGGCTTTCATCATCAATTTTCACTAACAATATGCGCGAGATGGAATTGTTCCTTTCGCAGGCAGGTTCGGACTGTGGTATTGCCAACGTGAACATCGGTACTTCAGGTGCTGAGATCGGTGGAGCATTTGGTGGTGAGAAAGAAACTGGCGGTGGTCGCGAGAGCGGATCTGATGCCTGGAAAGCTTACATGAGGAGGCAGACCAACACCATCAACTACGGTACGCAACTGCCATTGGCACAGGGCATCCGTTTTGATCTTTAATTGAGAATATACCATACAAACAAGGGCTGTCTAAAATTTAGGCAGCCCTTGTTTTTTATAAATCTGTTGAGTTTCTGACAAATTCACCAAAGAAAGACTACTACCACGGCGTGTCTCCGTAATCACTAAAGAACTTGCCGGTAGGTCCTTCATCATCAATGGTGGCATATTTCACAATAGGTGCCGCAGCCTCTTCAACGGTCTTATAGCCGGTGTGATTGTTGAAATCCGTTGCAGTGTAACCCGGGTTCACGCTGTTCACTTTAAAGTTGGTATCCCTAAGCTCATAGGCCAGTATAACGGTATACATGTTCAGTGCGGCTTTGGAAGAATTGTAGGCCACAGGCTTAACCTCATAGTGCCGTGATTCGGGGTCTGAATTGAAGCCCAGCGAGCCCAGATCGCTCGATACATTTACAATCCTCGGAGTATCCGACTTTTTCAACAATGGCAAAAATGCCTGGGTGACTTCGATCAGTCCGAAAAAGTTGGTATCAAAAACGGTGCGAAGGTTTTCCTGGGAAACACTGCCTGCTTCCTGAGGATAGCTGCCCGGAATCCCGGCATTATTGATAAGCACATTGAGATGCGTAATTTTTTGGGAAAGCTCCTCTGCCGCATTGGTGATGGATTCTGCATCGGTAACTTCCAATGCAATAGCCTCTACGTCATCAAATCCTGCTGCTTTTAGTTCGTTTACCGCCTTCTCACCTCTTTCTTTATCCCTGCTTCCAATGAACACTCTATATCCTTGCTGAAGTAGTTGCTTAGCTGTCTCAAAACCGATGCTTTTGTTGGCACCGGTTATTAATGCTGTTTTTCTCATTTATATTGTTTTAAAATTTCAATACAAAGTTGAGGTAAAGTCGGGATTTAAATTTTGCCATTTGGCAAAAACTATAATATTGCCGGAAATTTTATCTGTGAGAGTAAGCTCGACTGAGTGAAGCTGCTCCCTCTCCTTGGGTGAGGGGCAGGGGATGAGGCCTATATATTCTTCCTTATCCTGCTCAACGACGACTGCGTAATGCTAAGGTAAGATGCCAGCGCCGATAATGGTATTCTGTTAGCAAGCCCGGGCCACCGCTTCAGAAATGCCTCGTAGCGTTCGGTAGCATCCTGGGTAAGCATAACGGCGCTTGCACCGGCTTTGAAAGAAAGCGCCTGTGTAGCGATTTTAGTAAATATTTCATTCCACGCAATTATCGTATCTGCGAGGTATTTAAAATCTTCTTTTTCGAAAACGATAAGGTGGCAATCTGTAACTGCTTCGGTATATACCGACGAGGGAATTTCATTGTAAAAGCTGTCAAGGTCGACTATAAACGCGCCCTCCACCAAAAAATACCGTGTAAAATCCTCGCCGCCCTTCCCGTAATAACACAGCCGGATTACACCATCGGTCAGGTAGCCTACCTGCTTTGCGATCTTGCCCGCCTCATGAAAATAATCGCCTTTTTTTACATGTAGCTCCGTAGCGTGGTGCTTTATCAGTTCAATTTGCTGGGGGTTGAGGCTGCCATATTGCAGCAATTTATTGATGAGTTCGTCCATATCACAAAGGTAAACATTGATTCGCTGCTGACTTTTACCATTTGGCAAAAAGTTATTTACGCAACGCAACCATAAGAGAATTCCTGCATCTTATAAGAGATCAAAAAAATTGAATCAGTAGTGTTTTATTTCCCCCAGGAAAGAAGGATTTCGAAAGATGTCCTTCTTCTCTTTTCACCTTGATCAATGCTTCCTCATGCGCCAAGATCTTCCTTGCGCTCTTTCGAAGATTGACTAATAAGGGAGCAGTTGCTTCAGCACTTACTTTAAGTAAACAAAAGGACCGCCCAATTATGGAACGGCCTGCAGATAAATTAGTGGTCATTAAAAGTTTACTCGCCTGTTATTAGGCCATCTACCAGATTCATACTCTTCAATATAGTATTCCTCATTCTCAGCAGTACCAAATTCGATTACTTTTCCAGTTTCATTTTCGACAAGAAATGGTGCGTTTCCAGCTACAGCATATTTATCATCTCCGGTTTCTATCAATTTTTTACTGGTGTAAAAGAATATATGTCCGTAGGATTTTTTAATGGTTACTTCGTGCCCAATTATAAGGTCAATACCAGATTCTTTTTCGATTTTCTTGATGTAATCTTCCGCAATTGTTATCATTTCATTTTCTGTCAACATAATAATTAAATTTTAATTCGTTTTTAAATATTTAAATTGAAGGTAGCCATTTAGATTAGCTTTTCCAGTTATTGTTTGACTATCAATAAATAAAAGGACTCCATCTTTTTTTACAACATTAAACACGTGGCCTGGAATATACGGCCCCTTATATCCGTATATGATTCCTCTCTCCCTTCATTCATTACATTTTTAAGTGATGGTATTTTATATTGTAAAAATGACCTCTTATAAATTTTTTCTAATTTGAAAATATCTTGAATTTTTGATGGTTCTACAATCCTAATCTTCCCAGTACTTAAAAATTCTTCAACAGCTTCAACAACGTTCACACAATTGGTATCCGAAATTTGCACTATTCTTCCATCCACCACATGATGATTAAAATATTTCATGGCCTCATCAAGGTGTTCAAAGGCTTCTTCCGGTTTTATATTTGAAAGTCGCTTTAATCCAGCTTGAAATTCTTCCACGGTCATTGTCGTACGAATACCGATATCCTCGGCCATTCCCGCAATTTCCTGCATCTCCCTGATAACCCTATCAATATCAGCAGCCTCTTCTGTAGTGGTAGCCGTTTTCCGTAACGCCTCTTCATACTTCAGTATTTTCCCGGCACTTCTTCGCAGATTGACCAATATGGAAGCAGTTGCTTCAGCCCCTAAAGTTAGTAATTCTAAATAAAATAAGGTTTCCCAAATTGCATTGCCAAGCTCGGTATCTCTTAACCCTGTTAATTTTAGCAGGGTACTTGTTGTACCAAAAGTAATAGACATAACACCCGAAGCGCCTTTTACATATCTAAGTATATTGCCGGCCTTCTTGCTGATAGGAAATTCGTATTGTTATCAAATGTTGCCGAAAATAAAAAAGAGAAGCTGCCATGTCCCACAGGCAGCTTCTCAAAAAATAAATATGGACGGAATAAAGTTAAATCAACACACAAATAATTACTCAGGGTCAACTTTATAATAAGTACCATCCTTGGTTTTTTCAATTTCAAACATGATGGTATTTATGTTTTGATAATAAAGAGGTTCCCCGCTAACATCCGAAATAGTTAGAAAGTTGAAACGGCCTTCAAAAAAAAGAACTGAAACTACCCAGCATTGCATTGTTTTGCCATTGTGTTTTCCGAAGTCAACGTACTCTTTCTCTCTAAAAAAAGCATCATCAATGCAATTTTCAGAATAATATTTGCCTCTCAAATCTTTCACAATTATCTTAGCTTTCTCTATAATCTGCTCTTTTGTATGTTTCATAATTTTACTTTTATTAGTTCAATCCCGGCTTTTTCTCTATAGCCGTTTACATATTTTAAACTTTTTTTTAATTCCTCAACAGACCAACGATTTTTCTGTTTCCAAATTTCGTTCCAAACATGCGTTTCTTTTTCCCAAGGGGCTAAAGTATAATATTCTTCCTTAAGTTCTGCCCAATGCATTACATGGGTCTTTTCATGAAATGCCATCAAGTCTGTCGCATCTTTCCTTAGGAACATCTGCCTTGTTTCAGCGTTGAAACACCCCAATCCGCCCTCGGCATCCATATAAATGAATAAATCCCGTGCATTCTCAAATTCTATGCCACCAATAGTTATTTTCTTAAATTGTTTTGCATAAGGATTTTTCTTGATAACCCCCTCTACTGCCATTACATCCTCTTCAAGGATAAGTAGTACTTTTACACGAGAAAGCTCGCCACGGAACTTGCGAATTCCCGCTTCTTTTAATATTGTACCTCCCCATTTTCCTGTCCCGGGAGGTTTAGCCATAAAGTCGGTTTCCGCTACTTTCCGCATTTCGCGAATAATCCTCTCAATATCAGCAGTCTCTCCTGTAGTGGTAGCCGTTTTGCGTAACGCTTCTTCATACTTCAATATCTTCCCGGCACTTCTTCGCAGATTGACCAATAAGGAAGCAGTTGCTTCAGCCCCTAAAGTTAGTAATTCTAAATAAAATAAGGTTTCCCAAATTGCATTGCCAAGCTCGGTATCCCTTACCCCGGTTAATTTCATTAGGGTACTTGTTGTGCCGAAGGTAATCGACATTACACCCGAAGCGCCTTTTACATACCTTAGGATATTGACAGCCCTTCTCGCTTTTGATAATGCATCCACTCCTTCCGCAAGCTTAGCAAGCCGCGATAAATACCGCAGTTTGGCTATATTCCCAACGCCCGAAATGGTAGTTGCCACATCAAATGCATATTCGGCACCGGTCATTACGTTATGCCAAAACTGCGCATCGTGGTTGGCCTTTAGCATAAAAGCAGGCACCAGGGCATCGAGTTTTATAGCTGTATCCTGCACCCCAATGTTGGCAAGATATACAGGATGAAAAGGATGGTACCAATAATGGTCAATAACTTCTTTTGTTTTTTCCCCTCCGTCCCTTGAATAATTTTCAGTATCAATCACATATTTCCCTGTTTCAAACTCCACATGGATCATGCGCTCCTTTTGGTTGCGTGTATCAAAATATGCTTTTGTATTGGTCAAAAAGAAACCAATCATCTTTTCCGATTCGTAAGGCAGTATAAATGGCCCGTCGGAACTTTCGTAGAGCGTATTCCCGAGGTCGATATACATCCGGGAAGATCGCCAGGCGCGGTTTACAATCTTTAAAAATCCAGTATAGTCCTCGCCATTCAGTGCTCCGCAAAGATATTCCAGCGCCAGTTGTTTTTTGTCGGTCGTTTCGCAAAGTATCGCGATGAATTCTTTTTGCCATCGTTCATTTTCTTTGGGGTCGTCTCCATTCATCAATAAAGTAAGCAATTTTATGAAAAAGAGCTCCTCTTTTAGCATTCGCGAAGTAGCAAGGGCTTCTTTTTTGATGACCGCTTTTGCCAGTTTCCACCAGGTTTCAAGGGGTATATCGTCGGCAACAGACGGAGGCAGGAAATACAACATTTCCATTGCATCCATAAAATATAGTTCAGATCCATTACCCAGCTTATACCGAAGATCATCCAATATATCAGATTCAAAACTGTCGCGGAAATTGTCGCGCGCCATATCGCCACTACAGTATGATATATCAAATCCCTGGCTGAAAAGCGTGGCGTTTAAAAATGACAACAATCCGCCAACACTCCCGAAATCCAGCACCAGGGCGCAATCTCTCTCACGGATACCGAAAGACGGCCTGTAGCCGGGTTCGTAATAAAGATACGATAGTTTATAAGTACAATTGAATTCGAATTCCATAACCGGGATAAGGTTTATATCGGCTTTCCGGGTGTTTTTGAAAACCTTTACCTCGTTAACTACAAAGCCAGGCCTTTCTGTCGTCCCATCCCCTGCGAAACGCATTGTATGTGTTTTAAACTTATACTCATATTTGTCGTTTTGTATATCTTCGAGATAGCCTGCTTCAGGATCAAAATCTATAACATCATTGAATATCACTGTTTCGCTTAATTCCTGGGTAGCTATAACTACGCGGCCTTCCTGTGCATAATAAAAGTAATCCTCCGGACCAAACTCCAGGTGAAATTCCTGCAAATTTTCTTCAGGTGGTGTTTCAATGGCATTGTTATACAGGTTCAGGTAGGTGCCGGCTACCGTTTTGATATAGTATTTATGGCTTGTATCGGTATGCCACAAGTAAATATCCTGTGCATTATTTTCGATGATTGCGAAATAAAGCCTTCGGTACATGACTACATCGCTCATCAAATCTTCACGGGTTGCTGTGCAGGCTTCTCCGCCTTCGAGATAATTCAATACTACATTGTCCTGCGCCAGTTGATGATCATTCGCTTCTTCAGCTCTTCGTCCCAACCGGAGGTATTCTATCAGGTTGTCAAAATCTGCCATACTTAATTTTTGGGTTTAATAATATTATCGTTTTGGCTATACAGGCCACCTAATAATTCCTCATCGGCTTTCTTGTCCCATATCAAAGGGATGCCGTTAATGAATTGTGGCGGTAGCGGCTTTTGTTTAGGTTCATCCTTGGATTTTTTATCGGAAAAATTCACGGCATAAAGATTTAAAAGGTTAGTGTTGATTAATGCAAAAGCTTTTTGTAATAATAAAAACTCTTAAATCTGTTTCAAAATTGAAGACACATTGTAGTTAAACCGTGGGGCTAAAATTTCTCAAAATGCAACCATAAGAGAATTTCTGCATCTTATAAAAGATAAAAAAACTGAATCAGTAGTGTTTTATTTCCCCAGGAAAGAAGGATTTCGAAAGATGTCCTTCTTTCTGTTTTTAGGCATCTTATCAATTATTTGAAGCCAGGCTTTCCGCATCTTTTAATCCATTTTCCTGTCGTCCGCTATATCCCTCCTGCGTCGGGGATGCCGCTCCCACCAGGGCTATAACCAAACTTTAGGCGCTTTTTAAACGTTTGTGTACTCCAAATCAAAACAAAAACAACGGTGTAGTAAGCACGTTCTGTCGGCACGTTTCGCTCCCCTCTCCTTGGGAGAGGGGCCGGGGGAGAGGACTATAAGAGTGAGTTCAATTAGATTTATTCTAAATACAAATTGCACCCAATCTTTTGTTTATTAAGAAATTCCGCTACATTTGCACACGAATAAAAAGAACAACAAAAATTAAAATTTAGCACCATGCGTTTTACACAATCAAAATATGAGCTTATAAATGCGGGAAGTATCCCAGCATTGTGGCCCGGGTTGTGCGTGCCGAATTCTTAGACAGAAAATCTAATTATACATTATAGCAACCCGGACCTGTAAAGGCTCCGGGTTTTTTTATGCACATGACGATATATAATTTACATAACGTACAGCAGTCGTTCCTGACAGATCTCAGGTCGCCGCACCATTGTACCCAACCGGATATTCCCTTGTGAAAGGAGGAGTAAATGCCTATGCGTAGGCAAAGCCCGGTTCTGTAATGGTACCGGGCTTTTTTATTATGCCTTTCTAAGGAATAAAGGAAAATTAAAGCGTAATGTGGGCACATCACGCCCCCCTCTCCTTGGGAGAGGGGTCGGGGGAGAGGACTAATCGGCACGAGTGACGCGAGGCTAGGGGTACGCTAATCTGTAATAGAAATAAAGATTAAAAACAATAAATGACCAAAACAAAACCAGGCATCACCTAACAACCGTGTTGCCGCAACAATGAAAGGCAATGGAAACACAAAGCACAGCGATACAAATAGCAGCCCGGCCCGGTTTCAGGGAGATGGTTGAAAGGCTGTATGCAGAGCAGCGCCCGCTGCAATATGGCGAAACCACGCTCGAAGGCTTTATCCGGTTCCAGTTTGCATCCATGGACATGATGGGTGAAAGCCATAAGCCAAAAAAAGATGCTTTCCGGATACTATTGCTGCTTATGCATACAAAGAAATGTTACGGTGTGCTGCGGAATCCGGCTTTCATTAATGTGCTGGTAAACGTTGCCTGGTTTGAAGACAAAACGGTACGGCCTGTAGCGGAATGGGTAAAAGACAGCCTCACTGCCGAGGGCCAGCTCGCATCGCTAATAAGGCATTGCTTCGCAAAATACGAAGTGCCGGAGTTCATGGAATATACTTTCGCCGAAAACAGCAGGATACCTATGTACTATTATATAAAGCTGGGCAGGGGCGACAGTGTGCAGGCATTGAATATCATTCCGGCAGGCTTTACGGCCCGGATGGCCCACGAGTTCAGGAATACGCCAAAGCAGTTCACCATAGTGCAGGCGATACGGAGGGCGCAGGCTTTGGGCTGTGGCGCAACCGCCGCACGGGCCGAAGCTGTGGCATGGGCACATGAGTTCGAAAGGTTCCAAAACCCGGTGTTTACTTTGGCAGTGATACGGTTCGTGGCGAAGGTTGAAGAGAACATCCCTTTCGACCAGTTGCAGCAGGCGCTGGAATACCTTAACGAAATGTACAGGACAAATAATGCCTACAGCTTCAAAGGCAGGACATGGGCATCTGTAACCAAAAGGGCGGCGGAGTACCATGCCGAGCTTGCCAGAAAACGTGCGGCAGAACAATTCAGCGACTGGGAGTTGTGTGGCGTGAAAGACTATGAAGTTGAAAAAGAAAATGGCATCTTCAGGATAATACAGTTGGGCACATCCGAAGCGTTGTATGAGGAAGGCCGCGAAATGTCGCATTGTGTTGCCGATTATGCCTACGACTGTACACTCGGCACTGTTGCTATCTTCTCTATGAGGAGGTTCGTGCCCGGTGATGTAGGCTATGTAACCTTGGCAACTATAGAAGTAGCTATTGAGACTGCCGAGATCGTACAGGCAAAAGCGAAGTTCAACGAAATGCCTTGTGACGAAGCGAGGGCGGTAATGATGGATTGGGCTGTGGCTGAGAAATTGACCGATGGTACTTTTTATGAAGAGGAATATGTTCCGCCGCCGCCTGCTGACGTACATTATCAGGGTGGGCAGCCTGTACAGCAGCCTGTAGACTACTACAGGCCATACAGGCCAAAGAATGAAATAAGCGCGACCGAAGTTGTACGGATTGTATTGATAATAATAAAGGTCCTTTGGATCTTGTCAAAACTACGGTAAGGCAGCGCAACTGTTGCCTTACCCTAATTAAAAAATTAAAATTATGGCAAAATTAAAACTAAGAGGCAAAGACCTCATCGATATAGGATATCCGCAAAATAAATCCATCAGCATTGCTATGGACATCATGCAGAAGCACTTCAAAAAAGAGTCGAAGCCAAAAGCGCTTGCGATGCTGAAGGAAGTGCTGGATGATCCTGAAAAGTATACCGCCGACGGCACCTTTGGCAAAATAGCCGAAGCGTTGCAGGAAGCCAAAAAGACCGAAGCACGGCAACTGAATACTACGCGTGCGCCGTTTACCATTTTTGGGGAGAACGGTATCGAGGCAGCCGCTAAAGAACAATTGTATACTGCGCTTAAGCTGCCGGTTTCCAAAGCCGGGGCGTTGATGACGGACGGGCATTTCGGTTACGGGCTGCCGATTGGCGGGGTGTTGGCAACCGAGAATGCCGTGATCCCGTATGGTGTGGGTGTCGATATCGGGTGCCGGATGTGCCTGAGTATTTTCGACATCAGTCCATCGTTCATTGAAGGGCACAAAGACAAGTACGTCGGCATACTCGGAACACACACGAAGTTCGGCCCGAACGAGGTGCATCGCAGCCCCAACGACCATGAGGTGTTCGAACGGGATGCCTTCAGGGAGATCCCGCTCCTGAAAAAGCTTAAAGACAAAGCGTTCCTGCAATTGGGAAGCTCCGGTGGCGGCAATCACTTTGTGGAGTTCGGCATCGTAGAAGTGTTGGGAGACGAGAATGAGTTCAACGTTCCGCCGGGTAACTATGTGGGCGTATTATCGCACAGCGGGTCACGAAGCCTTGGCGGCAATGTGGCTACACAGTACACCGACCTTGCCATGAAGCAAACACCGCTGCCTAAAGAAGCACGGCACCTTGCCTGGCTGGACCTAGACACTCAGGAAGGTCAGGAATACTGGATAGCGATGAACCTCGCGGGCGATTATGCTTCGGCGTGTCACCACGACATCCATAAGCGTATTTCGAAGGCATTAGGTGAAAGACCGCTGGCGATGATCGAGAACCACCACAACTTTGCGTGGAAGGAGATCGTGGAAGGACAGGAATTAATCGTGCACCGCAAAGGGGCCACTCCGGCACAAAAGAATGTGCTGGGCATCATCCCGGGATCGATGACCGCGCCGGGCTATATCGTGAAAGGCAAAGGCAACCCACTATCGCTCAGTTCGGCCTCACACGGGGCAGGTCGGCAGATGTCGCGTACCGAGGCCAAACGCTCCATCACCCAAAGCGAACTCAAAAAAGTGCTGAAGGATAATGGCGTAACGCTCCTTGGCGCAGGCCTGGATGAAGCGCCTATGGCTTACAAGGACATTAAAAAAGTCATGGCGCACCAAACCGAACTGGTTGATGTGGTAGGGACTTTTCTCCCGAAGATCGTAAGGATGGATAGGGGGTAGCGTTTTGTCATTCTGAACGAAATGCAATGAAGTGAAGAATCTCATATGTTTTTTAGAGATTCTTCCTTCGTCAGAATGACAAACGATACCAAAAAAAACAAGATAAATAACAACGCCATTATTGGCACAAAACAATAACAATGGGAATTAACACCTACGAAGTGATGTACATCCAGGCAAGGGACAATTACCCCTATAATGTGGACGAATGCATCGAGAAATTGCAGTACGTGATCGCGGCCGATAATGAGCATGCCGGGGCAAACTTCCTTATGGGAAGGATCTATGAGGAGCAGTTGGAAGACTACAAGCAGGCGGAGTTTTATTACAGGATGACGCTGTACCTTGACAACGAGTACCTGCCGGCGTATTACCAATATGTGAACATGCTTATCAACAGGAACAGGCTTGAAGAGGCGCTAAAGATCATCGATCTGGGTAAAAAAGTACCCGGCGCCGACATGGCAAGGCTGGCCTGTTTACAGGGAATACTTTATGAAAAGTATGAAATGTACAGCACCGCTATCGACTATTATACCGATGCGAAAAAAGCCGCCATGAACACGTATTTCATGAATGCGATGGACGACCACATAAAAAGGGTGAAGGACAAACAGCGCCTTGATAAAAAGTCTAAAAAGAAGGAAGCCAAATCAAAAAAAGAAAAGGCTTCATAAGCAAGGGCTGTCCGGGAGGGCAGCCTTTTACTTTATCCATAAGCTGTCGGTAAAATAATGCATGCAATCCATAAAATTATGTACCACATTAAACCCAGCCGATCCGGCCAGTGTAGTTATACTTTCTAACGTATATTTCTTAGAAAGCTCCGTCCATACCAGCTCATCTTTTTCAAAATAAAAGGTTGTGTTGAGCAAAGCACTGTGGACATGCTGTTTTTTAAGGCTAACGAGATAACTGTTCACTTCTCCATTTTGCGGATTGTAATCGCAGTAAAAATCAAACTGGTCCAGGTTGATATCGGCATCCAGTTCCCTGTTTATCCGGGTCAGCAGATTCATATTAAAGGACTTTGTTACGCCATAGGAATCATCATACGCTTTCTGTATGACCCTCGGATTTTTTTGCAGGTCCATTCCCATCAGCAGCATATCGCCCGCTTTCATCTGCGTATGAAATTTTTCAAGTAACGCTATCGCTTCAGCATCTTTGTAGTTACCAATGTTGCCTCCCAAAAAGAGGAACAGTGCAGGTTTCCCGCTATCAATCCCGGTGAGCGCCTCAAAATAGTCGCCCGTTTGCGGCTGCATGTCTATACCCGGCAATGCCAGGTTTATATTGGCTTCAAGTACGTCAATAGCTTCCTGTGATATGTCTATCGGTATATAAGTAAAAGGAACTCCATGCTCCATAAAAGCCTTCAGCAAGTGCTTGGTTTTCATACCGTCTCCACAGCCGAATTCAATTATATTAAAGGGGGCGGTAAAAGGAAGTTCGTTTACAATAGCTGGAGATTGCTGCGAGAGTATCTCGAACTCGCAACCGGTTGGGTAATATTCGGGCATTGCCATTATTTCCATAAAAATGCGGCTGCCCCTGTCATCATAAAAATATTTTGACGGCAGGAATTTCGGGCTTGCAGTAAGTCCTTTGGTTACATCTTCTGCAAACGGATTTGTTAAGGTGGTAGTCTTCATAATAATGCTACAGTTTTACGAGACGTATGCCGGTAAACTGCCAGCGTTCATCAGGATGAAAAAAATTACGGTAGGTGTTGCGGCTGTGTGCCTTTGGCGTAGCGCACGAAGAGCCACGCAAAACCATCTGGTTAATCATGAATTTGCCATTGTACTCCCCTATAGCACCTTCGGGTTTCCAGAAACGGGGGTAAGGAAGGTAAGCGCTATGGGTCCATTCCCAACGGTGGCCCCAGTTAAATAATGAAGATGCAGCTTCCCATTCAAATTCGGTAGGCAGGCGCATCCTTTTCCATTCGGCATAAGCAGCCGCTTCATAAAAGCTGATGTGGGTGAGCATGGCATCGGGATTTACTTTTTCCAACCCCCGCAGGGTGTATTGATGCCACTCTCCATCAATGTTGTGCCAGTATAAAGGAGCATGGATATCCTGCTGCAAAACCCAGCTCCAGCCTTCATCCAGCCAATAGTTAAAGTCCGAGTAGCCGCCGGCATTCATAAACTCCAGATATTCGGCATTAGTAACGAGCCGTGCAGAAATTTCAAAGGCATCCAGGAATACTTTATGCGCCCCGTGCTCATTATCAAAGCTAAAGCCATCGGCAGTATGGCCAATGGTATACAGGCCTTCCGGGATAGCAATGAAACCGGTGGCTTCTTCCTCGCGTGCTTCCCAGTCAATATCTTCATTATAAACAGGAAAAATCGGGTTGTGGCCAAGGATGTATTTTATGTCGGTTATCAGCAGTTCCTGGTGCTGCTGCTCATGGTTAAGCCCAAGGGTAACAATATCCTGAAATTCGGTGTCGCTGCCTTTAAGCTGCAATATAATTTCCATATGCATGTCCACATACTGCCGGTATTCGTATATCCTGTCTGTTCCGGGACGGGTAATGTTGCCCCTTTGGGTACGCAGTACCCTTTTGCCTACGGTATTGTAATAACTGTTGAACAGGAAGCCAAAATCGCTATCAAATTCGGCATACCCATCAAGATACTTCTTCAATATAAATTCTTCAAAAAACCAGGTGCTGTGGGCAAGGTGCCACTTGGGCGGACTCACAAACGGGACCGGCTGAGGCACATAGTCTTCGGTTTGCAAAACGCTGCAAATATGTTCGGTATGTTTCCTGACAGAAATATAGTGGTCGAAAAAACTCATAGTAAGGATTTCCACTAAATTACTAATTCTGTTTTTCCTTTAGCCTTTTCTGTTTTTCTTTTTAACCAAAAGATAACATCTGTTTACTGGATTTACAGCCTTCTGTGTCAGTTATTAATTTTTTAATTCCGCCCCTTCTCCTCCGGATATAATTCCTGTACCGGGTCGCTCTGCCAGTACTCTTTGGTGTCCGCATCCATTATGGTTAGTGGCCCTTTAAACGCTGCACCGGTATCTACATTCCATACATTCGCCATATTTACAGGAACGGTTTTCCCGATCCGGGTAACAGGCGTATGGCCTATGAATATTTCTTTATACAGTGTAAAACGTTTAGGGTAGTAAGGGTGTTCGTGCCCGATGTTTTTATCCAATGCCAGGGCGGTTTCCCATAAGGTACGCTCCCAGTAGAACATCCGCTTAAAGTATTCGTGCTTTACGCCGTTGAGATTGGTAAACCCGGCATGAACGAAAAGCCGGTTGCTATCGTCAAGGTAATAATCTTCAAGGCTTTCCAAAAAGAGGATATGCAGCTGAATTTTATCTTTATCAAGCGTATTATAACATTCCATGGTAATGCGCCCGCCGTGGTTGAACCATTCTTCGGAATATTCGCCTGTCTTTAGCCATGTGAGGAGCAGGTCGTCATGGTTGCCGCGAATGAAGATGCAGTTGAAGTTTGATTTCAGGCCGATCAGATGATCGATTACTTCGGGCGACTGCCCCCAGCCATCTACATAATCGCCTAAAAATATAAGGCGGTCATTTGGCGTTGCAGCCGATCTTTCTAAAATTTGCTTTAGTGCTTTGTAGCTTCCGTGGATGTCGCCTATTACAAGATTCCTGCTCATTGATTGATGAAAAATTATGAAATGTAAATTTACTATTTTGCAGGAAAGTTAGTGCTTTGGAAACGGCCGATTTAAAAAAACATTAACTTTAGCGAAAACAAACAATTTCAGGCATGAAGGCAAAACTACTTTTAGTATTATCATTCATTTCAATGGCAGGATACGCTCAGCTGCAAACAGAAGGTTTTGAAAACAACGGTAATGCTTTGCCGATAGGATGGCAGCAAATAAATGTATCAGGCCCCGCATGGCAATGGCATCCATCGATGACGGGTAATCCCGATCAACCGCCTTTCGAGGGCGACCATGCAGCATATATGTCTGATGAAAATGTAGCTTCGGGAACAGCAGAAGACTGGCTGGTAACCCCACAATTCCTGGTAATTGAAAATGCCCACCTCAAATTTTATTCCAGATTGCAGCAGGATGGCGACCAGCAGACGACTTACAGGGTTATGATCCATGTGGGCCTCAGCCCTATAGATATATCATCCTACACCGAATTACAGCAGTGGACCGAATTAGAGATCAACCCGCAACAGTTGGTATACAATGAAATTGTTGTGCCGATCCCTGCGGCTTATGTAGGGCAGATGGCCTATATTGCCTTTGTAATGAATAGCGATAATGGTGATGGCTGGCTTGTAGACGATGTTGGTGTTTACGGAGGTGTAATGAACGCTTCCAATTTTACTAATGAGGGCATAAAACTATATCCGAACCCGGTTAAAGAACAACTCAATATTACCATGTCAGGTAAAGATTTCCTGTCTGTGGAAGTGTTTGATTGTAATGGCCGCAAGTGTATAACTTCCTTAAACGATGGCAAGATAGATATGAGCCTATTATCGGGAGGATTGTATCTTGTAAAAGTAACAACCCCTGAAGGGACGGGAAGCTACAAGGTATTTAAAGAATAAACTATTCCCCCTGTGCTGTACGGTCATATTTCATTTTCCTCAAAATGCGCATCGCTTCTTTAAACGACACATATACATTCCCGTCCGGATAGGCTTTCAGCAATGGCTTGGCATCAATCAGCTTGCGCTTGGCATCGGCAAAACCGTTCAGGTAGCACACCATTAGTGTAGAAGGCAGGTTGTAGATGTCCTTTTGCTCGCGTTCCGAAAGCGGTACACCCTTCTCCAATTTTGCCAATAGCACGAGGTTGGAATTATAAATGTGGTGCATCATCTTGCGGTTGTACTGCGGCGGTTCGAACAAAAGTGTTGACTCAATATTGTAATAGCCATTCTCCTTAAAACGGATGCTCACTTCCTCCAGCGGATAGTAGCTTGTTTTGTCGTTAAGGCCCAGCGACACATATTCCGTAATCGAAAACGTATCCTCATTGTAATCGATGCTAACCTCATCTAAGGTAGAATAGAACAGCTTCACCTGCTCATTGATGAGCTCAATATCTACCCTCGAAAAATAGGTTTTCCCCCTAACCACTTTTTTATGCCCTGCCCAGCAGACGATGAACAGTTCCTGGAAAACCTTGTATTTCGCGGTCATGTCCTTGTGGCGATTGGTAACAAAATCCATCACGCCTTCCAGCGTGTGCTCTATGCTGTTGCGTGATCCGTTCTCAATCTGTGCCACAGTATCGGCATTGCGGTAATCCATGTTTTCGACATCGGCAAGGTCGGCAGGAATGGAGTTGCTTCCCCTCCGCACAAACACAGCGCCGGCGGGGATAGTATACACGTTCTTTTTGAAAAACGACGGCTTGTTGTTGGGATGTATGGTTACCAGTCCTATCACTTTGTCTTTCGGCAGGCTTGGGAAAGGTACGTTCTCATATTGTATCTTCGGTGGGTTCTCAAGATAAGCGTTCACAAGGTTCTGTATGCGGCTGTCATCGTAAAAGTCGGTGCCGGTTATTTCGTTGTCGTGATCTTCCACACCCACAACAATATATGAGTTGTTGGAAGGGTTGGAATTGGACAACGCACAGATATGCTTTACGAATTTTCCCTTGCCTTCTTTGGTATGCAGGTTCAGCTGGCGCTTCTTATCATAAAAGCTGCTCTCATCATTGTGAGCCAGCAGGTTTTTTATGAGGAGGCGCTTGTTTATCATTGCTTAGGCAAAATAGAATAGTTCAAGTATAATATTTTTTTCATTACGCCATTTTATCCAGGCGGATTTTTCATTTTCCTGGTGTCCCCATGATACCCTCAACCATTCGCCTTTTACTTCGACCGGCATATAAAGCTCATCTTTCATTTTTGCAACGGTTTCTGATCCGTCATCCGGCAACTCCTTTAAAGGATTAATTTTTTCATCAAAGTCTACACAGCATATATTCAGGATATGCTCATCCCATGTTTCTAATTTTATTTTACCGGGCTCTTTAGCAACCAATGCAGGGCCGTTTTTCCAATTAACAGTATAGTAGCGGCTATTCTCATCAAGGCATTGCAATCTCAATACTTGTTTTTCATCCTCAAGCAGAATAGTAGTTATTGGATTTTGATCATGGTCAAGGATTATTACTTTATCTCCTAGTCCGAAGTTTTCTTCTGCAACTATTACACCGATACCATCAGTAGACAGATTATTGTACATTTTATGGAAATCATCTGGTGAATCGATAGTTTCTTTCGGCTCTGTTTCAACAGAATCTTTTGATGTAGATGCTGTTGAAGATAAAGGATTTTCAGGTTGGTAAGCGTCTTTTTTGCAGCTAATGCTCAATGTTGTTGCAAATAATCCTATAAAAACTATATTTCTGTTTAGCCTTCTCATAACCTGGTCACTATCGTTGCACTGGCCTGCGCAGTTGGCAATATTAGGAGATCCGCAATATTCACATGGTACGGCCGCGTCACTACAAAATGGATAACATCCGCTATATCTTCCGGCTTCAATGGCTCAAAACCTTTATAAACGTTCTCTGCCCTGGGGGTATCGCCTTTAAAGCGCACTTCGGAGAATTCGGTGTTCACCATTCCAGGGTTTATCGCCCCTACACGGATGCCATATTGGTTGAGGTCCATGCGCATGCCCTGGTTCAGTGCATCCACAGCGTGTTTGGTCGCAGCGTAAACATTGCCATTCGGGTACACTTCTTTTCCTGCAATCGAGCCTATATTGATGATGTGCCCGCTCTTACGCGCTACCATGCCGGGGATCACTTCTTTGGAAACATACAGCAGGCCTTTTACATTAATGTCGATCATCGCATCCCAGTCGTCTGCATCGCCGTTTTGTATAGGGTCAAGACCGTGGGCATTACCGGCGTTGTTGATAAGCACATCGATATGGGCGAACTCTTTTGGAATAGAGGCGATCGCTGCTTCTACATCTTTCCGGTCACGCACATCGAAATTGAGCGTGTGCACTTTCGTCAATGCCGAGAATTCGTCATGCAATTCGGCAAGCCTGTCTTCCCTGCGCCCACAGATGATGATCTTAAAATTGTTCTTTGCCAGCAGCCGTGCCGTTGCCCTGCCGATACCGCTTGTTGCTCCTGTTATTAATGCTGTCTTCATTTTTTGTATTTCAGATTTCAGATTGTAGATTTTAGATTGAGCTTCACTCAGACGTCAGATATTCATCCCTACGAAGTTCCCCCTTTGGGGGTTAGGGGGCTCTAAGGCACTTTCTGCCCCATGCTTTCTGTCCATATCGCAAACCAGTCTTCCAGTTCCAGTTGAAGCCTTGTTGCCCTCATTTGGTTCTTTAGCCTGTCGGTATTGGTGGAACCCGTTACCGGGATGATTCCCGCCGGATGCCTCATGATCCAGGATAACAATATGACATCAGCGCTTGCCTCATATTTTTCTATAAATGACATCAGAAGCATCTTTAATCGTTCCGACTGCTCTGTCTCTGCTTTGAATACGGAACCTATCGGGCTCCATGCCATTGGCTTTATGCCGTTCACCTGCATGTAGTCGAGGCTGCCATCGAGCATCGGCTCAAAATGCGTGGCCGAAAACTCGATCTGGTTGCAGGCTACTTCCGTGCGGGAACGGATGAGGTCGGTTTGGCTGTTGGTAAAATTGGATAAGCCGAACTCCTTTATTTTGCCTTCGTTTTTCAGCTTTTCTACAGCTTCGGCAATCTCATCAGGCTGCATGAGCGGACTTGGGCGATGCAGCAGCAGGACGTCGAGATAATCGGTTTGCAGGAATTTCAGCGAGTTCTCTGCCGACCAGATAATATATTCTTTTGAGTAGTCGTAGTGCTTTACTTTGGTCGGGCGGCTGCCAAGTGTGTGCTGTATACCGCATTTCGATATCAGCTGTATGGCTTCGCGCGCAATTCCACTTTCGGCGAATGCCCTGCCAAATTCTTCCTCGGTAGTATAGCCGCCGTATATATCGGCATGGTCAAAAGTGGTGATGCCATACCCGATGCATTCATGCATCAGCTGTATCATTTGGGCAGTGGTGAAGTTAGCCTGCCACACGCCCCAGTTCATCGTTCCCGCAATTATCGGGGACAGTTTTATGTTCATCGAATGGATTTATTTTTTAATTGCCATAAAAATAGGAAAAATAGGATTGGCAAAATGCCAATACCGTTATTTCGGGGTTAATTCTTAACAAGTCGTTAACATACATGGAATATATTAAAAGTCTATTTGTTTCGTTAGCTTTACATCACTAAATTCACACTCCAAAACTTTTAGGATATGGAAGATACAACATCGTCCCTGGATATAAGGGCGATCAACGAAAAAATAGAACGCGAAAGCGCCTTTGTTGACCTGCTCACCATGGAAATGAACAAGGTCATCGTCGGACAGAAATATATGATAGAGCGCCTGCTCATCGGGCTTTTGGGCCAGGGGCATATTCTACTTGAAGGCGTTCCCGGACTTGCAAAAACCTTGGCTATCAATACGCTGTCGCAGGCAGTGCATGGCAGCTTCAGCCGTATCCAGTTCACGCCCGACCTGCTTCCTGCCGATGTGGTGGGAACGATGATCTACAATATCAAGCAAAATGAATTTACGATAAAGAAAGGCCCTATATTCGCCAACTTCGTTCTTGCGGATGAGATTAACCGTGCGCCGGCCAAAGTGCAGAGTGCATTGCTTGAGGCGATGCAGGAAAAGCAGGTAACCATTGGCGACGAGACGTTTAAGCTCCAGCAGCCGTTCCTGGTAATGGCGACCCAAAACCCCGTAGAGCAGGAAGGTACCTATCCGCTGCCTGAAGCACAGGTAGACCGTTTTATGCTTAAGGCCGTTATCGACTATCCAAAAATGGATGAGGAGCGCCTTGTAATCCGCCAAAACCTGAAAGGGGCTTATGCCAAAGTGAACCAGGTAGTTTCGGTGGAACAGATACTAAGGGCACAGCAAACCGTCCGCGAAGTATACATGGACGAAAAGATCGAGAAATACATACTCGACATCGTGTTTGCCACCCGTTACCCTGAAAAATACAAGCTTGAAAAAATAAAGCCGTGGATAAGCTTCGGCTCATCGCCAAGGGGAAGCATCAACCTTGCCGTGGCAGCCAAGTGCTATGCGTTCATTAAGCGCCGTGGTTTTGTAATACCGGAAGACGTGCGCGCTGTAGTATATGACGTACTGCGCCACAGGATAGGCATTACCTACGAAGCGGAAGCCGAGAACATCACCTCGGTGGATATTATCAATAAGATCATTAATGAGGTAGAGGTGCCGTAGGCAGTTTGAAAGTCTGAAAGTAAAAAGTTTGAATGTTCATTACGTTCCGCAAACTTTACAACTTTCAACATTCTAACATTGAACTGTAATGAAAGAAATATTTAAAAAGGTTCGTAAAATAGAGATAAAGACCCGAAGGCTGAGCGATCACATCTTCTCGGGGGAATACCATACGTCCTTTAAGGGGCGGGGTATGACCTTTAGCGAGGTGCGCCAGTACCAGTTCGGGGATGATGTGCGTGCTATCGACTGGAACGTGACCGCGCGCTACAACGAGCCTTATGTAAAAGTATTTGAGGAAGAGCGCGAGCTCACTATGATGCTGATGGTGGATATCAGCGGCTCGGAGAACTTCGGTTCGCAAAACCAGTTTAAAAAAGATATGGTAACCGAGATTGCTGCTACAATGGCATTTTCGGCTACACAGAATAATGATAAAATAGGCCTTATACTGTTTTCGGACCAGATAGAATTGTACATCCCGCCGAAAAAAGGGAAATCGCACGTGCTGCGCATTATCCGCGACCTGATAGAATTTAAACCGAAGAGCAATAAAACGGGACTTTCGCAGGCGCTGAAGTTCCTCTCAGGTACACAGAAAAAGAAGGCTATCGTGTTCCTGATATCCGATTTTATGGATACCGGGTATGAGCATACACTGAAAATAGCGTCGAAAAAGCACGACATTACCGGGATACGGGTATACGACATTCGTGAGGAGAAAATGCCGGACATAGGCATGGTCGATATGGCCGATGCCGAAACAGGCGAAGTCCTGACCGTAGATACAGGCTCTAAAGCGGTGAGGGTGCAGTATGAAAAGCACTACGCCGAAAGGGTACAATATTTTAGGGAGACCTTCAGCCGCTGCGGTGCCGGAACGGTAAGCGCGCAGGTTGGGGAATCGTATGTAACCAAGCTGCTGGGCTATTTTAAAAGCAGGGGTTAAGAGAACATGATACAAATGACCAGACTATATTATACATTGCTTTTACTGCTCGCTGCCGCAACTACATTCGGGCAGGAACGGTCGGTACAGGTAAGTATCGATTCGACCAAAATAAGGATCGGCTCGCAATTCCACCTTACTGTAAAGGCAACTGCCAATAAAGGCGAGAAAGTCAGCTTTCCGGAAGGGAAGAATTTCGGGCAGCTCGAAGTGCTTGAAACTTTCCCTACCGATACTATCGAAAAAGATGCGATGTATGAGCTTGTAAAAAAATACGGGCTTACGCAATTCGATTCCGGCAGGTATGAGATACCCAAGCTTCCGGTAATCATCAACAACAAAACCTTCCAGACCAAGCCGCTTACTATTGAGGTAAACAATATTGTTGTTGACACGATCAAACAGAAAATGTACGACATCAAGCCGGTTATGGGAGCTACATCAAGGAGCTGGCTATGGCTTTATATCGTGCTGGGCCTCCTGTTTTGGGGAGGTGTAGGCTATTTTATTTACCGCTACATCCAAAAACGAAAACTGGAACCGAAAGAAATTCCTGCGGACCAAACCACGCCGATAGAAAGGGCACGTTTAAGCTTCACCAAACTTGAACGCGAAGGCATTGCCCATAAGGGTGAAGTGAAAGAATACTACAGTGTTCTGGTGAATATTGCGCGTACTTATCTGGAGGAAACCCTGCACATCCCGGCTATGGAAAGCACTACGAGCCAGCTTATAGCAGCCCTGCATGACGCGGTAAATCGCAAACACATGAGCCTTGACGAAACCGTATATGAGGAGCTTGAAAAAGTATTGCGCAATGCCGATATGGCGAAGTTTGCTCTTTCGCGGCCTTCAGATAATGTTATACTACAGGATCGCGAACGAATTGAGAATGCAATTACTACCGTCGACAAAAACCTTCCGGAAGAGATTGAAGAAGTGGAGCCGACGGAAGAAGAAGCGGCCAGGTTGCTGGAACTTCAGCAAAAAAAGAAGAAAAGGCAGCGCACGATTATTATTGCCGCATCTTGCTTTTTACTGGTTTTGGGCACCGGCGCATATATCGGCATTACGCAGGGATTCGATTACCTGAAAGACAATATCCTTGGGCATCCGACAAAAGAACTCCTTGAAGGCGAGTGGGTAAAGAGCGAGTATGGTGTGCCGGGTGTTACTATTGAAACACCAAAAGTGCTGAAACGTACCGATATTCGCAAATATGTTACCAAAGAAGCAGCGCAGAATATTAGTGAAATGCAGATGTTTCAATATGGCTCGCTGTTCGATAATTTCCACATTGCGGTAGCCACTACCGTCTTTAAACAAAAGGTGGAAATAAACCTTGAAGCGGCTTTTGATGCTACTGAAAAAACCTGGGAAACGCAGGGAGCAAGCACGATCCTGGTAAAAATGGAGGGCTTTAAGACCGAACATGGTACCGAAGGGCTTAGATCGTATGGGACGATGTTCCTGCCCGACCCGATAACAAAAGAGCGCAAGAAAGTGTACTATGAAATAATGTATTTCAAACAGGATCAGGGCGTTCAGCAGGTCGTAATCCTGCACGAGGATGGCGACCGCTATGCTAAAAAAATAACAGAGCGGATTAAAGGCTCTATAGAGTTTAAAGAAAAGAAGAAGAAATGAGCGAGATAACCTTTTTACATCCCGGTTTCTTCTGGCTGCTGTTGTTGCTTCCCGCTGCGGGAGGATGGTATTTCCTGAAAAGGAAGGAACAGTCGGCAACACTGCGCATCAGCTCGGTAGCAGGGTTTAAAGCTGCCCCTTCACTACGTGCAAAACTTAAGCCTACGCTTTTTGGCCTGCGCCTGTTGGCTCTGTTGTGCATGATAATAGCCCTCGCCAGGCCGCGCACCGCCGATGTGAGCAGTAAGGCAGGCTCTGTAAATGGTATAGATATAGTAATGGCGATCGATGTATCGACCAGTATGCTGGCACGCGACCTGAAGCCCAACCGCTTTGAGGCGCTTAAGAAAACAGCCGCAGAATTTGTGGATGCCCGGGTGAACGACCGCATAGGCCTGGTGCTGTATGCTGCAGAGGCTTATACCAAGATACCGGTTACCAGCGATAAGGCGCTTGTAAAGCAGGCGGTATTGTCTGTAAATTTCGATAATATAATGATCAAGGATGGGACTGCCATAGGCACGGGGCTGGCTACGGCTGTAAACCGACTAAAGGAAAGCAAGGCCAAAAGCAAAGTGATCATCCTGATGACCGATGGTGTGAACAACGCCGGGTTCATCGACCCCAAAACTGCTGCCGCTATCGCCAAAGAATATGGGCTGAAGGTGTATACAATAGGTATTGGAACCAATGGCAACGCCGAATTTCCGTGGATACAGGATCCGTTTACAGGCGATATAATTTACCGGATGTCACCTGTGAAAATAGACGAACAGCTGCTACAGGATATCGCCAGGGAAACCGGTGGTAAATACTTCCGTGCGACCAGCAACAGCAAACTGAAAGAAATTTACAAGGAGATCGACAAGCTGGAAAAAAGCGAGATCCCCGAACTGAAATATTTTAATTACGACGAAAAATTCCGCATTTTTGTGTGGGCTGCATTAATACTGCTGCTGCTTGAAGCGGTAGCAAAAAGAACCCTTTACAGAAGCTTTATCTGATATGTACGTATTCGACAAACCCATATATTTCTACCTTTTGGCCATCATCCCGGTGCTGGTTGGGCTTTACCTGTACGATCTGTATTGGAAAAAGAAAAAGCAGCGTGAGTTTGGAAGCCCCGAAATAGTGGGAAGGCTTTCGCCGGGACATTCGGCATTTAAGGCCGGATTAAAATTTACCATTGTCCTGCTGGCGCTTACAGGGCTCGTCCTGGCTTTGGTAAACCCAAGAGCAGGTATGCGAAAAGAGGTAGTAAAGACGAAAGGAGCCGATATTGTTTTCGCCATAGATGTCTCCAAAAGTATGCTGGCCGAAGATGTAGCGCCGAACAGGCTTGAGAAAAGCAAGCAGATCGTTTCGCAGGTAATGAAGCAGTTGGGCGCCGACAGGGTAGGTATCATTGGCTATGCAGGAAGCGCGTTCCCGGTATTGCCCATAACAACCGATTACAGTGTAGCTAAGATGCTGCTGGAAGGTATGGATACGGATATGGTATCATCACAGGGAACGGCGATCAACGAAGCATTGCTTATGTCCGCATCTTATTTTGACGACCCAAAAGCCGGTAAGATGGTCGTACTGCTTTCTGATGGGGAAGACCACGGGCAGGATAGCCAACAGGCAGCGGAAGAACTGGCCAAAAACGGCATTAAGATGGTAACGGTAGGCATAGGTACCGAGAAAGGCGCTACTATTCCACTAAAGCGCAACGGTGTTACAGAAAGCTACAAACGCGATGCCGAAGGGCAGATCGTAACAACAAAATTATATCCCGGTCCGCTTAAGGATCTTGCTAAAATAACCGGCGGAGGTTATATCGCAGGTAATGACAGCCGCGAGGTGGCTCAGTATGTTGCCAAAGCATTGGAGAATATCGACAAAAAAGGCTTCGCATCGAGGCAGGTATCGGATTATGATTCGCAGTACCAATGGTTCCTTGGGGCGGCGCTATTACTGTTGCTGGTGGATACGTTTCTGCTGGAGCGGAAAACAGCCTGGATAATGAAACTGAACCTCTTTAACGAAAAACAACAATGAAGGGATTAATGGTATACCTGCTGCTATTGGTGCCGGTTTTTGCTTTTGCGCAAAAGCCTGATAACGACATGGCAAAAGGTAACGAGGAATTTAAACAAAAGCAATACAGGGATGCGGAAGCTGATTTCAGGATATCAAAATCCAAATCGCCTGCTAAGGCATCGGCCGATTATAACCTGGGCAATGCAATATACCGGCAGGGGCAGAAAGCAGAAGCTTTCCTTGCTTATACAAGGGCGCTTGAAAACGCGCATACCAAACAGCAAAAGCACATGGCCTACCATAATATTGGAAATGTGTTCATGAAAGCGAAGGAATACGAAAATGCAGTGGATGCCTATAAGAATGCATTGCGCAATAACCCGTATGATGAACAGACACGGTATAACTATGCATTGGCGAAAAAAATGCTGAAAGATAATCCTCCACCGCCACCACCGAAAAATGAAGACAGAAAAGATCCGCCAAAAGACGATAAGCAGGACAATAAAAGCAATGCTGCAAAAAACCGTGGCGATAGCGGTGAAAAAGCTGAAGGCGGCGGAAGCAAAGACACACCGCAAAAAGGGGGTGGAGGTGCAGGGGCGCAACAAAGCAAAGGCGGCGCTGATGACCAAGGCGAGCCGCAGCCGGCCAGTGATGACCCGTCTAAACAACGGATGGAAAACCTGCTGGATGCCATGAACAATGAAGAAAAGAAGGTGCAGGAGAGGGTAAAAGGGGTAAGGGTAAAGGCACAGCCTAAAAAACAGGAAAAGGACTGGTAGAAATAAACGTACGTCAGGCCATTTAATTTAAATATTCAGGCTGGGCTTACTGATTGTTGCGGTTTCCTTTAGGCAAAATGGAACAAGTGTCAGGAAGGGCTCAATAGAATAAATTCTGAATAACGAATTAGCAAATAACCGGATTAACTGAATTCAGGTTTGTATTTTTGAATAATGAAAAGATATAGCTTACTATTACTATTGTTTTTCTGTATCCACGGGCTCTATGCCCAGGTGGAGTTCAAGGCTATTCCTGACAGGACAACAATAGGCATAAACGAAGTCCTGAAGCTGGAGTTCAGCATGAATGACGACGGGGATAATTTTAATCCGCCATCTTTTAAGGGATTCAACGTATCCGGCCCAACGCAATATATTCCGGGGGCATATAAGAAACAGACCTACCGCAAGATCTACACCTACTACCTTACACCTACCGCGCGAGGAAAATTCACTATCGGGCAGGCGTCTATTGAAATAGATGGCAGAATATATAAAACAATTCCTTTTCAGGTAACAGTGACTGCTGCCGTGCAAAACGGCACTACAACCGGCAACCCCAATGTTAATAATGCCAAACAGCTTCAGAAAGCGCTTGGAGGCGTAGAGCTTGTGGCTGAGGTAAGTAACCCTAACCCTTATGTAAATGAGCCTGTCAATGTGGTTTATAAACTGTATGTACGCGTAGGAACCGGGGTGCGGTCCTGGAATACGGCCGACAACCCGCAATATCCCGATTTTTGGAGCCAGACAGAAAGTGTGCCAAAAGACAAACAGCAGGTTTTGCAGGGAATGCATAAAGGAGAGATGTACAATTATGTGGTAGTGCGAAAGGCAGTGCTGTACCCGCAGAAGAGCGGGAAACTGGAACTGGAACCAATGGCAACATCTATAGTGCTTGAAATCCCGACAGGCCGCCAGGACATATTTGGCAATGATGCATATACTGTTGAGAATAAAATGGTCTCTACGGGAAAGGCAGTTATAAATGCAAAACCACTTCCGGAGAATGGCCGCCCGGCAAATTTCAGCGGAGCAGTAGGTAGTTTCGTTTTTAAAGCTACATCTTCCAGGGCTACCCTTGCTAATGGCGAGTCATTAAAGCTTGATATATCGGTTACGGGTAAAGGAAACCTGAAGCTTTTTAAACTGCCAAAACCTTCAGCGCCTCCGGAACTTGAGATATTCGACCCGGAGCATAAAGAAAACATTGCGATACCTTTAAGCGGTATGGAGGGAAGTATGTCGGACAGCTATACCGTAGTTCCGCACAAAAAAGGAAAGTTTCCTGTAAAGGGTCTCTCTTTCTCATGGTTTGACCCGAAATTGCAAAGCTACCGGACAATGGCTTTTGATGATATAATGGTTGACGTGCTTAATGTACCCACAGCATCGGCAAGTGATGGAGAAACAGCATCTAATGGAAGCAAAGGCGCGCCGGAAGCACGGGAGCCATTCCGTTTCATAGCCTCTGAAACGACATTGCAACCTATTGGGGCAAGTGGGTTCCTTGGCTCAGTACTGTTTTGGGTATTGCTGGTATTGCCATTCCTGCTGATGCCGGTTGTTGTATTGGCAAGGAGGAAAAAAGAGGCTTACGATAATGACGTAACAGGAACCAAAGTCAGGGAAACCAATAAACTTGCGAAGAAATACCTGGCAGAGGCTAAAAACCACCTCGGCGACAAGGAACCTTTCTACATGCACCTTGAAAAGGCGCTACACAATGTATTGAAGGCAAAGTTAAATATAGAAACATCGGACATGAGCAGGCAAAATGTGCGGGAGCTGATGCTGTCACGCAACGTGAATAGTGATACGGTGAATGATTTTATGAAGATAATGGACAGCTGTGAGTTTGCACGCTATGCTCCGTCATCGGGTTCGGCAATGCAGCAGGATTATGATAATGCAGTGGCGGTGGTTACGGCGTTGGAGAAGCAGATATGATTGCGGCTTCCTGCAAGGTTTTTGAAACCTTGTAGGTATATAAGGTCACGATTGATTTTTTAAACCTACAAGGTTCTGAAAACCTTGCAGGTTGGTGAAAACCTATATAAAGGGAAATGAAAAACATACTATACATACTTTTATTCATAACGCAGGCAGTGTTTGCGCAATCGGCTTTTGAAAAAGGCAACGAACAGTACCGGCAGGGACAGTATAGTGATGCTGCTGCCAGTTATGAAAGCGTCCTTAAGGAAAATAAGGAGTCGGCGGAGCTGTATTTCAATTTGGGAAATGCGTATCTTAAACTTGAAAAAGTAGCACCGGCTGTTTATAACTACGAAAAAGCGCTACAGCTCGACCCCGGCAACAGGGATATCGAAATTAATCTTGGATATGCGCATCAATTGATCACGGATAACATTGAGCCCGTTGCCCAACCCGGATTTGCGGGAATGATAGAAAGCCTTTCGGGAACCTATCATTTTGATACCTGGGCATGGATAGCAGTAACCTGCGCGTTTCTTTCATTATTGCTGTTTTCCGGATATTACATGGCGCGCAAGACAATGCTTAAGCGAAGCTTTTTCGCGGGTATGAGCGTTATGCTGATTATTCTTATTCTAAGCCTGATCACCGCATTCCATGCTAAATCAGAAATGGAAAGTCAGCACCCGGCTATTGTTTTCAGCGATATGGTGCAGGTAAAAACCGATGCTTCGCAGGGAGCGCAGGACGCCTTTATACTACATGCAGGAATCAAGGTGTATGTATTGGAATCGAAAGGGCAGTGGCAGAAAGTACAGTTGCCTGACGATACGGTTGGCTGGATACCTTCAGGGGCAATAAAGGAGCTTTAATTGTCGGAGGTCAGGAGTCCGTTCAAAGGTGCGGTGGAAATCGCTTACATCACATGGCCAACCGAGTGTAGCTCAATCTAAAATCTACAATCTAAAATTTCTAACGAAACCACTCCTCAAACACCGGGAAGATATAAGCCGAAACCTCCAGTAGCGGGTAAAAAAACAACGATTCGTCAAGCGTTTTCTTTTCTGCTAAAGCGTGATTATGATTGAGCTTCAGGAAGAAATTCAGCAATACGCTTAGCACCAATACCATCCTTAAAAAACCGAACACCCCGCCTAGTAAGCGGTTCATCAATCCGAGCCCCGAATAATCGGCCAGTTTTGTAAATACTTTTGCGAGCAGCATAATACCTACTACCACAGCAATGAACGTAATCGCGAAAGCCACAACGCCTGCTGTGGCCGGATCATCGGTCAGCGTGCCTTCGAGTACATTGGCGGTAAGCTGCGAGAATTTTACTGCTATAAATATCCCCGCAATAAGCGATACCAGTGATGCAAGCTCTACAAAAAGCCCTTTATACGCGCCCTTCCCGAGCCCATAAAGGAGCAGTCCGCCCAAGATGATGTCAAGTCCTGTCATGAGGCAAAGGTAAGGCTATGCTTCTATAATCCAAAGAAAAGGTGGTTTGCCCCATTAATTTACAAGTCACTATCTTTGCGGCTTAAATCATGAACATGTCAAGAGACGAACAATTGAAAGAACGCTGGGAACAGCTTGTAACGATACTATCCGACCGTTTTGCCGACGGTGACAAATTAGACCTCGATGCCATCATTTACCTAATAGGCGTGCAGGAACTCGGGCAATTCAATAAGAAATTCAAAAAGGACGAAAAGCTGAACCTGATGCACATTGCCATATGCCGCCTGCTCGAACCGTATGGCTATTATGAATTCGAGTTATTTGATGAAGATGGATGGCCACATTACACGGTTAAGGAAGAGCTGCCGCCACTGAAAGCAGGGGAGCAGAGCATACTTATGAAAGGCGCCATTGTAGATTATTTTCTCGAAAAAGGGCTTATAAAATAAAAACCTGTGCAGGGAGATCGCACAGGTTTTCCGAAAAGAAAATAAAACCAATCAATTAGTAAACCAACCTTATTGCCGTAAAAACACTGTTGCCAAATGTTGGGTTTCAGTGTTCATCATGTTTCTTTTGTGTTATATGATGTTAACGGCGGATGATAGGTTATTATTTACAAATTGAGGTAAACCCTAAATTTTCTGAGGTGAACAGTTTATTGCCTTATAATACTGGTATTCTCCGTGCTAAGGCCTGTTCTTAATTTTAAGTTAATTATAGCGCACAAATTCGTGCAATTCGTGTGTAAAATACCTAAATTTGCACACTTTACTGAGTAACGATGATAGATAAGATCAAAGGCTATATAGCCGAAGCCGAAGCGTTTAAAGCACATACCAAAGAGGACCTTGAAGCCTTCAGGATTAAGTTCCTGGGTAAAAAAGGTATCCTTAACGACTTCCTTGCGGAATTTAAGAATGTGCCGAATGATATGAAGAAGGAATTCGGGCAGGTGATCAATAACCTGAAGAATGCCGCGCAGGGTAAGGTGAATACTATACAGGACGAACTGGAAAGCAGGCAGGAGATCAAGAGCCTTTATGGCGACCTTACGCGTCCCGGTGAGCCGTTCCAGGTAGGTTCGCGCCATCCTATATCCATCGTGAAGAACCAGATCATTGATATTTTTTCAAATATAGGATTCAACGTGTCCGAAGGCCCGGAGATCGAGGATGACTGGCATAACTTTACCGCGCTGAACCTTCCGGAATACCATCCGGCAAGGGATATGCAGGACACGTTTTTCATCCAGACCAACCCTGATGTGCTGCTCCGTACGCACACATCATCGGTACAGGTGCGCTACATGGAGAACAATAAGCCGCCTATCCGTACCATTTCCCCGGGCAGGGTGTTCCGTAACGAAGCAATATCATCGCGTTCGCACTGTATCTTCCACCAGGTAGAAGGGCTTTACATTGACAAAGACGTTTCGTTTGCCGACCTTAAGCAGACACTTTTATACTTTACCAAAGAGATGTTCGGTAAGAGCAAGATACGCCTTCGCCCGTCGTACTTCCCTTTCACGGAGCCAAGCGCTGAGGTGGATATTTACTGGGGACTAAAGACCGAAATCGACTACAGGATAACAAAAGGAACCGGCTGGCTCGAGATAATGGGCTGCGGTATGGTAGATCCTAACGTACTTAAGAATTGCGGCATCGATGCCACGAAATACAACGGGTTCGCCTTCGGTATGGGTATTGAGCGTATAGCCATGCTACTGTACCAGATCAGCGACATCCGTATGTTCTATGAAAATGATGTTCGTTTCCTGGAGCAGTTTAAGTCAAGCATATAAATATACATTACACCATTCTGTCGTTCTGAACGCAGCCTGCGGAGTGAAGAATCTCTTGAACTGATTAGAGATTCTTCCTTCGTCAGAATGACAGGGACGTACTGCGAAAGCCTCCTAAGTTCTTTTATTTAATATGTAAGCCTCCTGTGGGCCGCCCTGCTCCGGATCGCCAAACTTATCGAGTTTTTTCAGGCTGCCTTCCTGAACCTTAAATTTCAGGTGATCGCCTTCGGCATCAAGGGTAATAACGCTTTTGGCCTCATCCCATGAGAAAGTGCCTTTGTAAATGCTGGGCTTGTCGTCCCGGCCAAGTGCCTGCGAAGAGAGCGAATAGGTCGTGTCAGAATTGATAGTTATCTCTGTTTTAATGCCCTTGCAGTCGCCACCGCATGGCAGCGTACCGGAATACGTACCCGGCCAATCGAGTGCATTTTGGCTGTTGTCGCCCACTGCCGCATCCTGTAAGGTGTCAATAGGCTTTTCAATGACTGTTGTTTGCCGGGCTTCTTCTGTTTCAGCAGCTTCTTTTTTACAGCCAACGGACAGGATTGTAAAAGCTGAAAGGCATATTATTTGCAATGTTTTCATAAATCAATTTTTATTACCTTAAAGGTAGTCCATATAAACAGACCGTAATCTTAAAGAAATATGAAAAAAGACATCATCATCCCGATAGTTGAAAACGTATACATGGCCGCTGTGCAGGAATGGAACGACGATTTCATGCAGAAAACCTGGTATGCTTACTTAATTAACGACAGTGATTTTCCTCTCGAAAACGGCCTGGTAGTTTCATCAGCTTCAGGAACTATTGACGGTGAACCCCGCAGGACATCTATGCTGCGTCATGCCTTTTTGGAAGTGCCGCCTGTATCGGCTTTAAAAATAGAATTGATAGAAGATAGTGTATTGGTTCTCGACAACCAGTTTATGGTGACGTTCTTTATAGGCAATACGCTGTATGACAAGACCTATGTATTTAAGGCAAATACGATAAGCGAAGATATTACAGAAGAAGTCCCTGTGTTGTTTAAGGAGGGTGTGATGATTGGATAGTTTTCTACTCTTGCGTATAGTCCTCACCCCAACCTTCTTCCAAGGAGAGGAAGCCGATACGTGCCGAGCGAGCGTGCTACTGTGATGCAAAATTATTCATCGCAATTGGCAACCCTGAACTCTAAACCCACAACCCCGGACTTTTTATAACTCCGGATGCTCCAGCAGGTAATCTTTCAGCATTTCCTCGAGGGTCTGGTAGTATTTGGCGAGTTCTTCGGTACCGACTTCCGGGTGCTCAAAGGCAGGCAGCGTTTCCTGCACTTCTGAAAAATATTTAGACAATTCAGGATATTTTTCCTGTATCAGGATAGTGATCTTCAGTATCTTTTCGGTGAGTTCGCGCTTTGTTTCCATAAGGTTTCTTGCTATTGTGAAATATAAAGGTAGGGAAAAATTTGCATCTTCACGAAAACAAAAAAGCACCCCTAAGGATGCTTTTATATCAAATAATACAATTCTTATTTTACGCTTGCAAAAAGGTATTCCCTGTTCATGCGGGCGATATTCTCTAATGAAATCCCTTTAGGGCATTCCACTTCGCATGCACCTGTGTTGGTACAGTTACCGAATCCTTCCTCGTCCATTTGCCTTACCATTGCAAGTACCCTGTTCGTAGCCTCAACTTTACCCTGCGGTAAAAGTGCATACTGCGAAACTTTAGCACCCACAAAAAGCATAGCCGAACCGTTCTTACAGCTTGCAACGCAGGCTCCGCAACCTATACAGGCCGCAGCTTCGAAAGCCCTGTCAGCATCGTGCTTAGGCACTGGGGTAGCATTGGCATCAATAGTACGCCCGGAAGTATTTACCGAAACGAATCCGCCTGCCTGCTGTATCCTGTCGAATGCACTACGGTCAACCACAAGGTCTTTTACCACCGGGAAGGCCTTAGACCTCCACGGCTCCACATAAATCGTATCTCCGTCCTTAAACGTACGCATGTGCAGCTGGCATGTCGTTATAGCCGTATCAGGGCCGTGCGCCCTTCCGTTAATGTAGAGCGAGCAACTACCGCAGATACCCTCACGGCAGTCGTGGTCGAAAGCTACAGGTTCCTCCCTGTTATTGATTAACTGTTCGTTCAACTGGTCCAGCATCTCAAGGAAAGAGCTGTCTGTCGAAACATTGTCCAGTTTATACGTCTCTATTTTACCTTTTGTTTTGGCATCCTTCTGGCGCCATATCTTAAGGTTGATGTTTATATTTTTATTAGAAGCCATAATTTATTTATTATGCGTTTAATTGAATTCTATACTATTTGTTTCTTCGTATGTCACACCAAATGTTTCTTTATAATGTGCTTTATTTTCTTTACTGGCAGCACTGGTAATCCTATTTGTATTTCTAAAATTTAGGATTGCATAAACTTCTGTAAAGTTGTCAAGGCTAAATCCCAATTCTTCTTTATAAAATTTTAAGGTACCTTCAAACTTCTCTTTTGCGCCTTTTCTTTCACTTTTTCTTTGGCCCGGCCGTACATCTTTTGCTTCGATAAAATAAAATCTTTCATCATCAAAGCATATCCAATCACATTTTTTAATTGCGTTGTCAAGCATAATACATCCTTCATTTTGCATAAAATGGATTGTCGCTTTTTGATTATCTATAAGCAAAGTCCATCTTTCATCTTCTTTTACAAAAACAGCTTTTTTTGTCTCCCTATCATCATTAATATAATAACTACCTTGATTTAATGGAAAAAGGCAATCATATTTATCTAATAAATTCTTCATGACTCAATATCCAATAACATATCAAATTCATCATTCATTTCATCAGAAACATCATCTAAAATATTTTCACTTATTAAATTTAATTTTCTGTCAACTATAGATGTTGCTTTTCCATCTTTAAGTTCATACACACTAAGTTCTTCAGGGTTTAACCAGTATTCTTTTTTTACAACTTTTTTTACCTCTTCAGGATTTTTTTGCCCTTTTTTATAAGCCATAAGTAAATCATTCAATGCTGATAGTACATATGGACTATGTGTGGGTAATAAAAACGAGTGCCCATTTTCATTTACATTTTCAACAAAAAACTCTATTAATTTCTTTTGCGCTTTTGGAAATAAGTTCAATTCGGGTTCTTCAACTATAAAAGTTTTACTTTTCTTCCTGTTTTCAGAATAATGTTTGATTGTCAAAATTATAGGAATAGTAGATTTATAGCCACTTGCACCGTTATATAAACTACTAAATTCAATTTGCCTTTCATTCTTTATGAAGCCCTGACCATTTATATTTTTATAAGTCAGATTTAATGGGATAATATCTGTTTCGTTAGGAAAAGATTTTGCAAACATATCCATTTTCGCAAACTGATTATATAGCGAATCTGATATGTTTTGGATAGAACTTTTACCTAATGAAAAAATGGATTGTAAACCTCTTTCAGTAGGAAAGAAAAAAGGATTGTCCATTACATTTATCACATTCTTTTGAAAGAAAGAAGGAGGTATCTGTGACATAACACTGATAGATTCAATATTTTTTAAATCCTCTAAAAGACCCATGAACCTCTCGGATTTTGCAGTCAGCTTTGGAGAAAAAACCTTAGCATTAATATCTCGGTCACCACTATCTTCCAACATCCTAATATTCCAGGGTTGATAGTTTACTATTAAATCATAGTCGTTGCAATAATATTCAATCTGACTGTTCAAATTTGTCATTCCATCTAAACCCCAAGCACGCAAACCACTTCCAAATGAACTTGTAATATTAGTTTGCTCAATTGTGGTAATAAAACTAAAATACCTGCAAACTGCCAGCACCTTAGCTATCGTACTTTTTCCGGTTGCCTGTTCACCTATAAGAATAGTCATTTTGCCCAACTCCAGATCGACTGATTTGATGGGACCAAAATTCTTTATGACTAATCTTTCCTTCATTGTATTTTATTTGTAGTTCCTTGCGGCGATCTTAATGTATTCGTAGTTCAGCACTTCTTTATGAAGGGTTTCGGCGTTGATGTCGCTTCCTCCGTATTCCCACGCGCTAACGAAATTGAAATTTACGTCGTCACGAAGCGTTTCGCCTTCTGAATCCTGGTACTCTTCACGGAAGTGTCCGCCTGCCGACTCTTTACGCTGTAGTGCGTCCATTGCCATCAGCTGGCCAAGTTCCATAAAGTCGGCTACGCGGAGTGCTTTTTCAAGTTCCTGGTTAAGTTCATTGGCACTCCCCGGAACATATACGTCTTTATAAAATTCGGCCCTTAGTGCATCGATCTCGCTAACAGCTTCGCGAAGCCCCGGTTCGTTACGCGCCATACCTACTTTGTTCCACATGATGTGGCCCAGTTTTTTATGGAAATAGTCTACGGATTTAGAACCGTTGTTGTTCAGGAATTTATCAATCATACCTTTTACGCTGTTCTCTGCCTCGTCAAATTCCGGTGAGTTCGTAGGTATTTTACCGGTACGGATATCATCTGCAAGATAATCAGACACGGTATAAGGCAATACGAAATAACCATCCGCAAGCCCCTGCATCAAAGCCGAAGCCCCAAGGCGGTTCGCACCGTGATCGGAGAAGTTAGCTTCACCTGCCACAAAGCAGCCCGGTATAGTACTTTGAAGGTTATAATCGACCCAAACGCCACCCATGGTATAGTGTACCGCAGGGTATATCTTCATTGGGGTTTCGTATGGGTTCTCGTCGGTGATTTTTTGGTACATCTGGAAAAGGTTACCATATTTCTCCTCGATCCATGCTTTACCTAATCTAATCACTTCATCATCGGTAGGATTGTGGTTACCGGCAGCATAGGCCGATTGTTTTCCTTTGCTGATGATCTCCGAAGAAAAATCAAGGTAAACACCTTCGTTAGTTGCATTGGCCTCGATACCGAAACCGGCATCGCAACGCTCTTTTGCCGCCCTCGATGCCACGTCGCGCGGCACAAGGTTACCAAAGGCAGGATACCTTCTCTCAAGGAAGTAATCCCTGTCTTCTTCTTTTATGGCTGTAGGCTTCAGCTTTCCTGCGCGGATCGCCTCAGCATCTTCTTTCTTCTTAGGAACCCAGATACGGCCTGAGTTACGCAGTGATTCCGACATCAGTGTCAGTTTCGACTGGTTTTCGCCGTGTACAGGGATACACGTAGGGTGGATCTGCACGAAGCAAGGATTAGCAAAGTAAGCCCCCTTCTTGTGGACTTTCCATGCGGCAGTAACGTTAGACCCCATTGCGTTGGTAGAAAGGAAATATACGTTTCCGTATCCGCCTGAAGCAATGATCACGGCATGCGCCGAATGCCTCTCGAGTTCGCCGGTGATAAGGTTACGGGCGATGATGCCACGTGCCTTGCCGCCCACTTTTACGATGTCGAGCATTTCGTGGCGGTTGTACATCTGCACGTTGCCCTGGCCGATTTGCCTTGACAATGCCGAGTACGCGCCAAGCAACAGCTGCTGTCCCGTTTGCCCTGCGGCATAGAACGTACGCTGTACCTGTGTACCACCAAAAGAGCGGTTGTCCAGCATCCCGCCGTAGTCACGCGCAAAAGGAACCCCTTGCGCCACACACTGGTCGATGATGTTCCCTGAAACCTCGGCAAGGCGGTGTACGTTCGCTTCACGCGCACGGTAGTCGCCTCCTTTTATAGTATCGTAGAACAGCCTGTAAACGCTGTCCCCGTCGTTCTGGTAATTTTTTGCGGCATTGATACCACCCTGAGCGGCGATAGAGTGCGCGCGGCGTGGTGAATCCTGAAAGCAGAAAGCCTTTACATTGTAGCCCATTTCGCCAAGCGATGCGGCAGCCGAAGCGCCTGCAAGGCCGGTACCTACCACGATTATATCGATCTTAGGCCTGTTGTTTGGTGCAACGAGCTTAAGGTGGTCTTTATATTTGGTCCATTTCTGGGATATTTCCCCTGCGGGTATCTTAGAATCTAACATAGTTATTGATGTTTGATTATTTTAGTAAAAAGTAAATGTACAGCGGAATAATGGCAAACAGCAGCGGCACGATGATCGCGAAAGCCTTGCCGAAGTTTTTGATAAGCCCGTTGTATTTAGGATTATTAGCGCCAAGCGACTGGAACGCGCTGCCAAAGCCGTGGTACAGGTGAAAGCCCAGCACGATCATTGATATCACATAAAGTATCGTGTAGATAAGGCCGTATTTTGGCTGCTTAAAGAAGTCTATGGTAATTTTATGAAGGTCTTTGTAGCCTTCAGCCATTTTAAGCCCGGTTTGGCTGTCATAAAATTCAGTGCGGTGTTTTATCTCCAGGCTTTTTTGCATCATCGGCCCACCTGTCACCTGCTGTACCGGGATGTAGCTGCCCGCTGTAGTAAGGTAAACATCCATTTTCTGTCCGTTGAATGTAACGCTCTGTGTTTGCAGCGGCATTTTTTCGTCAAAATGCATCACAGCCCAGAAAGTCACCATGTGCGAAACGATGAAAACAAGGATAACCGTCCCTAAAACCGCCATGTTGCGCGAAGCCCAGATGGTGTTTTTGGAAGGATTGTTCATTACATACTTCACCGGTCTTGCCTTCTGGTTTTGTACCGTCAGCCAAATGCCATCTATCGCGTGGAAGATGATCGAGGCGTAGGTAAGGTACGAAAGCACCTTCACGGCAGGGTTGGTGGTCATGAACAATGCGTACTGGTTGAAATGCAGTGCGTCTGAAAATATCAGCTGGAGGTTACCCAGCAAGTGCCCGACAAGGAACAGGCAGAGAAATAAACCTGTTAAAGCCATCCAGTATTTCTTGGCGATGGATGACTTCAAAAATGCAGATTTTGCCATAGTATTTGTTTAAAAAGTAATGTTTTAAAAAATCAAACAAATTTACGGGGAAAACTCAACAACTACAACCTTTGCGCCGTAATTTATAATGAATATAAAGTGGGAATTTTTTAAGGTTTTTCATATAAAAATTACACTATATATTTCTTTACAGTTAAATAATTGCTATAGTTGAAATATTTTAATCATTGTTTAAATGGTATTGTCCGCTTTAGGGAGATAACTTTTTTATTTTATAAAAGTATTTGCGCATTTTCAGGTGGCGCAATTCCTGCTGTCGTTCTTCAGCAGGATGGTGCTGGTTGTCCGGCTACGGTTTCTACTTACTTCATTTACAGGTTCATTTTTCTGTTCATAATAAAAAAATTTGGGGCTTATTGTAGGCTGGTTGATCATTGAAGTTTAAGTAAATTTGAGGATGATAAACTTTCAAGATATATTTCTTTATTCTGACCAGCCTACAACTTGCCCAAATTGTGGATGTAGGACGAATATAGTTTTAGACTTATCACATACCATAAAACAAATGCAGATCCATCAATGTCTTGATAAAAACTGTAGCTTTGAATTTGTACTTCAAAATGATTTGTAATGGCAGAAACACAGAGACTTTGGTCAAGAGAAGAGTTAATCCTTGCTTTCAATCTATATTTAAAGATCGAGTTTGGAAAAATGCATAAAGGCAATCCGCAAATAATTACTCTTGCCAGTATGATTGGCCGTACTCCAAGTGCTATTAGTATGAGGCTTGTTAACTTTGCAAGTTTAGATCCTTACCATCAACAGCGCGGAATTGGAGGATTAAAAAACAGCGGAACCCAAGTGCAACAAATTTGGGATGAGTTTTTTCAAAATCAAGAAGAATTAGTTTTTGAAAGCGAAAGGATATTAGCAGAAAGCCAAAATTTAACCATTGAGAAAAAGTACGACGAATTACTTTTTGATTTGAAGGATTTAAAAGGTGAGACAAAGTTAAGAATGGTAAAGACAAGGGTCAATCAATCGGTATTTAGGCAGATTGTCTTAAATAACTATTCGAACAAATGTGCTATTACAGGTATCGACCTTCCTGAATTGTTATTTGCAAGCCATATCCTTCCATGGTCACAACATGAGAAAGAGCGGCTTAATCCTGAAAATGGAATTTGTTTATCAGCTTTATATGACAGGGCTTTTGATAAGGGATATATTGGGTTTGATAAAGATTATAAAGTGCTATTGTCAACTTCTTTGAAAAAGAAAAAAGATTCTGAATATTACAGTAAATACTTTGAGCCAGTTGAAAACAAAATACTCATCCAACCGATTAAATATTTGCCGAAACCAGAATTTTTGGAGCATCATCGGGATGTGATTTTTGATAAAAGATAAATTAAGAATGCCAAACCTCAAATTCAACTACCTCTACCGCGACAGTAGCAATTACAAGAATTTTGGAAACGTAATTTTTGCTAACCTGAATAATATTCAGTTAGATGTCATTGAAAATGCTATTAAAAGAAATCTCATTGATGGAGAATTTTTCTCTGCCGAAGAATGGCGGTTGCCAAATTTATTTTTTGAAACTCAAAATGTTGATGATCATAAATGGCATGAATTTGAGAGTCTTGAGGTTATAAATGAAAATACAAAGTCAAGCCCTATCGAAAAGTTTCTAATAAGGCTTGAAAAATGAGTTAAGAGTATACAGAAAAATTCCTAATGCAAATCTATCCTCAACTTATTCGCCGCAAAAGCCTCGATAGCGGTATTATAGTCCATTTCATCCCAGTCGGTATCCTCGTGAACGGCTTCGAATTCCTTGCCCCAACGGATGATCTCAGCGATATCTTCCCGGGAATCTCCTGAAAAAAAGCCCTTTTGGCCAGCAATAAAAGCGATATCGGCAATGGCTTCGAATAGTTTATAATCCTCTACGGTGTGGTGTAATGTGTTCATGTGATTGTTTTTTGATTGATTACTACAATTTTATAAAATTTTTCAACACAATTCATTAACATGATATTAACTTATCAACTTTTTTATGCATGCATGCTTTCCTACAACTCTGACTTTTAGAGCATAAAATGGGGAAATTCCGGCAAACGAATCACAAATCTCAAATTGAGAGCCGTAAAAGAGATGTAATTTTATGTTTAATGCAAAAATGAAGGGGTGTGAAGTTCGTAAAAAACAAATTTTATATTTTTACCCTATAAATTATACAGGGTATCATGGAGAAAAAACTGGAAAAACGCTGGATAGCTGCCTTTGTTATTACCACTGCCATCGCAATAACAGGGTTGTTTTGGGATCACGCTACGGTAAGTGAAACGAATTCACAATTCAACTCTACCGACACCATCGTCCCTGCCGATGTCGCCTGGCTGCTCACGGCTTCCTGCCTTGTTCTGCTTATGACCCCGGGACTGTCGTTCTTTTATGGCGGCATGGTAGGCAAAAAGAACGTTATTTCCACCATGCTCAAAAGCTTTATCTGCCTTGGCGTGATAAGCCTGCTTTGGGTGGCGGTCGGTTTCAGCCTTTCCTTTGGCGACCCTATCGGCATCACCATCAACGGTACTCACTACGGCATCATCGGCTCCCCGTCCGACTTCGCTTTCTTCGATTTTGTCGATGAGCATCCACACGCGAAAATGGCCACCACCATACCGTTCATACTCTTCGCGCTCTTCCAGATGAAGTTCGCCATCATCACCCCCGCCATCATCACGGGGGCATTGGCCGAGCGCATCCGCTTCATCTCGTTCCTGCTGTTCATCTGCCTGTTCTCGATATGCATCTACGCGCCGCTATGCCACATGGTCTGGCACCCCAACGGACTCCTCGGCAGCTATTTCGGTGTAAAGGATTTTGCAGGTGGAACTGTCGTGCACATGAGCGCCGGGTTTGCCGCAATAGCAGGCGTATTGGTGCTTGGCAAACGTAAAAACCTCGAATACATACCTACCAATATACCTTTTGTACTACTCGGCACCGGGATGCTTTGGTTCGGCTGGTTCGGATTCAATGCCGGGTCGGCGCTGGCGGCCAACCATACCGCGGCAATGGCCTTTGCCACGACAACTATAGCCTCGGCGTCGGCCATGCTTACCTGGGCATTCTTCGACAGGATCAACGGGCGCAGGGTGTCGGCACTGGGTTGTTGTATTGGCGCGGTGGTTGGGCTTGTAGCGATAACACCGGCTGCAGGGTTCGTGTCGGTGCCAAAGAGCATCTTCTTCGGGTTTGCTGCCGCCATTGTATCCAACGTTATGGTCAACTGGAAATCCCTCAAAAAAATAGACGATACCCTCGATGTGTTTGCCTGCCACGGCGTAGGCGGGATAATGGGCATGATACTCACCGCGATATTTGCCGAGGGCGAAAATGCCAGCCTGCTCCACGGGGGGTGGAATGTATTCGGGCACCACATGATGGCGCTGGTGCTGGTGGCTGTGTTTTCGTTCTTCGGGGCAATGCTGTTGTATAAGGTCACCAACTTCTTTATCCCGCTCCGCGTTTCCGAAGAAGCCGAACAGCAGGGCCTCGACCTCTCGCAGCACAACGAGATGATTGGGTAAATCTTTTTTTAACCACATAGCTTTACTCTGTTGCATACACGGGCGTTGAAACAAAGCTTCAACTATGTTTTCTTTGCCTTAATCTTCCGATATCAAAAGCTATGTATCTATGTGGTTAAATGTTTTTTGCACATTAGGTAGTTAGTTATATCTTTATAAAAAACTTCCTATGAAAAAGATATACTTACTGTTATTAATATCCGCTGCTAGCTCAGCCAGCTACTTCGCGCTAAAAAACGATACACCTGACACTGTAAAAGAAACAAAGGCCATCAATACTTTCCTCAACGACTGGCATGCCGCCGCTGCAAAAGGTGACTACAATGGCTACTTCGGGAAAATCGCTGAAGACGGAATGTATATCGGAACCGATGCGACCGAAAACTGGGACAAAAAAGCATTCGCCGCTTTCTCAAAACCGTACTTCGACCGTGGCAAGGCATGGGATTTTAAAGCCGTAGAACGCCACATTTACTTCAGTAAAGACGGAAAGACCGCCTGGTTCGACGAACTCCTCGATACATGGATGAAAGCCTGCCGTGGCTCGGGCGTTCTGGAAAAAGAAGGTAAAGACTGGAAGATAAAGCACTACGTCCTCTCCATGACCGTGCCCAACGATGCTACTAACGACATACTTCCCCTGAAAGGCAAATACGAAGATGCCCTCCTCGAAAAAATGCGTAAGGAAGCCAAACCGTAAATGCTCAAAGTCGTATTGGATACCCACAATTCTTGTGGTTAAACAAGTCTTATTATATGTTAATAATATTGTAATTCAAACTAATGGCACTATTTTAGCGTTTATGTACATACTCCAACAAAGAGAATTCACTGCAAAATGTCCGGCATCCCGGCACAGCAATTCTTATAAAAAGCTTATAATCATACCGATTGGACAGTAATAAAGTTGCAGCTATCCAACGTTATGGTTACATTAAGATTCAACAACGCAGCCAGGACACCCTTCCTTGCTACTACAAGAAAAAGGGTAAATCAGTACTTCAGGGACACAGATACCTCGCCCAATGCCAATACCGGTATGTGGACGAAAACGGCCATATTCCTTACCGCATTCCTTGGCTTATATGCCCTCATTATCTCCAACGCTTTTACTGTGTGGACTATGCTCGGAATGGCAACTTTACTTGGTATGACCAAGGCTTTTGTGGGATTCAATGTATGCCATGATGCCATACACGGGTCGTTCTCATCGAATAAAACCACCAATAAAGTACTTAGCGCGATATTCAACCTGTTAGGAGCCAGCCCTTATGTATGGAGCATTACGCACAATGTGGTGCACCATACCTACACCAATATACCGGGACACGATGAAGATATTGATGTGGCGCCCGGCCTGATCCGCATTTCTGACGAAGAACCCGTAAACCGCCTGCAGCGCTACCAGCATTGGTATGCGTTCCCGCTTTACTGCCTGGCTTCGATTTCGTGGGCTTTCCGTAAAGATTATAAAAAATTCTTCCAGGCGAAAGTAGGCCAGCAGGAAAACAACCACCCTAAAGTGGAGTACTTTAATCTGTTCTTTTACAAAGGGATCTATTACTTCCTTTTTATTGTTTTGCCGCTATTGGTGCTGGACATTACCTGGTGGCAGTTCATCATCGGATTTTTAGTAATGCACTTTGCACAGGGGCTTACCATGGGATTGGTTTTCCAGTTGGCGCACGTTGTAGAAGGTACCGACTTCCCTACTCCCGATACAACCGGCAACATGGAAGAAGCATGGGCTGAGCACCAGATGCGCACCACGGCTAACTTCGCCTCAGGGTGCCCGCTTGCGGCTTTTTTCCTTGGGGGATTAAACCGCCAGATAGAGCACCATTTGTTCCCGAAAGTCTGCCATATCCATTACGGTAAAATAGGGGAAATAGTGAAAGCGACAGCTTTGGAATTCGGCTTACCTTATACGGAGAACCCGACATTCGTTTCAGCGTTGCGATCGCATTATAAAATGCTGAAGAAGTTTGGGAAAGAAGCGGTGTAGTTTACTTATTGCCTTCCTCCCTCAATTTTTGCCTGTGCATCTCTCCCCATTCGCTTAGCGCTTCAAGCACATTTTTAAGTGTGGCGGTGTAAGCCGTCGGCAGGTATTCCACAACCACCGGCGTATCGGCATGCACCCTGCGTTCCAAAAAGCCGTTCAACTCCAGGTCTTTCAACTCCTGCGACAATACTTTGGCCGAAATGCCGGGGATAGTACGCTGCAATTCGTTAAAGCGGCTATGCCCTTCTTTTAGCGCAATGATGATGCGCAGTTTCCACTTCCCGCCAATTACATAAAGCGCATCACCAACCGCGTTGAGCTTGTTGTTGCATTGGGAAGTTGTCAGGGGTTCTAACTCGAGATATGTTTCCATGATTTTATCGGGGTTACAAGAAAGTAACTACTTACCTTTTGTATACTACTTACTTTTGGTTATCAAAGCTACGTAATTTTGGTGTAAGTAAAAATACCCAGATCATGAAAAATATATTGCATGTCATATCCAGCCCGAGCGGCGAGAATTCAATAAGTATAAAACTTGGGAATGCTATAGTAGAAAAGCTCTTATCCCAATATCCGGGAAGTACTGTAAAAGAGGTCAATGTAGCTAAAAACCCTTTTCCGCACCTGGAGGAAAACCTTATCAAAGTCACCCGTTCGGCTGCAGCGCCTTCAGATGATAACGATCTGAAACGTTCCGACGAGGCGGTACGCCAGGTAAAGGAAGCCGATATCATCGTTATCGGGGTGCCGTTATTCAACTTCGGTATTCCTTCCACATTGAAAAGCTGGCTGGATAACGTGGTGCGTCCCGGAGTTGCATTTACCTATAGCGAAAAGGGTGTGCAGGGACTTATTACAGGCAAACAGGTTTACCTTGCCGCGGCTTCGGGTGCGATATATTCGGAAGGCCCAATGAAGGATTATGATTTTGGCGCGCCGTATCTTGAAAAAGTATTTAACTTTATTGGCGTGACTGATATTACCGTGATACGGGCAGAGGGCGTTAATATGCCCAATATGAAAGATATTGCCCTGCAAAAAGCTATCAACAGTATTGCGGTTTAAATTTATAATGCCAGTGCAGCTATGAGAATGTTTGGGCGTGCCGGCTCCTCCCGATAGCTATCGGGACTACGCCGTCGGGCCATCCGCTGTATCTGCTTCGTTCCTCAGCAGGATGCCGCTCCTGTCCCTCACGCGGACGTTACAATCATATTTAGTAATACAATCCTATTTTCGTTTCCCGAAGACGGAGTTCACAAAAAATCCCTTAAGCCAATAACTTAAGGGATTTCATATTTCATGATATTTCATTAGCCAATCAAGAGAATCGACTATCAATCTACAACGTTAAAAAGTACAAGTGTCAGGAAGACCAATGCCAGATTAAAGAGCGTTATCCGTGTCATTCTGACGAAGGAAGAATCTCTTTAACTTCGATGATTTGAGATTCTTCACTCCGCAAGCTGCGTTCAGAATGACAAATGTGCTGCTTTCGCTTACAAAATAATCTTCCCGACACGTGTTTTTTTGACCTTGGGGGTTAATGCAGATTTGCATCATGGATAAACAAATCAACAAATCAACAAATCAACTTACTTCCTGCCCACTACCATTTTCCGCGCCTGCTTAAACGTGCCTGCTGTTATCTGGTAGTAATAAATACCTTCGGATAAACCAGAAGCATCGAATTCTATAGTGTTTTTGCCCGAAGCGAAAGTGTCGTTCGCAATTTCTTTTACAAGCCTGCCCTGGTTATTATACAGTTTTATGCTCACTTTGCCGCCATTGATGAGGTAAAGCGGTATTTGGGTAATGCCAGTAGCAGGATTAGGATAGTTCTGGCCTAATGAATTACCGTCTTTTACAATTTCATGACCATCCACTCCAAGCGAGCCGTCATGTTCGGTTTCAAAAAAGTAAAGCCCCTCATAAAATACCTGGTTGCCCACACTTCCGCCCAAAAGCAGCCTGTTATCAGGATGTGGGATTAGGTTTTCGCCATAGAACTCGGCATATTCCGGGCCTACAAAGAACTGCTCGTCGCCATTTCCTTCTGCATCTACCGTTATAAGCGTTGCGATAGGGAAGGGCGCAGTATATATTTTATGCGGAAATGGGTCGATGATCTCCTGGTCCATGATAAAGCAGTTGTCCGACCCATCAATATGGAAATCATTATAATAACGCATGTCTTCCGACGAAAAATTCCATAATTCATTGCCATCGGCATCATATTTTAGCAATACATTGTGGATATCACCGGCAAGGGGAGCGATGCTATAGCCGATAACTGCAATGGCACCGTCGGAAAACTGTTTTATGGTATAGGAGCGTTCGTTCCTGTCGGCTTCATCATATTCATGGCTCCATAATACGGTTCCTTCGGCACTTACTTTCGCAGTAATTATGTTGGTAAGGAACGTATCCCCGTTTTGAGAAAATCCATTTAAATATACTGCACCACTGCTGTCCAATAGCAGGTCGGCCGCAGATGAATTGGAGCCATCAAACGGTACTTCGGCCACCCATCCTGCACTGCCATTGGCATTAAATTTCACAACTGTGGCATTCACTTCCTGCGACATAAAATCCCCCGAACCGGAATGGCCCGTAAGGATAAGTTCGCCTGCCGCATTCACTTTACCCGAATTAACCTGGTAAATATTATCGGTGTCGGTATCCGTCCCGGTGTATGTCGTCCATTGTATTGCACCCGCTGCATTCAGTTTTACTGCCACGAATGAAGCATGTTCATCGGCATCATTTTCAAAAGCAGTGCCTCCCAGGTAAAGCGACCCGTCTTGTCCGGTTTCCATTACATATACTGCTGCATTGGTAAGCTCCACTTCGGTTTCCCAAAGCTCATTGCCCGCAGGTGAGAATTTCTTTATGGTAAGCGCTGTCTGGTCAAAGTCCGGCATCAGGCATACGAACAGGTTGCCATCGGCATCAGCCCGTGCTATGATACCATTGGCAGCATTGCTGTTATCCGCATTAAAAACTTTCTCCCATGCAATAGTCCCATCTGCATTGTGCTTTACCAAAAAGTAATTGGCGACGAGCATAGTATCGGCAAAGACATAGTACTGCCCTGTTGAGATCGTTCCGTTATTATTGTCCGGGAACGAATAGAGCATGGTAGCGCTCGGGCTGCCAAGATTGGTATACACCTCGTTCCAGTCGGGTTCCGGTGCCGTAACTCCAAAACCGGATTTCACCGTTTCTATAACAGCTCCCTGTGCACTGTAGTAGGAGTTAACTACCATATATACATTTCCATCGGCATCCAGTCCTGCTCCGGCAATATCTCCCATGCTTGCAGTGCCTTCTGTCGTTACGATTACGAAAGCAGCTTCACCCAGCAATGTGCCTTCTGTCGAATATTTTTTAGCCCTTGCGGCAACATTCTGCTCCCATTCTTCAGCGCCGGGGGTCATACCCTTGGCAGCGACCACAATATTACCATCCCCGTCGAACAGCAGCTGCGTATTGCCTGCCTCTATAAGGTCGGTGCTCTCCTGCACCCAGTTTTGTGTACCATCAGGGTTATAGGATATAAGGATATTGCCGTCGTCAGCAAAACTACCATTGTGAGTGCCGGCCACATACAGTTTGTTGTCGTGCATCGCAATCGCAAAAGCCTGCGTATTTTCAGTTCCGCTTACATAAGTATCAACCCACTGCTGCACACCATTGGCATCATATTTTATAGTACCGGCAAATCCAAAAAAAGTATCGAACACACCCGCTACATATACATTCCCAGCGGCATCTGTAGTCACAGCATGCGGAACCGAATTCGTGAAAGCAGCCGGGTTATTGGGGTCGGTATTCTCATAGTTGTAAGCCTGTGTCCAAAGCGGTGCGCCTGCAGGGCTATATTTTACGGTATGGTAGTTCAGCCATCCGTCAACATTGGGGCTATAGCCGGTTACGATCACATTTCCCGTGCCGTCAAGCGCAATGGCGGTGGCCTCGTTCCAGCTGCCATCGCCCGGACCGTCCTCTCGAACGTTCCAGGCTTCGGAGCCGTCAGCAGTGTATTTGAGGGTAATATAATCAACAGAAATGCCCGAATAACTTATCCCTGTAACGAAGATATTGCCATCCGCATCAACAACCATCGCCGAAGGGATATCCACACCTTCTCCGGGACCGTCATAAATTGAAGTCCATAATTTCGTCCCCGTTTCAGGGTTGTATTTTATGGTTTTAATGTCCATATCGTCGCCATTCCAGTGGATGCCTGTTGCTATCAGGTTCCCATCTGTGTCCAATACAAGCGCCATTCCGGTTTCTACGGCATATTGCGGCGCTTCCTCACGGGTTTCCCACAGCACAGTTCCTGCCGGCCCGACTTTTATGGTAAAATAATTGCCCCCGGCATAGTCTTCGTTGCTGCTTCCTCCGGTAATATAAGTATTCCCTTCTGCATCGGTTACCGATGCTAATGGGATATTATTTCCTTTGGCAGCCAGCCCGCCGTAAAAGTCATAATCGGTGTCCAATGTCGATGCAGCGGTACCCGGACGAATGCCGAGTTGTGACAGCATCCTTTCCTGCGGGGTATTTGTCATTTTATGCTTAGGCAGGTGCTTTTGCCATTTCGATAGTTTTGAAAGGACACCGCTTTTTTGCGATACCTCAAAGCCTTTTTGGTTTTCGAACCCGTTAATGCTTTGTGCCGATGCCGTGAGTGGCAGCAGGACAAAAGCTATAACAGCCGAAACCATTGGGGTAATAAATTTCATAGCCAATTGATTTTAATTAATAGTATAGCAATTTATTTATAAACCCTGTTAAAAAGGCATTAACGGCGTTGACATCTGTGTTGACACAAGGCCTCACCCCAACCCCTCTCCCAAGGAGAGGGGCAGCTTCACTCAAACCTTCTTACTCAATCTTATCAGTTTGAGTAAGAAGGTTTGAGTGAAGTTCCGGCCTTAAAGTTTTCACTAAAAAATCAAGGAAGGATTTTAGCGTAGGGAGAAGGAGAGCGACCCACGAGTCGAGCGCGCAGCAGCGAGCGGCTTGGGTCGTGATGCAAAAATCCTGACGTAGATTTTTAGTGAAAACTTTTTACGCCTTGAATTTTTGGTTCTTTTGTTTCAAGACAAAAGAACAAAGAAAAAATTTTCACTTCCCAAAAACCTGCTGACATACGGTTGTCACAACCCGCCGATACCTTTGCTTCACAAACCAGTTAAAAGTAAGTATCATGGAAACAAACATTGCAACAGCTACAGTAATTACACCCGAAGCATTTTTGGCACACTGGCAGGGCCACAGGGGATTGACGCGCCGCGTTATCGAAGCATTCCCCGAAAAAGAACTCTTTACCTTCTCCATCGGGGGGATGCGCACTTTTGCCGTTTTGGCTATGGAAATGGTAGATCTTGCCAATCCGGGAATTGTAGGCATCGTTACAGGCGAATGGAAGGATATGCAGGCATTGCCGCACAGCTCTGGCCAGGGTATGCCTGAAACAAAAGAGGAGCTTTTGGCACTGTGGGACGAGACTACGGCCAAGGTCGACAGGCTTTATAATAAGCTGGAACCGCAGGACTTCACGAAGCAGATTGTAGCTTTCGGCGCCTTCCCCGGAACAGTATACAGCACCATCCAGTATTTTATTGATAACGAAATCCACCACCGCGGGCAAGGCTATGTGTACCTCCGCGCACTGGGTGTGGAGCCGCCGGCCTTTTGGGACAGGTAAAAAGTGACAAGCCTCATATTTTTGAGGCTTTTTTATTGGCTGCCAATAAGATATACGCATAACTTACTTTCTGCAACATGACGGTTATCATGTTCTAGCCGCTGCCTGTGCCCGAAATTTGTATCATAATTCAAATACAACAGGTTATGAGCTACTATCAAAAAAATTTAGAGGGATACAGAAGGGGTTTTATGGGTTTTAATGCCCTTGCTGTAATGGTGCAAAGCTGCATTGGCGGTATTGCCGCGATGGTGGTGCTGCAAAACGGAAGCACCCCTGTCCAAATGATACAGTTGTTCTTTGTTGTGATATTAAGCAGCGGTTTCAATGGCGCTGTCCTTTCACAGCAAAAGCCCAAGCTGGTATTCGACCTGCTGTTGCTAAGCGTTGTTGGCAACAGCCTTATAGCCATAGTGAACGCTTTTCTATAAAGATATTTACAACATTCATAATTGAGGCCGTACGGGGGTGCGGCTTTTTTGTTGTAGTAAATACTATTACTATGCCGTATTAGCAACCGGCTTTACGTGCTTCAAAAAAAGCATGGCTCCCTCAATATCATAATATTTTTGCCTCATTACTGCGGCCTTGTACTTCAAAGGCAGGAGGTATCCCCATTTAGAATCCGGAATAAACGGGTTATCCTCAAGGGTTGCCGTTATAGATTCATCTATTTTTTCGTAAGCATTATCTAATGAGGACAACGCAACGGAAAATTGTTCTTTTGTAACGCCGACTTTAAAACGGTCATTGTCCTCGTCAAAATCATTCTTTACCTCCAGTAATTCTAATAGTAGCGCTATTCCGCGATTGATCTTTGTACTCGTAAACGTATATAGTATCAGGCCTTTATCAGATAATTGCATGGGGCGTTCGTACTGTAGCTCTTTAATAACATAAATCGAGAATTCCTGTTTTAGGATCCGTAGTTCCTCCCGAGCGGTTTCTTCCAGAAATTGATACTCTTCGATGCTATACAGCACCTCCAGCATTTTTTCCTTTATTTTGCCGGCGATTATTCCGCCACCACCGGAAAATTTGGGAGGCTTCCCGTCTTTTGCAGGCACCACCTCTATTTTTTTAGCGTCGATGTCTACATACACGATCTTCCAGATTCTTGCTGCAAGCAAAATGTTCTCGTTCTCCTGTAATTGTGGCGAGAAAGGCAGCTCACCAATTGTATTGCCCGAATTTGTTACACGGAAATTTTCCTCCGTTTTAAATACACTGTAAAAGTCCCTGCTGTTTACTGTCTTTTCACCTTCAATACCAATGATCACTTCCTGCTGTAGTTGCTCAAGCATATCTGTTGCGATCAGGTGCTGTATGATTTCCTCAATTTCATGTGTAGCAATTTCTTTAAAAGCAAAATTTACCCGCAGTTTGGAGACTAATTCATAGATAGGCAGCCCTGAATATCCCTTTACAATAGAAAGTGCCTGATGCAGCAGCAGGTCATAAGGCTTTTTGCAGATTGCGGGCGGCTCTATATAGCCCTCCTTGTACAGCAGCCAGCACGCTATAGATTGCAAGAGGCTCCATGGATTTGTAGCATACAGGAACAGGTTGCTTACTGCGCCATCTCTTCGTCCGCTGCGCCCTACACGTTGTATCAGTGAGGCAATGCTGTGTGTCGCATCAATCTGTACTACTTCATCCACACTCCCAATATCAATACCCAGTTCCAGTGTAGAGGTACAGGATATGCAGAAATTCGCATGGCCATTTTTGGCAAAATCTTCAACATATTCCCGTACTTCCTTGTCTACAGATGAATGGTGCGAAAAGTAATAGGGATGCCCATTGTTCCGTTCTGATATCTTTTTGAGCTTAACGGCCACTTCTTCAGCCCGCCCCCGGCTGTTAGGAAATAGTAAGACCTTATTATCTTTGGTTTCTGCATACAAATTATCCAACAGGTCTAATGGCAATTCAGCTTTCTCCTGTTTAAAATACCGGAAGGCTGCATTCACCTCTTTAGATGTTTTATCCAGTAATACCCTGGTGTTAGCTTGGTCGCCGGTAAATAGCTTTGCTTCTTCGTAATCGCCAATAGTGGCAGAGAGCCCAACTACCCTGAAAGATTTTACGTTAACCTCCTGCAGCCTTGACAATAACGACTTTAGCTGTATGCCGCGGTCTGAGCCTATGAAGGAATGTATTTCATCTATAACAACGAATTTCAGGTTTGAGAACAATTGTTTCACGTCATACGGTCTGTTGACAAACATTGCCTCTATAGATTCAGGAGTAATCAGTACAACACCCGATGGGTCTTTTATCAGTCTGTTCTTTGCGCCCCTGCTTGCTTCGCCATGCCATTTGGTCACGGGGACCTCCATGTTTTTACACAGGTCTTCTACACGGTAAAACTGGTCATTTATGAGTGCAATAAGCGGCGAGATGTAGAGCACCTGCACCCCCGGATCATTGAAATTAACTTTTGACAGGATAGGCAAAAAAGCGGCTTCCGTTTTGCCCGAAGCTGTCCTGGACGCCAGTATATAATGATTTTCTGTTGTCAGGATCCTGGCTATGGCAGCATTCTGGATGGGCCGCAACTGTTCCCAGCGCTTATCGCGAATGTATTTGCGGATGGGTTCCGACAGTAATTCAAACGACATTACAGCTCTTCTATGCTATCCATCAAAACAGTGTCGGGCCTTTCATCTGATATTGTGATATCGCCAAACAGCCTTGCCTTATCTATATCAGGGTTTTGCCTCAGGATATTCAGGATGTTCAGGAAGTCACGGATAACTTCGCGTGGTGTCAGAAATTCAGACGCACCGGGCTTATTAAACATTTCTTCCATGAAGGCGAGTATGTCATCGTCCGAAATATTGGTGGTCATCTTGTAATTAAAGTCAAATATTGCCTTAAGCTTTTTAAGCAGTACAAATATTTCGTTATGGCTCAGGGGGAACAGCCTTATCACGGGTTGTGCGAAATCCCGCATCTCCGCAGTTTCAAATTTGTTTGTTTCCAACCGCGATTTTAAGGCATGGTAGCTAAAAAGGCCACGGCGCTCGTTTTCAAGCACCTCTTTTGTCCCGGCAAAATTAATGAACAGATTGCTGATCTTTCCCTGGAAGCAATCATTATAAATGGTAAGGATCTTCTCATAGTTCTTTTCCCTCATTACAGATGTCGATATCTTGTAGAGGTTAATGGCCTCGTCAAGGTTTATCATAAAGCCACTGTAGCCCATGCTAACAAACAGCTTGCAGAAGTTTTTCAGCATGTCATAATAGTTGAGGTCGTCAATGATCTCGCGTACGCCAAGGTCACGCTTTGCTTCAGTCTTCGTGCTGTATTCGCCCTTAAGCCATTTCAGCGCATTCCTCCTTAACTGCTCTTCATCCTTTATATAGCCCTCATAATATTTCACTACCACGGTACCGAAATCAAACCCGCCAACTTCGGTGATCTCGTTGATGGTCTTCATTATGTTGGTTTGAATGAGGGGCAGGTACTCCGCATTCCGTATGTTTTGTAGCGGTATGTTATTTTCTTCCGAGGTTTTCATGATCACCTGCTCTATCCATTTTTCCATAAGGGTAGGCAGTGCCCCACCCTCGGGTTTTGTCTGTATCGCAACGTTGTCCATAATAGCAGCATATAAAGCTGCCCCTTTCCCATCGGTAGAGTAAAGCCTGTTATCCGGAGTAAAATCGGCATTAGCAACCACAAATTTTTGCTTTAGCGCCACGGTGTTCAACAAGTGGAGCATGAACGATTTTCCCGAACCGAAATCCCCGATCCAGAATTTGACCATACTGTGCCCGTTCTTTACATCTTCCAGTGCCGACACCACCGCGTTTATTTCGTCAGATCGTCCCACGGTTATGTGCTGTACGCCTATTTTCGGCACAACGCCGCCTATTAACGAATTAATGATGGCGGTCGCTTCTTTTGGTTTTATATTGTCTGTCATTTGGCTGTTATGGTTTGGTAATAATTTTCGTTTATGGTGTAATATTCATCTTCTTCCTCAATCAGGACATCGTCCAGCGTATCATAACACAGTTCGTTAAGGCTTTCAATAAGCTGGTTTTTAAACACGCCTTTGGATCTGGCAAAAACATCGACATCCTGTTGGATTACCGACAGGTTTGCCTTTGCAAACATTTCCAGGACTTCCTGCTGTATTTGTGTAAAGTTCAGGGAGCTGTCAAATGCCGAAGCTGCTTCAGTTGTATCCGATTTCGACGTTATCGCCATAACAATCTCATCGTCGTTTATCTCCTCTGTTTTAAATATGTTGGTATCGTCTTCATATTCGTCCTTAAGGTATTCGTTGAGCAATTCTACCGTGTCAGCGTGTTTTTCATTTACCTGGCGTATGGCATCCCTGTCCAGCTGTATCTTTTTTCGTTTTACGGCATATACTTTTGGCAGGGCTATCAGTGCATTCTCCAGGTCCTTATCGTTTATCAGGTTGCTCACAATGATCTGGAAGTCGTGTATCTGTTCATTGGTTGCAAACAGCTTTTTCTGTATTGTCTTCGTCAATTGCTTATCATCGAATTTCGCCGACCTCAGGTTATAATGCAGGTAATAGATATACAGCTTTAGCGACGATTCCTTTTCATGTTCCGCCATGAATTTCGATGCTTCATAAAAAATGTTCTCAAGGGCAGGATTGCGCTTGTTCAGGGTGCCTAATATCACGATGTCGCTCACAAACTTTTTCGGGTCGCCGTCATACTTTTGGATTATCTCATCAAAGCGGAATTTCCAGCGTAAAGGGTTCTGCGCATTGAGGTCGATCTCAGCAGTGCGATCGGGCGGAGCGATAGTGGGGGCGTATATGGCAAGCGCTTTTTGAAGGCGGATAACCAACTTGTCGCTATATTCGGCTTTTACATTGGCGGAGGTGTACGGAATATCGGTATTGAGCTTTCTCTTATTTCCATAAAATTCCCTTACCGTATTCTCGCAATGCCTGAAGATATTCGATTGCAATTCGGTTATTACATTTTCCATCAGGTATTTATAGCCGTCGCTTCCCTGCCTGTAATACAGCTCTTCGTCTGCAACAATACCCGCAATCTTCAGGAGCTCATTATCAAGAGAAGAGGATTCCTTTCGGTATTTTTCGTCAAGCCTTTTTATTGCAGACAGATAGAACTTTACAATTTCCCGGCCACAAAATTCGATATTGAAAAAATTGTTATCAGGGTACGAAAGCTTATTTAACAACGCGACATCTTCATTCGACAGATTTAGTTTAGCTTTAAACTTAGAGCCAAGCTTCCAATAATCATCGTCAAACGTGTAATAATTTTCTTTGCGCCTTATACGTTCAATTGCGGCATCATCGCCTGTGTCCTGCAATTTCTTTATCAAAAGTCCCAGGCCGTATGTTTTGGTCTTTGGATAATGTGTACCAAGTTCGTTCAGCTGCTGTTCAAGCCGCGCTATGTCTTTATGGTTTTCATATTCCCGGTCCAGGTCGAACAGCAGTATAAAGGCATAGTTGGTATTGCCCTGGATATCCATGTAAATACCGCTCAGGAAATTTGCCTTATACGTTTTATAAAACCTGCGTTGTTCGTTGCCCGCACCCTCTATTTCCGAATACGAATGTACATACTGGTGCTTCCAGTAGGGCACATACGGCCGCGCTGCAGCCATACCGGTTAAACTGAGGCCCTCGCCGGTAACATCAATAACTGAATTATCCATTTAATACTTCTGGGGAATTTTAAGCCGTATAAATTAAATATGTTAACTACTAGTTAAAGATAATAAAATTTATTTAAGACTATTAAGGGAAGCCGCAATTTTAGTTCTCTCGTAAATGAGCCGCAAAAAGCAAGGTTGCTAATGCCATATTCCGGTAAAAGATTTTAGTACACTAATATAAGTAAACCACTTTAGATTGAAATGTACTGCGAGAAGGAGTATTCCGCCAAGTAGGAGTGGAATCTTCATTTTATTTAAATTTAATCACTGATTTAATCATCAATTGTGTTTCATGTTAATTTCAGGGTATTCAAAACTATAATTAAAAAAAAGCAGCACATCGCTGTACTGCTTTTGCGTAGATTAACATTCTACTAATAATCCTTCAGTAATGTGGTCGATAAGCTTTGCATTGCCAACGTTAAACTCCAGCATGGCATATTCCTGAAAAGTACTGTCCATCGGCTCTATTTCAGAAACGCTGAAATCTGTGATTACTTTAGAGGCGATCCTTCTGAATTTCTCTTCATTCAAAAGAATAGCTGCTTCATCAGAACCGTCAGTTTTTACTGTTCCCTTGAGTAAAGCCAGGCATTCTTTATAAAACAAATGCGAGGTTTCGTCCAGATTATTAAAGAGCGCTTTCGCATCTTCCCTTGAAGTCGCTCCATTCCAGGACATAACCTGGTAGTCGTGCATAGCGAGTTTTCGGTACAGATCGGTTAAGAGGAAAAGGCAAAATTCTTTGTTTTCGGCCACGCCCGCTATACCACCTTCATAAAGGCCGTAAAGGTTGCAGGTAATGGAGTTGCTGTATCTGGCAGCCACTATAATATCGCCAAATCGTGCGGTTGGTATCATGCTTTAATTTTTAAATGTAGGGTAATTATTTTCTCCAAAACTCATCCCACCGGATTACAATGAAATTATTTTTCCTCGCTTCTTCCATTGCTGTATCCATATCGTAGCCGGGAGCAAAGCCGTAGGTGCTGGCTACCGAGTATGTATTCCGTTCATAATCGTATAGCTTTTTAAAAATAAACGGGAAAAGAAAGGTCGAGGACTTGGCAACATGGGTCCCCCATATTATTTTCAGGATGTCAAATCCTGTTGTACAGTCATTATCGCTGATGGGTATTTCATCGGCAAATTTTGGCCCGGCTTTTTTCAGGGTCTGGTCATAGATATAAAACGGACTGTTGTAAACTACATCGGAAACTTCCATTTCCAGTTTTCCAAATGACTCTTCGAATTCATTCAGGGAAAACATGATGATCCCCGGCCGTGTAGGGTCAAAATCGTTCTTCCTGTCTGCACAGGTAACTTCCTCGAAATCCTGGTCATGGAATGTGAGTATCATACCGGCCGTGGCAAACGTAGCGGCTGTATGCCATAATTTCTCTAACGCCTCTTTTTTGGAGAAAGGTTCGCTAGTCTCAATAGCCAGTTTCAGTGCAGGTCGGTCGATTTTTAAATAAGTCTCTCTTGCGGGAATTTCATTTCCAATCAGGTGCAAAACCGCTTCTAACTCTGAATAGCTCGAAAAGTATAATTCTCCTTTATAATGTAGTGTGGAAGGCATGTTTATAATTCGGTTTTAATTGGCTTTGGTACTTGGCTTTTCTTTTTTGTTCAAAATAGCTGTCGTAAAGATATAATAATTTAGAAATTGGTAGGTGCGGCAGGATAATTCTACTTATAATTATAAACAAAAAAAAAGCAGCACATTGCTGTACTGCTTTACTGTAGCCTCGCCAAGAATCGAACTTGGATCAAAAGTTTAGGAAACTCCCATTCTATCCGTTGAACTACGAGGCCATTATTTTCGAGGTGCAAATATATGTAAATTCTATTTAGGTTTAAAAGGTAAAAAACGATTTTTTTTAAATGATCGCTTAGTCTGTACATAAGGACTTCATTATTTGACACCAACAGCTATCCCACCGGCAGCACTATGGTAAACTCCGTGCCTTTGCCGGGCTCGCTGACCACGCTGATATGCCCGCTATGATTTTCTACGATCTTTTTACATAGTGCAAGTCCTATGCCGGTACCGCTGTTGTCGGTAAGGCGTTTAAACATCCTGAACACCTGCTCGCCATATTGCTGCTCAAAGCCCACGCCATTGTCCCTGACCGTTATTTTTGCATAATCGTGCGAGTCGTTCAGGCCGGGATACTTGCTGATTTCGTCTGTACGTATATTTTCGCTGAATATTTCGATGACAGGATTGTCGGAACTGAATTTTATTGCATTGTTAACCAGGTTAGCAAATAGTTGGTGGAGCTGTATGGGTATACCCTTCAGCACAGGGAGTTCTTTTTGGACAATAACCACCTGCTTTTGCTCGATCAGCAACTCAAAATCTTCTTTGATAGTAGCAATAATGGTGTTAAGCGGCACATTTTCAAACAATTCGTCGGCGCGAGAAAGCTGGGAGTATTTCAGTACGTCTTTTATAAGGTTGGACATCCTTTTGGCAGCCGAATTTATCTTTTCCAACTGCTTTTTTGCCACTTCCTCATTAGAGATATTGCTTTCCAGCAACTCGGCAAAGATCTGGATTTTTCTTAATGGTTCCTGCAGGTCGTGCGACGCGATATAGGCATATTCTTCCAGCTGCTTGTTGCGGAATTCTATCTCAAGGGCATAGTTCTGCATCCGGTCGTCGGCCAGTTTCTTTTCGGTAAGATCGCGTGTTACTTTAGAGAAGCCGATGATGTTGTTTTCGTCATCATGCAGCGCTGTTATCACTACAGATCCCCAAAAGGTACTGCCGTTTTTCCTTACCCGCCAGCCTTCATGCGTTGCCCTCCCTGTAGTAAGCGCCAGGGTTATAAGTTTTTCGGGCAGTTTGTCTTCCTGGTCATGCTTTTGGTAAAACAGCCTGAAATTTTCCCCAATAATCTCTTCTTCAGTATAGCCTTTTATTTTTTGGGCGCCGAGGTTCCAGTTAAGGATGTAGCCGTCATGGTCAAGAAGGATAATGGCATAATCCTGCACCTCCTCAATCATCTTATGGTAGCGCTCCTCACTTTTTTTCAGGTGGAGCGTTCTTTCGGTTACCATTTTTTCCAGCAATTGCGAAAGCGACCTGTACCGGTTCTCCTCTTCATTTTGCAGTGCATCCTCCAGCTTTTTATCAGTGATATCGGTCACTATGTTTATAGTGCCGGCTATTATTCCTGACCCGTCGTGTATTGGTTGTGTTTCCAGTTTTATATCATACCTAACCCCGTCGTGACGCTCCGTAATAAATTCTTTATGCTTTACAGGACTGTTTTCGTGAAGCGGTTCGGATACAGGGGAATTTACCGCCATTAGCGGGCTGCCGTCGGCGCTATAGATCTTCAGGAACTCATACCATAATACGCCTTCACCCGGGGCAACTCCCCAAAACTTTTTGGCTGCTGTATTGAAAAAAGTTATCCTCCCCTCCATATCACAAGTGTATACGGGTGTAGGGATGGCTTCTAACAGGAAAATATAAGTTGCAGGATGAAGATGCGGCAGTGGTGCGGCAAATGAAGAAACGGGTATATTATCTGCATTTTCCATAAGTTCTGTTGTAGTGAAAAAAGGCAATCGATCTTACACATTACACCGGATCTGGTGATAATGTGGCGGTATCGAGGTAGTAGGCAGAAGCGGTGCCTTCCATTATTATTGTAAGTGCAGAAGTCAGAGCGCTTATGCTTGACGGTTTTACTAAAAAATGGGTTGCGCCAAGGCTGCGCGCATCTTCGGCATCCTTTGTGTATGATGATGTAGTGTATATAATAGCGGGTATATTGGCAAACCTGGGTATCCGCCTGATAGCCTCCAGGCATTCCTTACCTGTCATATAGGGCATGTTGAGATCGATGAATATAAAATCGGGCAGGAAATCGGGATCTTCTTCGATCATCCTCAAAGCTTCAAGACCGTTTTTTGAAGTAACACAGGAACAGGAAACATAGGCAGATTCCAGTGACAACGAAAAGATCTCGCGGTCATCTTCATCATCGTCTATAAGAAAACAGGTACGCTTAATACTCATAAGTAAGGATTAATTGATAAATATACAATTTTACTTACGGGGTAAGCGATACGCGTTGTTAAACAGTTGTTAAAAAGTCATAATGTCGGGAGCCATATAATTTTGCATTGCGTCGTCATTAAAAATTTCATTGCTATAATGCTGCGCAAGTAATTCCCTGAAATGCGTAATAAGCTGCGGGAATTCGCAAATGAATTCCGTAAATGAAGCGGCGTTACTTTTCCCCATAAAATCATTTATGATTTTAAGCGAGGCTATAGTAAGTGTGAGGTTGAATTTGTTTTCAACGCCCAAAGCTTTCACATAGTCATGGAGCTGGTTTACAATATTATAGCACGCCTTATCCAGTCCGTAATTTTTGATGTGTATCCATGCCAGGCGTATGTGTGCCTCGTGGGTAAAAAGGGCAGGGGCGAAGGATCCGGTCTCGAACAGGCGCTCAAATTCGGCATCGGTAAGGGAGAAATGGGATTCCGTAACAATAGCTTTTAAGTATAGATGCAGATAGTGGCCAAAAGGTTGTCTAATGCACATAAAAAAACTCCCGCAAGGGAGTTTTTTTATCACGTAATTATTTTAAGGTAAACAGTTTTTCAAAGTTTACAGTAGGGGTTTCGTAGTACGACTTTTCAAAATCGAGGCGGTCCGGATACCTGCTTTCAGTCTCAATAAGGAATCGTGTCTTATCTTTGAAAAATTTTACAGAAATAGCCAACTTATCTGAGCCTTTATTAAAAATACCATCCTCGATCACGTTTTTTGCAATTGTTTTTAACGATGATTTCGCATCAAGATTATACAGATGACTGAAATAAAGCGTAGGGATAATAATATTATGTGTTTTGTCCGGTTCAAGATTTTTCAGTTTTTCCAGTTCCGCTGTTTCGAAAACGAAGTAAACTATTGTCGTTGATGGCATCCAGTCTTTCTTGATTTCTTTGTATCGATAATCCCCGTCATTATATTTTTTTATTAGGATGGTCAGGGATTTTCCATCAATGGTAATTTCGCGTAGTTCGAAATAGATGAAGTTTTCCTCGTTTTCCCCAAGGCCGTATTTTTCATAATCAAATAATGAAGAGTCCGATTTAAGATTGGCAGGCACTTTATTCTTTTTCGATATCCAGACACCGCTGTCATTTTGCAACCAGCCTGTTGCTTCGGTAAGCTTACCTTTTGCTACAGGGTTGATGACCGGAATCGTAGGGCTTACTCTTTCCTGAGCATTCGCAATAATTGCCGTAATGAGGATTAAGGCAGATAAATAAATTTTTTTCATGGCGTATAATTGTTAAAGTTATACAGCAAAAATAAATATTTTAATGATTTGTGCAAGTGCAATCGTTATCATTTTCACATATTTTCCCATTTCCCCCTTTGAATAAAAAAAATCATTACTTTCGCAAATTGATTTTTAGAAGGTACCACCAATGAGTAAGAAGTTTACTGAATATAAAGGACTTGACCTTGCCGGGCTGGCAGGCGAAGTGCTTGATTTCTGGAAGAAAGAGCAAATATTTGAGAAAAGCGTAACGACCCGCGAAGGGAAGCCGCAATATGTATTTTATGAAGGCCCGCCAAGCGCGAACGGCCTTCCGGGAATACACCACGTTATGGCGCGTGCCATTAAGGATATTTTCTGCCGTTACCAGACGCAAAAAGGCCACCAGGTAAAGCGTAAGGCAGGGTGGGATACCCACGGCCTTCCGGTAGAGCTTGGGACCGAAAAGGAACTTGGCATCACCAAAGAGGACATCGGCAAGACCATCTCGATAGAAGAATACAACGAGGCGTGTAAGCGTACCGTGATGCGTTATACCGACGTATGGAACGACCTTACCGAAAAAATGGGCTACTGGGTAGATATGGAAGACCCGTATGTAACCTACAAGCCGAAATACATGGAGACCGTTTGGTGGCTCCTGAAACAGATATACGATAAGGGCCTCCTTTATAAAGGCTATACCATACAGCCGTATTCGCCAAAAGCGGGTACCGGGCTTTCCTCGCATGAGGTAAACCAGCCGGGTGCGTACAGGGATGTGACGGATACGACTATCGTGGCGCAGTTTAAAACCATTGCCGATACATTGCCGGATTTCCTTAAAGGATTTGGCGAGGTAGATATTATGGCATGGACGACTACCCCTTGGACACTTCCGAGCAACACTGCACTGACCGTTGGCCCGAACATTGACTATGTTTTGGTACAGACATTCAACCAGTATACTTTCCTGCCGATAAATGTGGTTTTGGCAAAAAACCTTGTGGGTAAACAGTTTGGCAAAGGCTATTTTGAAAGCACTGATGATGCAGACTTTACCAATTATAAAGACGGTGACAAAAATGCTCCGTATAAAATATTAGCAGAAGCCAAGGGCAAGGACTTAGTAGGTATCCGTTACGAGCAATTACTGCCATTTGTATTGCCCTACCAAAATCCGGAGAATGCTTTCCGTGTAATAGCAGGCGATTTCGTAACGACCGAAGACGGTACCGGTATCGTGCATACCGCGCCGACTTTTGGTGCCGATGATGCCAAAGTTGCCAAAGAAGCAAAACCGGAAGTACCGCCAATGCTTGTACTCGATGAAAACGGCAACCCTGTTCCGCTTGTGGATATGCAGGGCAGGTTCACATCACATTCAGGCAGCCTTGACAATCCTAATGGCAGGCCGCTGGAACTGGCAGGCAAGTATGTAAAGAATGAATACTATGACGCAGGCACCGCACCGGAAAGGTCGGCCGACGTTGAAATATCAATATACTTAAAGGAAAACAACAAAGCCTTTAAGGTAGAGAAATACGTACACAGCTACCCGCACTCCTGGAGGACAGACGAGCCGCTGCTGTACTACCCTCTCGACAGCTGGTTCATCAAAATGACCGATGTGAAAGAGCGTATGTTCGACCTGAACAATACTATCAACTGGAAGCCTAAGGCAACCGGCGAAGGGCGTTTTGGCAACTGGCTGAAAAGCGCCAACGACTGGAACCTGTCGCGCTCCCGCTACTGGGGCATCCCGCTCCCGATATGGAGGACTGAGGATAAAACGGAAGAAGTGCTTATCGGTTCGGTAGAGGAATTATTCAATGGCATTGAAAAAGCAGTTGAAGCGGGCCTTATGGCAGAGAACCCGTTCAAAGGGTTTGAGCCGGGCAATATGAGCGAGGCAAATTATGATTTAGTTGACCTCCATAAAAATGTAGTGGATAAGATAGTGCTGGTTTCGCCATCTGGCAAGCCGATGCACCGCGAGTCCGACCTTATAGACGTTTGGTTCGATAGCGGCGCCATGCCGTATGCGCAGTGGCATTACCCGTTTGAGAATAAGGAAATGATAGACAACCACGATGCCTTCCCTGCCGACTTCATTGCCGAAGGGGTCGACCAGACACGCGGTTGGTTCTATACGCTGCATGCAATAGGCACATTAGTGTTTGACCAGGTGGCTTATAAAAATGTAGTGTCTAACGGATTGGTGCTCGACAAGAACGGGCAGAAGATGAGCAAGCGCCTTGGCAATGCGGTAGATCCGTTCACCACGCTTGCCGAATACGGCCCGGATGCCACCCGCTGGTACATGATAAGCAATGCGAACCCGTGGGACAACCTGAAATTTGACATTGAAGGTGTGGCAGAAGTGCGCCGCAAGTTCTTCGGTACCTTATATAATACGTACTCGTTCTTCGCGTTATATGCTAATATTGATGGATTTTCTTACGAAGAGCCGGAAGTGCCGCTTAACGAAAGGCCGGAGATCGACCGCTGGATACTTAGCGAGCTGAATACGCTGATAAAAGACGTGGACAGCTTCTACGCCGATTATGAGCCTACGAAAGCTGCCAGGGCGATATCCGACTTTGTGCAGGAGAACCTGAGCAACTGGTACGTGCGCTTGTGCAGGAGGCGTTTCTGGAAAGGCGAATATGCGCAGGACAAAATAGCGGCGTACCAGACGTTATACACCTGCCTTGTGGCCGTTGCCAAGCTGGGAGCGCCAATAGCGCCGTTCTTCATGGACAGGCTTTATAAAGATTTAACACAGGCTTCACAGGCCGAAAGCAGTGAAAGTGTACATTTGGCCGATTTCCCGCAGTATGGTGATAACTATGTTGATAAATCGCTGGAGAGCAGGATGCAGAAGGCACAGACCATTTCGTCACTGGTACTTTCGCTAAGGAAGAAGGAGATGATAAAGGTACGCCAGCCGCTGCAAAGGGTAATGATTCCGGTGCTTGACGCGAAACAGAAGGCTGAGATAGAGGCGGTTGCAGAGTTAATAAAAGCCGAAGTGAACGTTAAGGAAATAGAGTTGATGGACGATGCTTCGGGCGTGTTGGTGAAGCAGGTTAAGCCTAATTTCAAGGCATTAGGGCCGCAATTCGGCAAAGATATGGGATTGATAGCCAAAGAGATACAAAACTTCACCCAAGAGCAGATCAATACGATAGATAAAGACGGCAGCCTTGCTATTGTCGTGTCGGGAAAAAGTATTACTTTAACCTCTGCTGACGTTGAGATTTCATCGCAGGATATCCCGGGTTGGCTGGTCGCTAATGCAAATGGCATAACTGTTGCACTGGATATAACGCTGACGGAGGAATTGAAGAACGAAGGCATAGCCCGCGAGCTGGTGAACAGGATACAGAACATCAGGAAAGACAGCGGTTTTGAAGTGACGGACAGGATAAAAGTGTACCTGCAAAACAACGAAGCGCTGGAGCTGGCGATAAAGGCAAATGAAGAATATATAAAGAGTGAAACGCTTACCGATGAGCTGATATTCAGGGCTCATATTGAAAACGGGACCCAAATTGAATTTGACGAGATAAAAACCTTATTATTAATTTCAAAATAGATAGAGAAATGGTAGATGAGCAAATACGATACTCTGACGCAGACCTTGCAGAGTTCAGGGAATTAATTACAAAAAAAATTGAAAAGGCAAAAGCTGACTTAGACCTTATACGAAGCGCCTATATGAATGACCTTAATAACGGCACTGACGATACGTCGCCAACGTTCAAGGCATTTGAGGAAGGCAGCGAGACGATGTCGAAGGAAGCGAACTCACAGCTGGCTATCCGCCAGGAAAAGTTTATCCGCGACCTTAAGAACGCGCTTATCCGAATTGAGAACAAGACATACGGCATTTGTAAAGTTACCGGAAAACTTATCAATAAAGACCGCCTGAAGCTGGTACCGCATGCTACTATGAGCATCGAGGCCAAGAACATGCAACGATAATTTTAACCGCCTTAGGGCGGTTTTTTTGTCCGAAGTCCGAAGTCCGATGCTGTCGCCGTGTCCATATAGCAGCCTCCGACTTCGGACTTCGGACAAAAAACTGTACTATTACAATATTTTCCCTTATTTTTGCGGCTAAAATTCTGAAAATGTCTTTAAAGAAAGCCTATCTTATTGTCATTCTTGTATTAATTATCGACCAGATATCTAAAATATACATCAAGACCCATTTTATGGAGCGGGAGAGTGTGGATGTTTTCAGCTGGTTTAAGATCAATTTTATCGAGAATGAAGGCATGGCATGGGGCGCAAAGATCCCAACATGGCTTGGAGGCAAGCTTACGCTGACCCTTTTCAGGATACTGGCAGTTGGCGGTATAGGCTGGTGGCTTTGGGATTCGGTTAGAAAACACCAGTCAGCATACCTAATCGTTTCTATCGCACTAATATTGGCCGGCGCTTTTGGCAATATCATCGACTCGGTTTTTTACGGCGTTATGTTCGACCACAGCCAAGGGCAGGTAGCCACCCTTTTTTCAGATAAGCCTTATGGTTCGCTATTCCACGGAAAAGTAGTGGATATGCTTTACTTCCCTATAATTACAAATGCGCATTGGCCGTCATGGTTCCCTATTATAGGAGGGCAGGAGTTTTCTTTCTTCAATGCCATCTTTAATATTGCAGATGCCGCTATATCAGTAGGTGTGGGTATCCTTATCGTATTTAATAAGAAAGCATTCGCCAAATAGTTGATTTGTTGATAGGTTGATTTGTTTATTATTACCTATGTAAACTTTTCAACCCTATAATACTTATCCGAAAGTTTATTTGTCGATGCGAAGATTTGTTTATTCGTATAGCCTTGGTAAACTCATCAACCCATAAACTTATAAACCCTTAAAGGCGTTACACAATAATCAAGCGCCACGTCGGTATCATTGTGCTCAATAGCTTCATCCTCTGCTTCAAAGAAGGATAACCCGACCTTGGTGACATCCGGTTTGCATTCGTTCAGGAAACGATCGTAAAACCCTTTACCGTAACCTACACGATGACCGTTGTTATCAAACGCCAATAGTGGCACAAATACCACATCCATTTTATTCGAAGGCACTTCAATACCATCCACAGGCTCGGGAATGCCATATTGGTTCACCACAAGTTTGGTATTATCGGTCAGCAGGTAATGCACCATCTTGTAACTTTCAAAATCCGACCGCGACACAATGACCTCTTTATCTTTTCCTGCAAGGATATTCAGGATGAAGTCGGTATGCACTTCCTTTTGGTTCTCCATCGTGAGGAACAGGTGGAAATAGGTCTTGTCCCAAATATCAAGCTCCAGTGACTTGTTGGCAATAGCCAGGCTTTTCTCGTCGGCTTCTTCGGGAAGCATTACCTGGCGGAGGTTCTTATATTTGAGGCGGAGGTCTTTTTTATTCATGTTTATGCGTTGATATGTTGATCTGTTTGTTTGGAGCATCACTGCTGTATGTCTAAACCTGACAACCATTCGGGAAAGTTAAGAAATTCTGTATATTTACATTTAAAATTCATTAAATAGTAATGGAAGAGATCATCAGGGCATTAGAATTAAAAAAGCAACTCGACTCATTGCGTCCGCTTGAAAAGGAGCAGGAGGCAAGGATAATGCAGAAATTCCGTTTGGACTGGAACTACCATTCTAATAACCTTGAGGGCAATTCCCTCACGTATGGAGAGACCAAGGCCCTTATCATGCACGGCATTACCGCCCAAGGAAAGCCGCTGAAAGATCATTTTGAAATCACCGGGCATAATGAAGCCATCAATTGGATCTTAGATATAGTTAAAGGCAGCGATTATCCGTTAACTGAAAATTTTATACGGGAACTGCATACCCTATTGCTGAAAGAGTCCTATGAAGTCGATGCGCAAACGCCTGATGGCAAGCCGACAAAAAAGAGGGTCAAAGTCGGAAGCTACAAAACTTCCCCAAACCATGTGCAGACTAAGACCGGGGAGATGTTCTATTTTGCCACACCCGAGGAAACCCCTGCTAAAATGGGAGACCTGATCGCATGGTACAATGAAAAAATTGCGGACACCGATTTCAATTCCATATTGCTTGCCGCAGAATTTCACTATAAGTTTATACTTATCCACCCTTTTGATGATGGCAATGGCAGGACTGCAAGGATACTAATGAATTTTATCCTGTTGAAATTTGGCTACCCACCGGTAATTATCAAGACAGAAGATAAAGAGAATTACTATGCCGTTTTACGCCTTGCCGATACAGGCAACCTTGAAGCTTTTGTTGAATACATCGCCAAAAACCTGAACCGTTCACTGGAGATAATGATCGCCGGTGCGAATGGAGAAGATATTGAAGAGCCAGATGATATTGATAAGGAGATAGCGTTGCTGGAGAAGAGGTTGGCAGGTTATGGTAAAGAAATTAATAAAGAAAAGTCATTAGAAACAACTAAAGATATTTATGTAAATACAGTTTATCCTTTAGCGATGATGTTAAAGAATAAATTTGTACCGTTTGAGAAATTTTATTTAGATACATATGCTTTTATACAAGTAAACGGTCAACAATTTAATTGGCCAACCTTTCCAGATTCTTCAGATAGTATAATACGTGAAATAAGGATAGGGATAATATTTAGGCAATTAAAAAAAGCAGGATTAGAAAATTATAGTTTCAATTACGATTTAAATATTGACTTTGAAAGCCTCAGCTATATAATTTATGCAGAAAGAAATAAGCCAATCTTTATGAAAAACTATGAGAATTTGAATGACAAGGAAATTAAATTCTTAGTTGATACTGCAATAATGAAATATAAAAGCGAAGTTGAAGAATTCTTGAATAAATAAAATATAAGCAATAGTGAGTACGGAAAAGAGATTTCTCCTGCCGTCGAAATGGAAAAGCACGAAGCATTACGTTGTAGAGGCGTTGCACTGCAACGTCTTACATAATATATAGATTTCTCCACTCCGCAAGCTCCGGTCGAAATGACACATACTGCGGCAACCAAATAAACCCATTAACAAATAACCAAATCAACCGCAGTTAGACCATCCTCTGCGAGATATGAAAGATCGCATCGCCCTGGTACACTATCGGTGAGTCATTGGAATTGATGATATATCCGGTATTCGGCGCTTTTACTTTCTTTTCGAACTTCCCGAACGGATCGGTGATGCAGGCAATGACTTCGCCTTTTTTTACGAATTCGCCGGCCATAGTCTTATTTTGGAACAGGCCGGAATGCCGTGCCCGAATCCAGGTGGAATTATCAATATAAATGGAAGGCCTTTCGGCTACAGGTACTTTCTTTGAAGCATCCAGCATCCCGAAGTGGGCAAGGAACCGCTTTGCGCCACGCACACCGTGTTGTGTAATGTCATCATTGATATCTAAAGACTTTCCGCCCTCGAACAGCAGCATTTTTACGCCCAACTTGTCACAGGAGTTCCGGAAGGAGCCGTTGATGTTCTTTGAGTACAGTGTGAACGGCGCATTAAATACATCGGAGAGCTGTTTCAGTTCGTCGTTACTAGGTACAATGCGTACCTGCGGTGCATTGAAGCGGCTCGCGCCCCCCGCATGGAAGTCGATGCAGTAATCTACATTGGGGATAACCTCTTTTAAAAGGTAGTAGGCAAAGCGGCTGGCCAGCGAGCCGTTCTTGCTTCCGGGGAAAACACGGTTGAGGTCGCGCCCATCGGGGAATTCCCTGCTCTTGTTCACGAACCCGAACACATTGATGACCGGTATGCAGATGATAGTACCTATTTTGGGTTTGTTGATGTGCCGCACGATAAGCTGCCGCACGATCTCCATCCCGTTGATCTCGTCGCCATGCAGCCCTGCCGAGAAAAGCACCACCGGGCCGTCCTCTTTAGAGCGTTCAACAATTATCGGGATCTTCAATTTTGTCATTGTGTAGAGGCGGGCAATTTCAAGATTAATTGTCCTGCTCTCCCCCGGCATTATCTCCTCGTCCAGTATTACAAGTTTACGGTGTTGCTGCATAGGTTTTTGCGAAAGCATAAAAATAGGCAATCCTTTGAATAGTAGGAAATGTATTAGCAAATTTATTATGATGTAGAGACGTTGCACTGCAACGTCTGTTATATCCGGTTTTTTTTGATAACCTGGAAGTAAGCACGGTAACAATCCTGATATATTATCGTCAGGATGATGAATTTGTTTTTAACTTTGCAGTATGCATACCCCTTTAGAATTACAAATACAAACGCTGCCCGATAGTCCCGGGGTGTACCAGTATTTTGATAAGGACGAGAAGCTGCTGTATGTGGGCAAGGCGAAGAACCTGAAGAAAAGGGTAATGTCCTACTTCAACAAGACCCACGATACCGGCCGTATCAACGTGATGGTGCGGAAGATCGTGAACATTAAGCACATCGTTGTCCTTACCGAAAGCGAGGCACTACTGCTGGAGAACAACCTCATTAAAAAACTACAGCCGCGTTATAACGTCCTGCTGAAAGACGACAAGACCTACCCATGGATATGCATCAAAAAGGAGCCATTTCCAAGGATATTCTCTACACGGAAGATCATTAAGGATGGGTCGGAGTACTTCGGTCCCTATACTACTTTTAAGGTGGTGTACACGCTGCTTGACCTTATAAAAGAGCTTTATCCGCTTCGCACCTGCAATTACGATCTTAGCGAACATAATATAAAATCGGGCAAATATAAAGTATGCCTTGAATACCATTTGGGCAATTGCAAAGGGCCTTGCGAAGGGCACGAGCCTTTCGATGTGTACCAGCACCATGTAGATGCAATACGTGAGATTCTGAAAGGTAACTTTAAGGAGAGCCTAAGGGATTTCAAGAAGCGGATGCAGGAATTTGCGATGGATATGCGATTTGAAGAAGCACAACGCATAAAGGAAAAAATGGAAGTGCTCGAGAACTACCAGGCACGGAGTACGGTTTTCAACCCGAAGATATCCAACCTGGATGTGTTCTCCATTATTTCTGACGAAAGCATGGCCTATGTGAACTTCATACAGGTATCACATGGTGCCATTATCCGTAGCCATACGATGGAAATAAAGAAAAAGCTGGACGAGCCGAATGAAGAATTGCTGGAACTTGCGGTTGTGGAACTTCGCGAACGTTTCAACCTTCGTTCGAAAGAGATACTCGCGCCATTCCCTCTAAATTTAGGCGAAGGCGTAAATGTTTCGGTGCCAAAACTGGGCGACAAGAAAATGATACTGGATATGAGCGAGCGCAATGCCCGCTATTTCCGCCTGGACCAACTGAAGCAGATAAAGATCGTGGACCCCGACAGGCATACCACACGCATCATGGCCCAGATGAAGAAAGACCTTCGCCTGCCCGAAGAGCCGCGCCATATCGAGTGCTTTGATAACTCTAATATACAGGGAACCAATCCGGTTGCGGCCTGTGTTGTGTTTAAAGACGGTAAGCCGAGCAAGAAAGACTACAGGCATTTCAACATAAAAACGGTGGAGGGTCCTAATGACTTTGCTTCAATGGAAGAGGTAGTATTTCGCCGTTATAAGAGGCTTTTAGACGAAAATGAGCCGTTGCCGCAACTGATCATCATCGATGGAGGCAAGGGGCAGCTGTCTTCGGCGTTAAAAAGCCTGGATGAGTTGGGGCTGCGTGGTAAAATTACTATATTAGGCATTGCAAAAAGGCTGGAAGAAATTTTCTATCCCGGCGATTCGGTGCCCATGTATCTCGACAAGAAAAGCGAGACGCTCAAGATCATACAGCATCTGCGGAACGAGGCGCACCGTTTCGGGATAACCTTCCACCGTGACAAGCGGAGTAAGGCCGCGTTGCAAACCTCTATGGAAACTATTCCCGGGATAGGGGAAAAGACTATGGTGACACTGCTCACGCATTTCAAATCGGTTAAGCGGCTTACCGCGGCCCCCGAAGAAGAGATTGCTAAAGTGGTAGGCCAGAGTAAGGCCAAAAAGATTACGGAGTTTTATAAGGCAAATACGAAATAATGAACAAATTTTTTCTCCTGCTGTTATGCACGCTTGTTTTCGGCTCCGTCATGGGGCAGGAGAAGAAAGAAGGCAAGCCCAAGGTCGGCGTTGTGCTCAGCGGCGGCGGTGCAAAAGGGCTTGCGCATATAGGCGTACTCAAAGTGCTCGAAGAAGCAGGGGTAGAGATATCGTACATTGGCGGTACCAGCATGGGCGCTATTGTAGGCGGGCTTTATGCATCGGGCTACTCGGCTACTGAGCTTGACTCGATTTTCAGGGCGGTCGATGCCGATGCGCTTTTGAGGGATTTTACCCCGCGCGGGTCAAAGAACTTTTTCGAAAAGCGCAATGATGAGCTTTATGCATTGAGCTTACCTTTCCAAAAATTCCATATTGGCTTCCCTACAGCGCTGTCTAAAGGGCTCTATAATTATACAATGGTAAACAGGCTGACCGACCATGTGCGCCACATCCGTGATTTCGATAGCCTGCCCATACCTTTTGTCTGTATCGCGACGGATATTGAAACGGGCGAGGAAGTCGTGCTGCGGAATGGCGTACTACCAGATGCCATACTGGCCAGCGGGGCATTTCCATCCTTATATGCGCCGGTGGAAATTAAGGGCCGGCTGCTTATCGATGGGGGCGTGACCAACAATTACCCTGTTGAAGAAGTCAGGAAAATGGGTGCCGATATTATTATTGGTGTCGACGTGCAGGACCCGCTGAAAAACCGTGACCAGATAAAGGGCGCTACGGGTATCCTGGTACAGATAAACAACTACCAGATGATACAAAAGATGGACGGCAAGCGAAAGCTCACCGACATCTATATAAAGCCGGATATTTCAGGATTTTCTGTAGTATCTTTTGAAGATGGTATCGCCATCATCAAAAAAGGCGAAGAAGCCGGAAGAAAAATACTGGACCAGTTGCAGGCATTAGGGGTAGGCCACCCGATAGAAAAGCCGCGCGTGCCCGTACAGGATTCTTTAAATGTAGAACAGATAAGGATAGCTGGTATTAATAACTATACCCGGTCGTATGTAATAGGTAAGCTCAGCTTTAAGCCCGGAAGCAGGATAACCTACGATATATTCAATAACGGTATCAGCAATCTTAACGCCACGCAAAACTTTACGGGGATTTCCTATTGTTTTGACGAAGGCACCAGGGGCGAGGTAGTCAATCTGAAGCTTACCGAAAATCCGGTTAATCGTTACCTTAAGTTCGGGCTGCACTATGACGGCTTATACAAAAGCGCCATCCTTGTAAACCTGACACAAAAAAACCTGCTACGCCGCAATGACGTAGCATCGATGGATGTTATACTGGGCGACAATTTCCGTTACAATCTCGATTATTACATCGATAACGGGTTTTATATAAGCTATGGCGTACATTCGCACCTGTATCGCTTTAATCGTAATGTTTCGGCTGATTATTCTGTTGGCGAGTTTGCAGACCTGATGGGGATGGAATCGGTAAATGTTGATTTTTCCGACTGGACTAATCAAATTTACATCCAGACAATATTTGCACAGCGTTTTCTTTTGGGCGGCGGGGCAGAGCACAAGCATGTTAAAATAAAATCGGAGACGATACAGGGTACAGACCCTGTGTTTGATGATAGCGACTATCTCTCACTGTACAGCTACCTAAAGTTCGATTCTTATGACAATAAGTACTTCCCGTCGGAAGGATGGTTCTTTTCCGGGGAAGCAAAGGCCTATATTTATTCATCAGATTATACAGGAGGGTTTGAGCGTTTTACGATTGTAAAGGGAGAAATAGGTACTGCAAAAACCCTCGCGAACAGGCTTACCCTCGAAGTACAATCCGAAACCGGCCTTTCGTTCGGTGAAAACCAGGTGCCAACATTCGACTTTATATTGGGGGGCTATGGCTATTATATGACCAACAGTTTCCGCCATTTTTATGGGTATGATTTCCTGAGCCTTTCAGGCAACAGCTATATAAAAGGGGCAGTAACCCTTGACTATGAATTCGCGAAAAAGCACCACCTCAATCTTGCTGCGAACTATGCAAATGTCGGAAATAACCTGTACGAAGGGGGCGGGATGTTCTCGTTGCCAAAATACAGTGGTTATGCGCTGGGTTACGGCATGGAAACCATTATTGGCCCATTAGAGCTAAAGCACAGCTGGTCGCCCGAAACACACAAGCACCTTACGTGGATTAGTGTAGGGTTTTGGTTTTAATTTTTATGTCTTTTTGTTGATGGGTTGATAAGTTGATTTGAGGCCGTACAGCTATAGACTAGTTTCTTCCAAATAATTCACCTTGCTTTCGTGGCAGTCGAATAAACGTATCAACCCATCAACAAATCAACTTCTCAAAACAAACATTTTGTTAAAAACTTCATAATTTTATTAAAAACCTTATATTTGGGATTCTAAAAACAAATACAAACTATTTATATGTCTATTTGGAGAGTAAAACCCGTTTCTGCTTTTGAAGCAGATATGAAAAAAAGTGAGCTGAAAAGAGTTCTCGGCAAATGGAGCTTAACGGCTATAGGTATTGGGGCTATTATCGGTGGCGGTATCTTTGTACTTACAGGTACAGGAGCTTTTAACCATGCGGGGCCGGCATTGGCGCTTTCATTTGTAATTGCTGGTGTTGCATGTATATTTGCAGCATTATGCTATTCTGAATTTGCTTCGATACTTCCTGTTGAAGGCTCTGCTTATGCTTATGCTTACGGAACAATTGGTGAAATTTTTGCATGGATAATAGGCTGGGGGTTAATCCTCGAATATGCCATGGGATCTATGACGGTCGCTGTTTCCTGGTCGGGTTATTTTAATAAGATGCTGCACATGTTTGGTATAGTCCTGCCCGATTACCTAACCACCGATCCTGCCAGCTATACCGGCGAAGGCTTCTCTATGAACCTACCGGCATTCCTAATAGTACTGTTTGTTATAGGCATACTTACAAGGGGAACGTCAGGTGCTGCAAAAGCGAATAACTTCATCGTGATACTTAAAGTTTCGGCAGTTATATTTGTAATTGTAGCAGGCCTTTTCTTTGTTAATATGGAAAATTGGTCACCATTTATACCTGAAGCTAAAACTATTATGGTTGACGGTAAACCCCACGAAGCGTACGGAGTGGGTGGTATTATTTCAGGTGCGGCAGCCATATTTTTTGCCTATGTAGGGTTTGATGCCGTTTCTACGCAGGCCGGTGAAGCCATCAATCCTAAAAAAGACATTCCTTTTGCTATCATTGCATCGTTATTAGTATGTACGCTGCTTTATATCCTGGTTTCTTTAGTGCTTACAGGTATGATGGATTATCAGAATTTCGATCCTAAGGGCGCCTATCCGGAAGCTATTAAAGCTCCTGTCGCGTATGCATTTGATATTGCAGGGCAGGCATGGGCAGGCTATATTATTACTATTGCAGCAACTATAGGTTTAATCTCTGTATTGATGGTAATGATCATGGGCCAGTCGAGGATATTCCTTGGAATGTCGAAAGACGGCTTAATACCTCCTGTATTCTCAAGGGTTCACGCTATAACGGGTACACCAAGGAGAAACCTTATAATATTGGGTACGTTTATTTCAATCGTTGCCGCCTTTACGCCGATAAGCAAACTTGCAGACATGACCAGCTTTGGTACCCTTTTTGCCTTTACGATGGTTTGTATAGCCGTTTGGATATTAAGGGTGAAACAACCGGGATTGGTACGTACATTTAAAGTGCCTTACCTGCCTGTAATTGCAGTGTGCGGTATTCTTATAAACACTTACCTTATGATCAACCTGAGTGTTGATGCGCAATTGCTTTCGCTGTCATGGCTGGTAGTTGGGGTTTTAGTGTATTTCTCTTATGGCAAGCGCAACAGTAAGCTGGGCAAGCCTACCGATACGACATTATAATTTTTTTATAACAAACACACCTTTGAATCCCGATGGCTTTGCTGTCGGGATTTTTTTTGGTTCAACGACTGCTGTGGCGATATCGATTGCGGTAAATTCATTTTTCTTCAAAAAACTACCCTGAAAATTAAATTTTCACGATATTTGTGTAATGAATGTACAATGGGCCGGTTTATTAGGATATTTAAAATACCTCATCAAGAGAAATCCCGAATGAGGCAAAAGTGTATGTATCGGACTATTGTTTAATTAATACATTTCAAATATGCCTATCTATCATAAACTGGGGGATTTCCCCCAAAAGCGCCATACACAGTTTGAAAAACCAACCGGGGGCCTCTACTACGAGCAGCTTTTCGGTACCGAAGGGTTTCATGGCAACTCAGCGCTGCTGTATCACGTTCACAGGCCTACACAGGTTAAGGAGATAATCAAATCCTACTCTGTTGAGCCAAAAATTGCCATAGACAAGAATATAAAGTCGCTCCTGCTAAAAGGTTTTGATTTAAAGCCTCAGGACGATTACCTGGACAGCCGCAAGGCAATGCTGGTAAACCGCGACTGCATCATAGGGCTTGCCGCGCCGAGGAAGTCGCTTCGCACCTATTTTTACAAAAATGCCGATGCCGATGAGATGCTGTTCATCCACAAAGGGAAAGGAAAACTGCGCACCTTTATGGGCAACATTCCGTTTGAGTATGGCGATTACCTTATCATTCCGCGCGGTATGATTTACCAGATTGATTTTGAGACCGAAGATAACCGCCTGTTCTATGTAGAATCGATAGCGCCCTTCTATACGCCAAAGCGCTATAAAAACAGCAGCGGCCAGCATCTGGAGCATTCGCCATTCTGCGAAAGGGACTTTAAATTGCCTAACGAACTGGAAACATTCGACGAAAAAGGCGATTTCCTGATCAAAATAAAAAAAGAAGGCATGATGCATGAAGTGGTATATGCTACGCACCCATTCGACGTTGTAGGGTGGGATGGCTATAACTTTCCTTATGGCTTCAGCATCCATAATTTCGAGCCGATAACAGGCCGTGTACACCAGCCGCCTCCGGTACACCAAACGTTTGAGACCTCTACATTCGTAGTATGCTCATTCTGCCCAAGGCTGTACGATTACCATCCGAAAGCAATCCCTGCGCCATACAACCACAGCAACATCGACAGTGATGAGGTACTGTATTATGTTGATGGCGACTTCATGAGCCGTAACAACATCGAGCAGGGCCACATAACACTGCACCCTAAAGGTATCCCTCACGGACCTGCACCGGGTGCTATGGAAAGAAGTATTGGTAAAACAGTGACCGAAGAACTTGCGGTAATGGTAGATACCTTCCGCCCGCTGATGGTTACCGAAGAAGCCATGGGCCTTGATGATGGACAGTATTACAAATCGTGGGTAGAATAGAGTTTCTCCCTATCCTCTCCAAATGAGCGGAAACCAAGAATAGATAAGATATAACGTATAATAATTTTCACGTTCCAATGCCCCTCTCCTTTGGAGAGGGGTAGGGGGTGAGGCCAAAATAACACAAATAGCTGACTCCTTGTCAGTTAAGAAAAGCATAAATAATATGAGTAAAGAAGTTAAAAACGTAGAGTACGGACTCGAAAAAATATTTGAAGGTGCGCAGGATTTCCTTCCCCTTCTCGGGACAGATTATGTAGAATTTTATGTGGGCAATGCCAAGCAGGCGGCACATTATTATAAAACAGCTTTCGGTTACCAGTCTTTGGCGTATGCCGGCTTGGAAACAGGGGTAAAAGACAGGGCATCGTATGTACTGAAGCAGGACAAGATACGCCTGGTGCTTACTACGCCGCTTGTAGCCGATTCGCCGCTGAACGACCATATTGTGAAGCATGGCGACGGTGTAAAGATCGTGGCGCTTTGGGTAGAAGATGCGAGGAAATCGTTTGAAGAGACGACTAAGCGCGGTGCAAAAGTGTTTATGGAGCCAACTGTTGAAACCGATGAGTTTGGCGAAGTAGTGCGCGCGGGTATCTTTACCTATGGCGAAACAGTACACATGTTTGTAGAGCGCAAAAACTATAACGGGGCTTTCCTTCCGGGATATAAAGAGTGGAAATCGGATTATAACCCTGAGCCTACGGGCCTTAAGTATATCGACCACATGGTGGGCAACGTAGGCTGGAACGAAATGAATACATGGGTGAACTGGTATGAAGAGGTGATGGGCTTTGTGAACTTCCTTTCGTTTGACGACAAGCAGATCAATACCGAATATTCGGCGCTAATGAGTAAGGTAATGAGCAATGGCAATGGCAGGATCAAATTCCCGATTAACGAACCGGCAGAAGGCAAAAAGAGGTCGCAGATCGAGGAATACCTTGATTTTTATGGAGGTCCGGGTGTACAGCACATTGCTATCGCTACCGATGATATCATCAAAACAGTATCCGACCTTAAGTCAAGGGGCGTAGAATTCCTTTCGGCACCGCCGCAGGCCTATTATGACGCGATCCCTGCACGCCTGGGCAGCCACATGGACATGATGAAGGAAGATATTAAAACATTGCAAAGCCTCGCTATCATGGTAGATGCTGATGAAGAGGGCTACCTGCTGCAGATATTTACCAAGCCGGTTGAAGACAGGCCGACGCTGTTTTATGAAATAATACAGCGAATGGGTGCACGCGGATTTGGTGCCGGAAACTTTAAAGCGCTGTTTGAGAGCATAGAACGTGAACAGCAGTTAAGAGGAACGTTGTAAAATCATCCTTTTTTTGAAAGATGTATAATTTTAAGCCAATCATAGGAGTGTTTTTTGAATGATATGTGTTAAAGTCGAATTTGTATAAATAATTCTTCAAAAAACATATACCTTTGCACTCGCAAAAAAGGAGGAGTTCATAGGCCTCCTGATTTTGTAAAGTAAATTTTCATAATTTATAGTTTTTTGGTTGGTTAATAGCATAAAAACCCGGTCATTATTTTGACTGGGTTTTTTTGTTTAGTATTTTTGGAACAGAAATTGCATTTATGGATGTATCCACAAAAAACAAAAAATTACTATGAGAAAATTGATAGCAATGATTTTGCTTCTTACGGCCAGCAATGCTTTTTCGCAAGGCGCCTTTACCACGGGGGAATATTTTAAGTTTCGAATACACTATGGTGTTGTAAATGCGGGGTATGCCACTCTTGAAGTTAAGGAAGCGGTAAGGAACAATAAGAAGATCCACCATGTTGTAGGGAACGGGTACACTACCGGAATGACAAAATTTTTCTTTAAGGTACAGGATACTTATGAGAGTTATTTTGACAAAGCCACCAGCAAGCCTTTTCAGTCGGTGCGAAAAATTGATGAAGGAGGCTATACCAAGAATCAGGAGTCTTTTTTCCAGCAGGCAAATAACACGGTTACCGTTAAGGATTATAAAAATAAAACCGAAAAAACCTATTCGGTTACCGAAAACGTGCAGGATGTGGTCTCTGCGTTCTACTACCTCAGGAACCATCCCAGCATAGATAAGCTGAAAGTAGGCGAATCTATATCCCTTGATATGTTTTTTGACGATGAGGTGATAAAATTTAAGCTGAAATTCATTGGCAGGGAAAATTTAAAAACTAAATTTGGAACCGTTTCTACAATGATATTCAGGCCGCTTGTACAGGCAGGCCGTGTATTTAAAGAGGAAGAAAGTTTAACTGTCTGGGTTTCAGACGACGAAAATAAATTGCCGTTAAGGATCAAGGCGAGCCTTGCGGTTGGGTCATTAAAGGCAGACCTTGATTCATACAAGGGGCTTGCTCACCCGTTCACAGCCAAAAAGTAAAATAAAGCGATGGAGCTAACAACCCCAATACAGGACACACTAAATGAAATTGATAAAAAATTTCAGGCGATAAACCAAAAAACCGAAACACACCTTGAAGGATTGTTGTGGTCGAAGCCTATTACGTATTGGGATTATATCAACACCGATGCACTGCTCAATTTACAGATACAGCGCACCACACTGCCCGATGAGATGGTGTTCATTATGTATCACCAGATAAATGAGCTCCTTTTTAAGATGATACTATGGGAAGTGGAGCAGCTTTGCCACAACGAAGCGCCTTCCACTTCTTTTTTTACCGAAAAACTGATGCGCATCAGCCGCTACTTCGATATGCTTACCACATCGTTTGATATTATGGGGGATGGCATGGATGTAGGGCAGTATATGAAATTCCGCAACACCCTTACGCCGGCTAGCGGATTCCAGAGCGCGCAATATCGTCTGATCGAGTTTGCGAGCACCGACCTTATCAATCTTATAGACTATCGCTTCCGTGCGACAATAGACCGCAATACGCCATACGAGCATGCTTTGGAGCACTTGTATTGGCAGGCAGCCGGGAAAGATTATAAAACCGGACAGAAAAGCTTCCTTTTGGCTGAATTCGAGCGAAAATATAAAGGGGAGTTCCTGCGTTATATGGAAGAATATAACACAATTAATATCTGGAGGAAATTCAGGCAGCTGCCGGAAGAAGCCCAGAAGGATACTATGCTGATAAAAGCGATGCGCCATTATGACTATACGGTAAATGTTACCTGGGTAATGGGACATCTGAATACCGCAAAAAAATATATAGAAAGTGTTTCCGGGCCGCAGGAGGCCACCGGCGGGAGCGACTGGAAGAAATACATGCATCCCAAATATCAAAGAAGGATATTTTTTCCTGAGCTTTGGAGCGAGGAAGAACTGAGGTCCTGGGGAGAAAATGTATAACTGAAAAAACGGAGACACCATTGAAGTATTTAAGCGCCATACTAGTACTACTAACACTGATTGCCTGTAAAGAAGAGGAAAAAACCAAGAATATAAAGCCCGCCGTTAAGAAAGAAGTCATCAATAAAGAATTTGGCTTTACGCTTAACGAATTTAAAGTAGTGCGCGACACTATACAAAATGGCGATACTTTTGGTAAACTCCTGGGCGATGAGGGGTATGACGCGGCACAGGTTCACAAAGTTACCGAAGCGATTAAAGATTCCTTTGACCTTAGGAACATCCGTGTAGGCAAGCCTTTTACAATGCTCAAGCAAAAACAATCGCCCAACAAGCTGCAGGTTTTTGTGTACCAGCCCGATAATACGAGCTATTATGTGGTCGACCTTCGCGATTCAATTGCCAAAGCCTACAAAACCGTAAAACCCGTTACTATCAAACGCCGGATTATTGCTGCCGAAATAGAAGGATCGCTGGCCGAAACACTCGACAATGCCGGTGCAAGCCCAGCGCTGGCGCACGAACTATCTGAAATATATGCATGGAGCATCGACTTCTTTAAAATACAGAAGGGCGATAAGTTTGCCGTGACCGTAAACGAAAAATACATAGACGGGACAGAATATGCAGGGATCGAAAGTATAGAAGCCTCCTATTTTGAATACAAAGGCAAAAAAATATACGCCTTCCCTTTTAAGCAGGACGTTAATGCCAAAAGGGCTGATTATTACGACGAGGAAGGCAAGGTGCTTAAGAGCATGTTCCTTAAAGCGCCATTAAAGTTCAGCCGTATCAGCTCCCGCTTTTCGCCAAGGCGTTTCCATCCGGTACAGGGGCAATGGAAGGCGCACAACGGCACGGATTATGCCGCGCCGCAGGGCACACCTATTATGACAACTGCAAGCGGTGTTGTAGAGCGCACCGGCTATACATCAGGCAACGGCAATTTTGTAAAAGTGAGGCATAATGGTATGTATTCCACGCAATACCTGCACATGTCCAGGATAATAGCACGGCAGGGGCAAAGGGTTACGCAGGGCGACATTATAGGCCTCGTGGGCAGTACCGGCCTGGCAACAGGACCGCACGTATGCTACCGCTTTTGGAAAAATGGCGTACAGGTAGATGCACTAAGGCAAAAACTCCCAAGCTCAGAGCCAATGACAGACAAGCATAAGCCCAGGTTTATTGCCTACATGACTCCGCTCAAAAAAGAGCTCGACAGTATATCGAACATCAAATTCAAACAATAAATTCACATGGCACTACAAAATATTAATCCGTCAGGTACTGCTGCATGGCAGGGATTACGCGAACATTTTTCTGAAATGCAATATGCATCGATGAAGGAAATGTTTGCCGCCGAAAAAAACAGGGCAGAAAAATTCCACATCCAATGGAACGATTTCCTTATCGACTATTCAAAAAACATCATCAACGATAAAACCATAGCGCTGCTTCAGGGACTTGCTAAAGAAGCTGGCCTTAAGGGCGCTATAGAGAGCTATTTTGAAGGCGAATCGATCAACAGGACCGAAGGCAGGGCAGTGCTTCATACGGCGCTTAGGGCGCCTGAAAATGCTTCTGTAAAGGTAGAGGGCGTTAATGTAATGCCTGAGATCTATTCCGTTAAAAATAAAATGAAACAGTTTTGCGAAGCCATCATCAGCGGAAGCAAAAAAGGGTATACCGGAAAAGCGTTTACCGATGTGGTGAATATCGGCATCGGTGGTTCCGACCTTGGCCCGGCAATGGTAGTGGAGTCATTGAAATTCTATAAGAACCACCTCAATGTACGCTTTATATCGAATGTGGATGGCGATCACGTAATGGAAAGCCTGAAGGGCCTCGACCCGGAAACTACATTGTTTGTAATAGCTTCAAAAACCTTTACCACTCAGGAAACCCTTACCAATGCCGAAACCGCAAGGGACTGGTTCCTTACCACTGCAAAACAGGAGGATGTGGCTAAGCATTTTGTAGCCGTATCTACTAACATACAGAAGGTAACCCAATTCGGTATTGACGAAAATAATATCTTCCCGATGTGGGACTGGGTAGGCGGTCGTTTCTCCCTTTGGAGCGCTGTTGGGCTTACGATTGCACTGGCTGTCGGGTTTGATAATTTTGATGGCTTGCTTAAGGGTGCACACGATATGGATGAGCATTTCCGCACGGCCGACTTTGATAAAAACATTCCTGTTGTACTGGCTCTACTGAGCATTTGGTACAACAATTTCTTTGGTGCCGAAAGCGAGGCGCTGATACCGTACACACAATACCTTCAAAAACTCGCACCCTACCTGCAGCAGGGTATTATGGAAAGCAACGGCAAAAGCGTTGGACGTGATGGTAATCCGGTAAATTACCAGACAGGTACTATTATTTGGGGTGAGCCGGGCACCAACTCGCAGCACGCTTTCTTCCAGCTGATCCACCAGGGCACCAAACTGATACCAACCGACTTTATAGGCTTTATCGAGCCGCTGTACGGTAATAAAGATCACCATGACAAACTGATGTCGAACTTCTTTGCACAATCGGAGGCATTGCTCAATGGCAAAACCGAAGCACAGGTAAAAGCAGAATTCGACAAGCAGGGTGTAACCGGCGAAAAAGCGGACTATCTGCTGCCGTTTAAAGTATTTGCAGGCAACAAGCCAACTAATACCTTCCTTATCAAAAAGCTTACCCCTGAAACGCTTGGATCCCTTGTAGCGCTGTATGAGCATAAGATATTTGTACAGGGCGTTATCTGGAATATTTTCAGCTACGACCAGTGGGGCGTGGAGTTGGGCAAACAGTTAGCCAACTCCATTCTTGACGAAATAAATACGGGCGAAATAAAGCAGCATGACGGCTCGACAACACTGTTGTTGAAAACTTTTTTAGGCAAATAATTTAGAAAGCCTATAACCTATAAAATACCCCGCGGTTTACTGTAAACCGTGGGGTTTTTGGTTGAATAGGCACGTTAAATTTTAAGCGTAATTAGTTATTAGACAGTCTCTAAATAAGCGTTAACAACTAATTAACAGGACTTTTTGGGTTGATTTTTACAGGTAATGTGCTATATTTGCTTTTCCTAAAAAATAAAAAAACGATGTACACAGGTGTTTTAGACCTCCATTCTTATTGGGCTTTTGCAGTGTTGGGATTGCTTTTGATCGCTGTACTTAATGCCTTTGCAGGCCTTGCATCAAAGAGGGCTTTCCTGCCGAAAGACAGGCAGATTTCTATGATAGCCCTTATCTTTACGCACGTACAATTTGTTTTAGGATTAGTATTGATTTTTGTATCCCCCGCTATGGAAGCTGCGAAAGCGGCAGGTATGGGAGCAGTTATGAAGGACAGTCACCTGCGTTTGCTGCTTGTAGAGCACCCGCTTGTAAATTTAATAGCGATCATCCTTATTACGATAGGATGGTCTAAACATAAGAAAGCCGGGGATGCCGGTAAAAAATTTAAGAATATTGGATATTTATATGCTATAGGATTAATTTTGCTTTTAAGCAGGATACCATACGGACAATGGTTCGATTAAGTTGAACACCATAAAGCCCTCAAGGGCTTTTTTAATCCATGGCATGTTATTTGTTTAATGAAAGGACCTAAATAAATTATTATGAAGAATAGTAGTCTTATTTTTAGTGCCGCTTTATTATTTTCGATAATAACTGGCTTTGCAACAAGTACAACATCTGTTGCCAAAAAAGAGAATGTAAAAACAATTGCTGCCATTACTAAGGCAGATACTACAGAGGTTGCGATTGCCGCACCCGAAAAACCTGAAATCCCAAAGCTTACACTATACAAAAAAAGCGCCCTGGCTACCTACTACGCTGACAAATTCAATGGTAAGAAGACAAGCAGCGGAGAGCGTTTCCACAACAAGCACTATACTGCGGCCCACATGAAGCTTCCTTTCGGGACCATGCTCAGGGTAACCAATGAATCCAACGGAAAATCAGTTGATGTTAAGGTAAACGACCGCGGGCCCTTCAGCAAAAAACTTGAGATCGACCTTACCAAAGCTGCTTTCATGGAGATCGCTTCCAACAAAGGAAGTGGCAGCTTTAAGGTAAAAATGGAGATCATCGAAAAGAAATAATCTTTCCTTATGGCTAAAAAAGCCGTTGCCCTTTTCTTATTCACACTTATAGCATTTGGCTGTTCATCGTCGAAAGGCGCTTTTACATCGTATGACAAAAAAGCGGTTGCCTGCTACTATGCTGATAAGTTCAATGGGAAGAAAACTGCAAACGGTGATACTTTCAATAATAGCAAATATACTGCTGCCCATAGAAAGTTGGCTTTCGGCACCAAAGTTAAAGTGACCAATATTGCAAATGGCAAGTCCGTAGTAGTGACGGTTAATGACCGTGGCCCTTTTTCCGCCGGAAAAGATATTGACCTTACCAAAAAGGCCTTTATGGAAATTACCGATAACAAGAACCACGGGGAGATCAAAGTGTCTATTGAGATAGCGAAGTAGTTTAATTTCAGTTTTAAAATATAGAGATTTCTCCTTCGTTAAAATGGAATACTGTATTCCATTTTAACGAAGGAGAAATCTCTTTTTTATGTAGTGCTGGACTTTAAAGTCTGTTATTCAGCTTCCGAAAACCAATAATCTTTTTCTTAACAAATCTTTAACGCAAACTTTAGTTCGGTTGGTTCGGTTTGTAACGAACTAAGTTTTATCTTTGGCAAAAATTTAAGGAACATGTCAGACATAAAGAAGGAGAAGGAAGAGTTGATAGAGATGTTTGGGATCCATTTTGAAAATTTCCACAACATGCCGCCGCTTGGTGCGAGGATATTCGCTACGGTAATATTAGACTGTTGCAGTACCGGGATGACCTTTGAAGACCTTGTAGAGCGTATGGGAGCAAGTAAAAGTTCGGTTTCTACCAACCTGAACCTGCTGCTTAAGCTTGGAAAAATAACCTATTATACCCTGCCGGGAGACCGGAAAAAATATTTTAAGCCATCGCCTTTCAGCGAAAGGTTCAGCAACTACATGAAAATGATCGAATTTGAAAAGATCATTCTCGACAGGATGCTGGCCTACCGCGAAAAGACGGCTGTATGCGTTGCCGAAAAAGGCGATCTCGAAAGGACAAGGGCCTATAAACAACATGTACTGCAAATGGAGGAGCTGCTGACGAGCACCATCAATAAATTTAAGGAAATAGAGAAAAGTAAAACCGATAATCAATAATCATCACTCAATAAACAATAGTTACACAATGAAAAAGCGATTTTTAGCAGGCGCAATGACCGCCTTACTTATAGTAACCTCTTGCGGCAAGAAAGAAGAGCAGGCAGCAATGGCAGCGCCACCACCGATGCCTTTCCCTGTTCAGACCATTGCAAAGCAGGATGCCGTAATTTTTGAAGAATATACAGCGAACCTCGAAGGCCAGCAGAATGTAGAGATACGCCCGAAAGTAAACGGGTTTATCCAGAAAATTTACGTTGACGAAGGGCAGGTGGTTAAAAAAGGCCAACTGCTCTTTAAGCTCGAAACCCAGACACTGAGCCAGGATGCCGCTGCCGCGAAAGCGAATGTAAGCGCTGCACAGGTAGAGGTAGACAGGCTGAAACCGCTTGTAGACCGCAAGATCATTTCTAATGTACAGCTTGAAACAGCGAAAGCAAGATTGGCACAAGCCAAAGCAGCCTATAGCAGTGTTGCAGCAAACGTTGGGTACGGAACCATTACATCGCCGGTAAACGGTGTTATAGGGAGCCTTCCGTATAAAGAAGGAAGCCTTGTAAATGCCACTAATGAAATGCCGCTCACGACAGTATCGGACACGAAAGGAATGCGTGCTTACTTCGCTATGAACGACATGCAAATGATTAATTTCAGCAGGGAGTTTAAAGGCGGGACGTTACAGGAAAAACTGAAAAACACGCCGGAGGTTAGCCTGATGCTTGTTGACGGAAGCGAATATGAGCAAAAAGGAAGGCTGCAGACTGTGAACGGGATGGCTAATTCGGAGACCGGAACTACGCAGTTCAGGGCCGATTTCCCGAATCCGCAGGCAATACTTAGGAGCGGCAGTAAAGCTACTGTGCGTATCCCGATAGCGAAAAAAGGAGTTATAATGGTTCCACAAAACGCTGTATTCGATATGCAGGGCAAACAGATGATCTATGTTGTAGCCAAAGACAACACCGTGAAATCTAAAGTTATTACCGTTGCTACTACATCAGGACTAAACTATATCGTAAGCGAAGGCCTTGAAGAAGGAGAGGTTATAGTTGTAGAAGGCGCTTCGAAACTGAAAGACGGCATGGCCATAGTGCCACAGCCGGCTGCAAAACAGGAGGCTCCGGCAGTTGCAGCCGATACCACAGCCGTGAAGAAAACAGAAACAAATACAACCGTTACAAAGAAATAATTAGATGCTAAAGACTTTTATAGAAAGGCCGGTACTGAGTACCGTAATTTCGATATTGATAACCATATTGGGCGTATTGGGCCTCCTGTCGCTGCCGGTAGAGCAGTATCCGGAGATCGCCCCGCCTACCGTACAGGTAACTGCCACTTACACAGGTGCGAATGCCGAGACTGTACTTAACAGCGTAATCGTTCCGCTTGAGGAAGAGATCAATGGTGTTGAGGGGATGACCTACATGACTTCGACTGCTTCGAATGACGGTGCGGCGACCATAAGCGTATTCTTTGAATTGGGTGTAAACCCGGATATTGCCGCAGTAAACGTGCAAAACAGGGTATCGCGTGCCACAAGCAAGCTTCCTGCTGCCGTTGTGCAGACAGGGGTAACCACCCTGAAAAGCCAGACGAGTGCGCTGATGTTCCTTTCGCTGTACAGCAACAACAAGGAATACGACGGGACCTTCGTACAGAACTTTGCCAAGATCAACATTGTACCGAAACTACAGCGTGTAAAAGGTGTAGGCCAGGTAAACGTATTTGGGGGTAAAGACTACTCAATGCGTGTGTGGATCGACCCTGAAAAAATGGCATCGCTAAACCTTACGCCAAAAGACATACAAGCTGCGCTCCAGGAACAGAACGTAGAGGCTGCCCCTGGTAAATTCGGGGAAAATGCCGAAGGCGTTTATGAATATGTGATCAAGTATAAAGGCCGCCTCTCTAAAGTTGTGGATTATGAAAATATTGTAGTTAAAGCTACAGGCAACGGGAACTTTGTACACCTTAAGGATGTAGCTAAGATAGAGCTTGGCGCCTTTAACTACGGGCAGCAAAACTACGGTATGGGAAAAGATGGTGTTGCCATCGGTATCTTCCAGACTTCCGGTTCGAATGCCAATGACATTATCGAAGAGGTGATGAACATCATGGAAACAAGCAAGAAAAGCTTTCCTGAAGGGATCGAGTATGTGATACCTTTCAACACCAAAACGTTCCTTGATGCCTCCATCGAAAAAGTAATTTCCACACTTGTAGAAGCGTTTATACTTGTATTCATCGTGGTGTTCCTTTTCCTTCAGGACCTGCGTTCCACACTGATCCCGGCCATTGCGGTTCCGGTAGCGATCGTGGGTACATTCTTCTTCCTGAATATATTCGGCTTCTCCATCAACCTGCTTACATTGTTTGCATTGGTACTTGCTATTGGTATCGTGGTCGATGATGCGATAGTCGTCGTCGAGGCGGTGCATGCCAAGCTGGATGAGGGCGAACGGTCTCCGCGTAAAGCAACCATTTCTGCCATGAGCGAGATAACAGGCGCTATCGTATCGATAACCCTTGTAATGGCGGCGGTGTTCATTCCGGTATCGTTCCTTCAGGGGCCATCGGGTGTGTTCTACCAGCAATTTGCCATCACACTTGCGGTTGCAATCCTTATATCGGCAGTAAATGCATTAACACTGAGCCCTGCGCTTTGTGCACTATTGCTAAAGCCGCATGATGAGGCGGAACATGGTAAAAAGAAAAACCTGAAAGACCGTTTCTTTGTAGCGTTCAATGCCGGTTTCGATTCGATGAATAATAAATATGTACGTTCCCTTGGCTTCCTTGCCAGGAAAAAATGGATAACTGTTGTAGCGCTGGTTGTATTCTCAGGAATAACATGGCTGCTTTTCAGCACGACACCGGCAGGGTTTATACCAAATGAGGACCGTGGTATCATTATGGCCGACCTTACTATGCCTCCGGGAACTACATTGGAAAAAACCGAGAAGGCAGTAAAACAATACGACTCGCTATTGCAAACCATGCCAATGGTAGAAGCAAGGATGAATATTGTGGGCTTCAGCTTATTGAACCGTGTGAATGGTGGCTCGTATGCCTTTAGCGTTATCAGGCTGAAAGACTGGAAAGATCGTAAAGACGCAAGCCAGTCGGTAGATGCTATCGTAGGCGAATTGTTTGCGAAAACCGCTGCGTTTAAAGATGCACGAATGTTGTTCTTTACGCCTCCGAGCGTTCAGGGCTTTGGTTCGGCAGATGGTTTTGAGTTCAAGATAGAAGATACAGGCGATGACGATTGGGCGACTGTTAGTAAGGTGAGCAATGAGTTTCTTGCTGAACTTTCCAAACGCCCCGAGATACAATATGCCATGACCAACTTCAACCCGGGCTTCCCACAATACCAGATGGATATCAATGTGGAAAGGGCTAAAGATGCAGGCGTATCGGTAAGCGATATCTTTAATACCATGCAGGGTTACTACGGAGGGCTTTATACAACCGACTTTAACCGCTTTGGTAAACAGTTCCGTGTAATGATCCAGGCGAAACCGGAAGCAAGGGCTGATGAGAGATCGGTAAACAATATTTATGTGCGCAACGCCAACAACCAGATGGTAGCCATCAGCCAGTTTATCGACTTCAAGAAAATATACGGACCTGAGGTGGTGTCGCGTTTCAACATGCTGAAAGCTGTGAACGTGAATGGTAAAGCCAAGCCGGGCTTCAGTTCGGGAGACGCTATCAAGGCTATTCAGGAAGTAGCTGCACAGCACCTTCCAAAAACATATACCTACGAATTCTCGGGTATGACACGTGAAGAGATCATTGCAGGCAGCCAGGCGATAGGCGTATTCCTTTTGAGCCTGATATTCGTATACTTCCTTTTAAGTGCGCAGTATGAAAGTTATGTAGTGCCGCTGGCAGTACTTCTTTCGCTTCCTGTAGGTATAGCCGGGGCTATTGGCTTCGTAAAGCTGGCCGGGCTTGAGAATAACATCTACTTCCAGGTAGCGCTTATCATGCTTATTGGGTTACTCGCCAAGAATGCCATCCTAATCGTGGAATTCGCCATACAGCGAAGGCGGCACGGAATGGAGCTCACCGAGGCTGCAATTGCAGGGGCCAAAGCACGTTTAAGGCCGATTCTGATGACATCCTTCGCCTTTATATTTGGCCTCCTTCCGTTAGCACTGGCAAGCGGTGTAGGAGCTGTGGGTAACCGTTCCATTGGTATGGGTGCCGTAGGAGGAATGCTTGTAGGGACTGTCTTTGGAGTATTTGTAGTACCGGTACTGTTCGTGGTATTCCAGAGCCTGCAGGAAAAAATGACAGCGAAGCGGGTAGCAAGGGAAGCGGCGCATGAAAACACTGAAGAATAAAACTGACAAGATGAAACGCATAACATATAGAATATTTATAATTGCCTTTGCGGGATTGCTGTTGCAGTCGTGCCTCGTGGCAAAAGACCCGAAGAAGCCGGATATTAAGGCCGAAAACCTGTATCGCACACAGGCAATAGCTGCAGACACATTATCTATGGCTGACATGCCGTGGGACAAATTGTTTACTGATCCGGTATTGCAGGGGCATATCAAAAAAGGGTTGCAATACAACTTCGATATCAGGTTTGCCATACAGAACATAGTTGCTGCCGAAGCCAACCTGAAACAAGGGAAAGCAGGCTATTTCCCTACGCTGAGCCTTGGCGCCGACTGGACACACCAGGAATTGTCTAAGAACAGCCAGTTCGGACGTGTTATCAGTAACAGTGGCGGTAAAACTAATGTGGACCAGTACCAGCTTACCGGCACCTTTGCATGGGAAGCCGACATTTGGGGCAGGATACGCAGTAATAAGCGTGCTTTAAATGCTACCTACCTGCAAACCATAGCGGCCAACCAGGCAGTGAAAACACAGGTTATTACTGATATTGCATCAGTATATTACCAATTACTGTCCCTTGATGCACAACTGAAAGTGGCACAGGAAACACTGATAAACCGCGATCAGAGCATTGAAACCATACTTTCGCTAAAAGATGCAGGCAGTGTGAATGAGGTAGGCGTGAAGCAGACGGAAGCGCAGAAGTATACCACCGAGCTCATTATAGAAGACCTGAAGAATAACATTGTGCTTTTAGAGAACACAATGAGTATCCTGCTTGGCGAACCGGCGCATTCTATAGAGCGTGCTACGTTTGATGCAAGCCAGCTGAACCCGGAGATCAAACTGGGGCTGTCCTCACAATTGCTTAGGAACCGTCCCGATGTAGTTGCGGCTGAATTTGGCCTTGTGAACGCTTTCGAGCTTACCAATGTTGCCCGCAGTAACTTTTATCCACAAATAAGGATTACAGGTACGGGAGGTCTTCAAAGTATCGAGCTTAAAGAGTGGTTTAGCGCCAATTCGCTTTTTGCCACTTTTGTTAGCGGGCTTACACAACCATTATTCAATCAAAGGCAGATACGCACCCGTTATGAAGTGTCTAAAGCACAGCATGAGCAGGCGTACATACGGTTTGAGCAGGCGTTGATCACGGCAAGTAAAGAGGTTAGCGATGCATTGGCCAATTACGGCAATGAAACAAAAAAACTGACTATCAGGGAGAAGCAGGTTGATGCGCTGACCAAAGCAGCAGACTATTCTGACGAATTGCTTAACTATGGCATGGTAAACTACCTTGAGGTGCTTACTGCCAAAGACAATGCACTGAACAGCCAGCTTCAGCTGATAGATAATAAATACCAACAGTACCTCGCCATTGTCAATTTGTACAAAGCCCTTGGAGGCGGATGGCGTTAACAGCATAATCAGGAGTATCCGGATTATTTAGATTAATTGTTTGTTTTATGTAGGACCGCCCGTTACAGCAATGTAGTGGGCGGTTTTTGTTTTTCAAAGGTGTTGATAATTTTAATTTAAATATAAGAAAATAATCTCACAATAGTCGTAACTTGCTTCTCATAAAGAAGGAGGCAACATGAAACCGGAAAAGATCAAAGGGCAGGGAGCGGTAAGCAATGTGCACAATCATTTTATAAAAAACAGGTACGAAACCAGTATTTACCAGGACGACTATGAAGAAGTAATAGCGAAAACTGAAATTATTGAAGTTTTCCCAAAAACCATTGTCAATCCGGTAAAGAGCCCCGACCTGCCCATGGCTTATTCCATGAACCCCTATCAGGGATGCGAACATGGCTGTGCGTATTGTTTCGCGAGGCCAACCCACGAATACTGGGGCTACAGCGCCGGAGTCGATTTTGAGCGTAAGATACTGGTCAAAAAGAATGCGCCCGAATTATTAGAAAAGTTCTTCCAAAAAAGGGGTTATAAACCGGAGTCCATACTGCTGTCCGGCAATACCGACTGCTACCAGCCTGTTGAAAGAAAGTTGCAGATAACACGCAGAATCCTGCAAACATTCCTCGATTACCGTCATCCTGTAAACATCCTTACCAAGAACGCCCTTGTAACCCGCGACCTCGACATACTGGTTCAATTGGCCGAGAAGAACCTCGTAACGGTTTCCCTTAGTATTCCTACCATCAATGAAGAGCTGCGCCGCAAGCTGGAGCCGAGGACATCGTCGGTTAATACCAAATTGCAGGCCATAGAAACGCTTTCGCAAAATGGCATTCCGGTCAATATTATGGTAGCGCCCATAATTCCGGGACTCAACAGTATGGAGATATTGCCAACACTAAAGACAATTGCCGAAAAAGGTGCCCATTCGTTCGGTTATACATTGGTACGCCTGAATGATACGGTGGAGCCGATATTTATCGAATGGCTGGAAGAACATTACCCCGAACGTAAAAAAAAGGTGTTACACCAGATCGCTTCAATGCATGGTGGCAAATTGGGCGAAAAGCAGGTATTTAAGCGGCGTACGGGCGAAGGCAATATCGCCGAGATGATACACACTACCTTCCGTATAGGCAGGCAGAAGTATTTCACGAAAGATAAGGATGAGATATTCCGGTTAAGGACCGATCTTTTTGATGGAACGAAAGGGGAGCAGCTAATGTTGTTTTGAGGCCTCTCCCCAACCCTCTCCCAAGGAGAGGGAGCCGGGACGTGCTTACTCAAGCGGCAATGCAGTTCTAGAAATCAGCATGAGTGTAGCTGTCCCCTCTCTTTTGGAGAGGGGGTTGGGGGTGAGGCTATTTCGCAATATCATTCACGATCAGCTCCGCATGCACCCGTGAGTTCTCGATAAACCATTTGTGCGTTTCCATCCCGCCGCATACCACACCGGCGAGGTAAAGGCCTTCCACATTGGTCTCCATAGTTTCGGGGTTGTATCGAGGTGTGCATAGATTATCGTCGCTTATTGCAACTTCAGCTTTCTTTAAAAACTCTATCTCAGGGCGGTAGCCGGTAAGGGCCAGTACAAAATCGGATTCCATTGTCACGTTGCCGTTTGGGGTAAAAATGTCTACTTCATTTTCGCGAATCTCTGTCACCCACGAATAGAAGAAAGCCTTGATGCTGCCTTCGGCAATACGGTTCTCAATATCGGGCTTCACCCAGTATTTTACCCGTTCGTTGATTTCACCCTTACGGATGACCATCGTCACATCGGCACCTTTGCGCCAGCATTCAAGTGCGGCATCGACAGAGGAGTTATTAGCGCCTATCACGACCACTTTCCGGAAGGCATATTCATGGGCTTCTTTATAATAGTGGCTTACATTTGGCAGGTTTTCGCCCGGCACATCAATTGTTATCGGGATATCGTAGAACCCTGTAGCGATAACCACATTCTTGGCGCTGTACCAGCCTTTGGACGAATGGATAACAAACAGTCCCGAACGTTGCTTATTGATGGACTGTACGCCTTCAAACAGCTTTATGTTGAGGTTAAAGTGCTTTTGAACGTTCCTGTAGTACTCTAATGCTTCCTGCCTGCCCGGTTTGGGCGCAATACAGCTAAATGGAAGCCTGCCTATCTCGAGCCTTTCGGCAGTGGAAAAGAACGTCATGTAGAGTGGGTAATTGAAAATACTGTTTACCAATGCGCCTTTTTCGAGTATCAGGTAGCTGAGGCCTTTTTGCTGTGCCGCAATGCCGCAAGCCATCCCGATAGGGCCGCCGCCAACGATGATCAGGTCATAAATAGCGCTTATTTCTTCCATGAGGTGTAGGGATTGTTGCTGAGATACGCATTAAAATAACGTTCATCGCCGGTTACTTCTCCGCCAAGCCAGTCAGGCTTTTCGAAAGTTTCGTTTTCATCGTCAAGCTCTATTTCAGCAACAATAAGCCCCTGGTTTTCACCAAAGAATTCATCCACTTCATAGGTGTGTCTGCCATACCTTACTTCGTAACGAATCTTATCTATGGCACCACTTTCAGAAAGGGTAAGCAGTTGTTCAGCTTCGGCTACAGGAATTTCTTTTTCCCATTCCATACGGCTGGTGCCCGACGCGTTGCCTTTGCCTTTTATGGTAATGTAACCAGTGTCGCCTTTAATCCGTACGCGAAGGGTGCGTTCCGGGTGCGAGCTGAGGTAGCCCTGTGTTATTCGTTTATGGGTATGTGCTTCTTTTTTAAACGCGTCAGAAAGCACGAGGAACTTGCGTTCTATTTCGATCATGGTATTCTTTAATTGTAATGCCAAGTTAAGGAAATATACGGAATGATGCGTCTTTGCAAGCGTTAACGTTTATTAAAGTAACCCTAATTATAACGATTTATGGTGAATCATCCTTAAATTTACGGGATAACCTTAACTGACAATGAAATTCAGGAAAACGAAGCCGGACATTACCATCGAAGAATTCTTCAAATTAAATTTTGACAGTAATAACCTTTGGGAATATAAGGCTGATGAAACAGATTTATTGGCCGAACTCGTAGACATTTTCCGTCCAAAAAAACCGGAAAGAGCCGGCACAATTGACCTCGCCGGCCTTTTGCAGCTGCTTGGGGAAAATGAAAACTACCGCAACGGCCTGTCGCTTTACCTGAAAGGCATTTTAAAACACAAAAAATTCAGCAGGATACTTACCGATGCGGGGATACTTGGCGAAGCCGTTTTTTTCTCTGAAGTGAGAAAACGTATGTTTGCCAAACTGATACCCGACCAGCCCCAAAAGGATACGCTGGAATATGTGCTCAACCAGGTGTTTTACCTGAAGACGGATCCGGTGTGGATCCGAAGGATACCGTTCGGGCAGTTGGAAGAGTTTTACCACCTCATTAAATTCAGGTCGCTGTATGTATCGGGCGAATCGCAAAGCCCGCTTGCCGAACTATTATATGCCATGGAGGTGCTCATCCACCGCATTACCGGCCGCGCACTCGAAAGCGAAGTGATACAGATGGTTCCCGAATATGAAAGCCTCGAAAGCCCGTTCATTGCGATCCAGAAAGAATTTTCGATAGTAACAGAGAAGATGCTGCGGGAAAATAAAAACTACGTAGCGCCGGATGATGATGGTTTCCGGCAGCTGTTGGTCCTGCATCGGCAGTGCGCCGACTATGTGCGCATTGCATTTAGGAACAGCGAAAAATATGGCATATCGATCAGGGTCAATCAAAGCCTCCTGCGCATTCGACAGCAGCTGGAGAGGCTGGGCATACTGTTGCCGCTCCTCGCCATTGAGGATGAGCGCGAAACAACCAAAGACACCATTACCCTCGGCCTGAGCCTTATTGCGTACAACTGTAAGAAAAACAATGTGCGGAAACTCATAAGCGAAAGTACGCAGCTGCTATCCTACGAAATAACGCAGCATACCGCAGATACTGGTGAGCATTATATTACCAGGGACCGGAGGGACTACCTGAAAATGTTTTGGGCGGCTTCCGGAGGGGGAATTATCGTTGGGATACTGTGTATCATCAAAGTATTCCTGTCTAAAATGGAAGCAAGCGCTTTTGGACATGCATTTTTTTACAGCCTTAATTATTCATTCGGTTTTATTGCCATATATGTGCTTGGCTTTACACTTGCCACGAAGCAGCCCGCCATGACTGCCTCGGCGCTCGTACGCGCTTTGGAGAGCGGCCGTAAAAACAACGCCGTAGCAGACGGGAAGGAAAAGCACAGTGAGTTTGCCGAGTTTTTTGCAAGGGTATTCCGGTCGCAATTCATCGCTTTTGTGGGCAATGTGCTCGTAGCATTTCCGGTAGCGTTGGGAGGTATCTGGCTGATAGATTATGCTTTTCATTACAATCTCGCGCTTACCAAATGGTACCACCTCATGACCGACCTTAGCCCTGTCCATTCGCTGGCCCTGCTGCATGCGGCTATCGCGGGTGTATTTTTGTTTCTTTCGGGCATCATTGCGGGGAGTGTAGCCAACCGCGACAAGCACCGGCATGTATATTACCGTATACAGGAACACCCGCTGCTGAAGAAAACTTTTGGCCGGGTGCGAACCCAGAAATTAGCAAAACTCTACGAAAAAAGGTGGGCCGGCATTATATCGAATTTCTGGTTTGGTGTTTTTATGGGCTCTACGGCATCTATTGGTATTTTCCTGGGGCTGGATATTGATATACGCCACATTACTTTTGCCAGTGGCAACCTTGCATTGGCACTGTATGGCGCCAACTGGAATGTGTCTAACGAACTGTTATTCTGGGGGATCTTCGGGATAGGGATTATAGGACTAATCAACTTTATGGTGAGTTTCAGCCTTTCACTCGGGCTGGCTTTCCGTTCGAGGAATATACCACTGTCAGAGCTCGGACCTATTTCCAAATCGATATGGAGGCATTTTAAAAAGAAACCGGGATCGTTCTTCTTTCCGGCCTTTGGGAAGTAGTCACGGTCGCAGTCACAGTATTCAGTCCGTTTGGAATGGTTAACTCAAAAGATGCATCATGGTAGCATTTTTTTTTGCCCTAAATTTGAAAACTAATTACTGTTGTGCCGCTAAACTGAAAACTGCGACTGCGACTGAAAACTGAATACTGTGACCGAGACTCAGGAGATACCCCAACGCAAGATAATCCACGTAGATATGGATGCATTTTACGCGTCGGTGGAAATGCTGGACAACCCCGAACTTAGGGGCAAAGCCATTGCTGTCGGAGGTGGGTCGAGCAGGGGCGTAGTAGCTGCGGCAAGCTACGAGGCAAGAAAGTTTGGCGTGCGCAGTGCCATGAGCGGCTTTTTGGCGAAAAAAAAATGCCCACACCTTATTTTCGTGAAGCCGCGTTTTGAGCGCTATACCGAAATTTCCCGCCAAATTCGCGAGATCTTTTATGAATATACCGACAAGGTAGAACCCCTTTCGTTAGATGAGGCGTACCTCGATGTAACTATAAATAAAAAGGGAAACCCAAGCGCCACGCTTGTTGCTGCCGAAATACGGAAGCGCATCCTTGATGTGACGGGGCTTACGGCTTCGGCAGGAATTTCCATTAATAAATTTATTGCCAAAGTTGCCAGCGACTACAACAAACCCAATGGACAAAAGACGGTAAACCCCGATGAGGTACTGGATTTTCTGGAGAACCTGCCGATAGGTAAATTTTACGGCGTTGGCAAGGTGACCGAAGAAAAAATGTACCAGTTGGGTATCTTTACAGGAAAGGATTTAAAGGAAAAATCGGAAGAGTATCTTACAGAACATTTCGGGAAGTCGGGCAGATACTACTATTACGTAGTCCGTGGTATCCATAACAGCGAAGTAAAGAGTGACCGTATTGCAAAATCGGTAGGGACAGAGCATACTTTTTTTGAGAACCTTGTCTCGGAAGTTTTTATGCTCGAAAAGCTGGACGATATTGCCAATGAGCTTAACCGCCGCCTCGGCAAAAAGAAGATAGCGGGAAAGACCGTAACATTAAAGATAAAATACAGCGATTTCACGGTACAGACCCGCAGCAAAACCCTGCCCTACTTCATTTCCGACAAAAGCCTGATACTCGAAACCGTAAAAGAGCTGCTGTACCAGGAAAAACCGAAAGACTCGGTACGGCTACTGGGTATCTCCTTATCCAACCTGAATACCGACAGCGATGCGGGTGCTCCCAAGAAAACGGTCGCAGTACAGCTGAAGTTTGATTTTTAAGAGCCCCCTAACCCCCAAAGGGGGGAACTCCACGATCGCTTCATAGCGATAATTTTACCACAAAGTCCACGAAGTTTTGCACAAGGTTCACAAGGCTTTGTGTCTTTTGTGGGTCTTTCCCTTGTGCCTTTGTGGTAAATTTCCTCCTGCAGGCAGCAATAGTGGAGTTCCCCCTTTGGGGGCTAGGGGGCTAAAAAAAAGGCCATCCTTTCGGACAGCCTTCAAAATATTTATAGCGATTGGAAACATCGGACTTCCAACATCCCTACATCGGACTTTAATCCCTTCCTGATATTTTCGCGAACAGCTTAAGGAACTCAAGGTATAACCACACAACGGCGATCATAAGGCCCATAGCGCTGTACCATTCCATATGTTTTGGCAATCGCCTTTGTGCACCCTGCTCGATCATATCAAAATTTAGGAAGAGGTTCAGCGATGCTACAACGATGATAAAGACGCTTATACCTATACTCATTAGCGAAGAATCTTCAAACGAATGTCCGACAAAATACGAACCTGTAAAGAAGGACACAATCCATGAAAGAAGGTAATAAGTTCCTATCGCAAGCACTGATGCCATTACAACCGACCTGAATTGCTCGGTAACTTTAACAATACCAAACCTGTAAAGCAGGAAACAAACCATGAATGTAACCAAGGTCCCTCCGGCAGCTTTCAATGCTACACCCGGATACCTAAGTTCTAATATGATGGAAATACCTCCTATAAACAGTCCTTCAAACAAAGAATAGGCCGGGGCCAATACTCCTGAATAGTTGGGTTTAAAGGTAGCAATAAGAGCAATTACAAATCCGGTAATTCCGCCACCAAGTAAAAGCGCGTAAGGATGCACTCCTTCGAAAAGCATTAAGTAGCCGCTTAACAAAGCGCTTGTAACTAATATAGCAAACAGGAACATCGACTTATTGATGGTTCCCTTTACTGTCATTGTTTCATTGTGGGTGATAACGTTTACGTCCTCTTGTGCGCCATACACGCGTGATGTGGGTGAGAAGGTTTTGTTATTAAAGAACGGGTTACTTGATTTCATTGTCATTTAAATTTATCCAAATATAGTTTTTTCCAAATAGAAAGCAAAAAGCTGCTGACCTCTTTTGTCATCTGACGAAGGAAGAATCTCTATTGAAAGAGAGTTCTCCATTTGGTAGAAATGACACACAGGACAGCAGCTTTTCTTATAGCAAAATATATGCCGTTTACTCTATTTCTGACACCCTTAAAGTGTTTACCATTCCTTTGTCGGCTACCGGCATGGCAGCCAGGTTGATAAGGATGTCGCCTTTTTCTACAAAGCCTTTTTCTTTGGCAATGTTGTTTACATCTTCAACCGTTTCATCGGTGCTAAGGAAAGCGTCATAGTAAAATGCCTTAACGCCCCATAGTAGTCCAAGCTGGGTAAGTATCCTTTTGTTGGATGTAAATACCAGTATGTGCGCACCCGGCCTCCATGCGGAGATCTGGAATGCAGTATACCCGGAGTTGGTCAGTGTGCTGATTGCTTTAGCCTTGATGGTGTTCGCCATTTGGGCAGCATGGTAGCATATTGATTTTGTAATGAATCGTTTGGTCCTTACCTGCGGTACATTTTGCGGTACATGGATAAGCGGCGAATCTTCAACAGCCTCGATGATCTGGGTCATTTTCTCTATAACCTGTACCGGGTAGTTTCCTACCGATGTTTCGCCCGAAAGCATTACTGCATCGGCACCGTCCATAACCGAGTTGGCTACGTCGTTCACCTCGGCACGCGTTGGCGTAAGGCTTGTTATCATGGTTTCCATCATCTGTGTTGCCACGATAACCGGTATACGCGCCGTTTTTGCACGGTTGATGAGTTTTTTCTGTATAAGCGGTACCTCGTGTGCTGGCATTTCGACACCAAGATCCCCACGGGCTACCATCAGGCCATCGCAAAATGCAACGATCTTGTCGATGTTTTCTACGCCTTCCGGCTTTTCTATTTTCGCTATGATAGGAATTTTATGGTCGGAATTGGCCGAAATAAGGTCCTGTAGCTCTTCAAGGTCTTTCGGTGTCCTTACAAACGAAAGGGCTATCCAGTCTACATTGGCCTTAATGGCAAATAATGCATCCCTTATGTCTTTTTCAGTAAGAGCCGGCAGCGATACTTTTGTGTTCGGGAGGTTTACCCCCTTTTTAGATTTCAGCGGGCCACCCTGTACCACTATAGCTTTAACGCGGTCTTTTTTATTGGTTTCTACAACTTCAAACATCAGCTTCCCGTCATCAAGCAAAACCAGTTCGCCCGGATTTACATCATTTGGGAATGCCTTATAGTTCATATACACATTATCGGCGGTTCCGGGTACATCTTCTGATGTCTGGAAGATAACGGTATCGCCTTTCTTTACAATCACATCTTCCTTCATTACCCCTACGCGGAGTTTAGGCCCCTGAAGGTCGGCAAGAATCGAAGTGTTGTACCCAAACTCATCGTTAAGGCCCCTAATGATATCTATTCGTTCCTGTACGTCGGTGTAATCAGCGTGCGAAAAATTGATCCTGAATACATTTACTCCGGCATCGATCATGTCTTTAATGACTTCCCTTGAGCTGCATGCAGGGCCTAATGTGGCTACAATTTTTGTTTTTTTGTTTGTCGGCATTCTATTAAAAAATTAAATTGTTCTTCGATTTTAGTTTGTGGTGGTCAATGGTATAGGCTGTTGCGATGTGCTTTATTGCCAAAAGGCCTCCTACCACATCGTCTAACGCAAAAACATCGGGGGTATTTTCTATTTTTAGGATATAATCTACTTTTTTCAGCTCCGGGACAAGAAATACGCTGGTTGAGATATTTATGCCCGTCTGTTCGAACAAAGAGGTAGTACCGGTTTGGGTGCTCACCACCCTGTTCCTGTTTTGTACCAGGTTCCAAACCGAGTCATTTGCATCTTCATATACAAACCTTGAAAAGCAGCTTTCGCCTTCGCGGATGGTAAACCCGATATCTTCGGCGCTTTTTTCAAGTAGCACGGATAATTCCCTGTTAATGAAATAAGCAAGCCTGTAATCTTCAAGGGAGGAATGTATGGCAATCAATCCATAATCGATCGTAATGAAATCGTCAATTAATAGTTTGTGAATGGCCATATCTAGCATTTGAATAAGCCGTAAATATACTGCATATAACTCAAAGAGTATTAAGAAAAATTAAAGTTTTTGTAAATTTTTCTACGAAAACGTTTGAGTAAACTACTAAGTTGGCTTATTTTTTGTTAATTTTTTCCTGAAATGCAAAAAACGCCCGTTGCGATGCTTTTTCCTCAGCCTTCTTTTTTGAAGTCGCCCTGGCACGGGAAACAACCCTGCCGCCTATAGTCAGCTTTATGGCAAAATGCTTTTGTCCTTCCTTGCCATTATCTTCATAAACTTCATAATTGAAGGTCTTTTTTTCCTTTTGGCACCATTCGATCACCAGGCTTTTGTAGCTGATGACTTTTCCTTCCAGCTTGGCAATATCCACATAAGGCTGGACCACTTTCTTCTGGATAAATTTTTCGCAATACTCAAATCCGCGATCAAGGTAAATAGCGCCTACAAGCGCTTCAAAGAGATTGCCGTGTATGTTTTCGCCAAAATGCTGTGCCGAAACTTTGCTCTCTACCCACTTGATGAGGTTGAGGTCGCGCCCGAGCTCGTTCAGGTGCTCCCGGCTCACGATCTTCGACCGCATTTTGGTGAGGTAACCTTCGTCGCCTGTGGGTACTTGTTTAAAAAGGTGTGCCGCTATGACCGACCCCAGCATTGCGTCGCCCAAGAACTCAAGGCGTTCGTAATTTACAGGATGGCCGTTTTCATCCACCTTGTTGGAAGACCGGTGTGTAAACGCCCTGCGGTAATGATCGAGGTCTAGCGGTACAAACCCGAGCATTTTGTTTAGTTCCTCAAAAAAAATCCCGCCTTCCTGGGGAAGGCGGGGATTTTTCGAAAATATTTTTTTAAAGAAACCCATAACCGTTGATTACAGTTCGAGTTTTTTAACCAGTACACAAGCGTTGTGTCCGCCAAACCCAAAGGTATTGCTCATAACTACTTCCATATCCCTTTTCTGTGCCTTGTTGAAGGTAAAGTTCAGCTTAGGGTCAATGTTCTCATCATCCGTAAAATGGTTGATAGTTGGCGGTACGATGCCATGCCTGATAGAAAGTATCGAAGCAATGGTCTCTATAGCCCCGGCAGCGCCAAGCAGGTGGCCTGTCATCGATTTTGTCGAATTCAGGTTCAATGTATAAGCGTGGTCGCCAAAGACTTCAATTATTGCTTTAGATTCGGCAATATCGCCTAGTGGGGTAGAGGTTCCGTGCATGTTCACGCCATCCACATCAGTTGGTTTAAGCCCTGCATCCCTGAGGCAGTTGATCATTACATTGCGTGCGCCGAGCCCTTCAGGGTGTGGTGCGGTAATGTGGTGCGCATCGGCACTCATTCCGCCGCCGCCTATCTCGCAGTATATTTTTGCCCCTCTTGCCTTTGCGTGCTCATATTCTTCAATTACGAGCGCACCGGCACCTTCGCCAAGAACAAATCCCTCGCGGTCTTTATCCATTGGGCGCGAAGCGGTCTTAGGGTCGTCATTTCGTGTTGATAAAGCGTGCATAGCGTTAAACCCGCCCATTCCGGCAATGGTTACCGCTGCTTCGCTTCCGCCGGTTACCATAACATCAGCATGGCCCAGGCGTATATAATTGAAAGCGTCTATTAATGCATTTGTTGATGATGCGCAGGCAGAGACCGTAGTAAAGTTTGGCCCCCTGAAACCATATTTTATAGAGATATGGCCCCCTGCAATATCGGCGATCATTTTTGGGATAAAGAAAGGGTTAAACTTCGGCGTACCGTTTCCGGCAGCAAAATTCATCACTTCTTCCTGGAACGTTTCAAGCCCCCCGATACCGGATCCCCATATAACGCCCACCCTGTCTTTGTCCAGCGTATCAAAGTCAAAATTGGCATCTTTTACAGCTTCATCTGTAGCGACAAGGGCATACTGGGCATAACGGTCCATTTTCCTTGCTTCTTTTCTGTCTATAAAATCCTCAACGTTGAAATTCTTTACTTCGCAGGCAAATTTTGTTTTGAAGTTCGTAGTGTCAAAGTATGTAATTGGGGCCGCGCCGCTCACACCGTTTATCAGGCTGTTCCAGTATTCTTCTACTGTGTTGCCTATGGGGGTAAGTGCGCCCAGTCCTGTTACTACAACTCTTCTTAATTCCATAAGGTCCGTTTTATAGTTTCAAATTATAGAACAATACCCATGCGTCTCTAATTGTTATTATTAAGAAAACATGGGCATTGGTTAGTATTTTTTATGAATGCTCCTGAATGAAAGCGGTTCATTTTTAAGCGTTGAAATGCAAATCCAATAAATAATAACATCCATGCAATAGGTACCGCATGGATGTTGCTTATTTATTATTTTTTTGCTTCTTCGATGTAAGAGATTGCCTGACCAACAGTAGAAATGTTTTCTGCCTGGTCATCCGGAATCTGAATGTCAAATTCTTTTTCAAACTCCATGATAAGCTCAACAGTGTCCAGGGAATCAGCTCCCAAATCATTCGTGAAGCTTGCTTCTGTTACAACTTCGTTTTCGTCAACACCTAATTTGTCTACGATAATCGCTTTTACTCTTGATGCAATGTCTGACATAATCTTTAATTTTAGAATTTAAATTGAACGGCAAAAATAAAAAACTTTATCTTATTACCGCGGTTTCACCAAAAAATGTGAGTACTAAAATAAAAAATTAATTTTACAATATTATCAATTAGGTGTTATTTTGCAGATTATTATTACTTTTTTTACACAATTAAAATTTTTGCCCTGATGAAAAATATAATTCTCTTTGCCTCCGGTGGCGGCTCAAATGCTCAGCGGATAATGGACTATTTCGGGCAAAGGCAGGGATATCAGGTGTCCGCGCTGTTTACCAATAATCCTAATGCGGGTGCTATTGCCATTGCCGGCAAACATAACGTGCCGTCTATTATCTTTACAAAAGAAGAACTTACCAATGGCTCCGTTTTGGCGAAAGTAAAAAGTTACAGCCCCGATATTATTGTGCTTGCCGGTTTTTTATGGAAATTTCCAGCCGATATCATAAGAGAATACCCACAAAAAGTAATAAACATACATCCTGCACTCCTTCCTGCCTATGGCGGAAAAGGCATGTACGGTCTAAATGTGCACCGCGCGGTACACGAAAACCAGGAAAAAGAAAGCGGTATCACCATACATTATGTGGATGATAATTATGATGAAGGCAACGTCATTTTCCAGAAAGCGATCGCGATTGAGGAATGCCTCAGCCCCGAAGAAGTGGCGCTGAAAGTTTTGACCCTGGAGCATGAGCATTTTCCAAAAGTGATAGAGGAGTTATTAAAGTGAAGATCATGAGATACATCCTTATAATATGCATGATACTTCTGGCAGGTTGTGGCAAAGAAAAGCAAAAACTTACTATGCGTATGCCGGCATCCCATGTAAAGGAAGAATGCGATACTAACTTTGATATTTTCTTTAGTAAATTTTCAAAGGACAGCCTTTTCCAAAAAAGACATGTAAAATTTCCTTTGAAGAGTACCTATCTGGATATGGATGGCGATTTCAGTGTTATACGTGAGGATATTTCCGAGGAAAAATACAGTTTTGCTAAATTTATAAACGATAAGGAAATAGGTGATACCGGGAATGGCACTTATAAAATTGATATTACAAAGGAAAAAGACTCTGTTTATTATCAAATGAATGGGGTCGACAATGGCATCGGCACTACAGTCAAATTTGCCTTCACCAATGGCTGCTGGTACATGGTAGCGATAGAGGATACCTCAACATAACACAGAATATATGCAAAACAGGATTGGCTTAATGAATATGTTCATTATCTTGCTTTTGACCGGGCTCTCAATGGCGTGTAAACCCGTAAAAAATGACGGGCTTCCTAATGAAATGAAGAGAAACAGTGTTTTAGCGCAGGGGAAATGCGAGCCGGATTTTGATACCTTCTTCCAAAAATTCTCAACCGATAGCATCTTCCAGAAACAGCATGTGGATTTCCCGGTCATTGAATACTATTCGGATGAGGACTTCCCGCTGGATATAATGGAGCGCTCTATCGATGAAGAGAATTATGAATTTATCGATCTTTCAAAAGATAAAGCTGCCGATAAACAAGAAAAAGACCCGTATAAGGTTGAAACAGAAAAGCAAAATGACAGCGTATTCTACAGGCAGCGTGGCATTAATAACTATATTGACATCACCTACAAGTTTGCCCGCAAAGACCAATGCTGGTGGCTTGTCGAAATAAGGGACATGACCGATTAGCTCTAAAATCTATAATTATAATCTAAAAAGCGGAGTGAAGCTTAATCTAAAATCTACAATCTGAAATGGCTCATACAGTCCACCTCTATACCGATGGCGCAGCAAAAGGAAATCCAGGCCCGGGTGGCTACGGCGTTGTGCTGGAGCAGGTAGGTACCGGCTACCGCAAGGAATTCTACGAAGGCTTCCGCCTGACAACCAATAACCGCATGGAACTGCTGGCCGTTATCGTTGGCCTTGAGAAGCTGACAAAGCCCGGTACCAGTGTACTGGTTGTATCCGACTCGAAATATGTAGTCGACTCCGTGCAAAAAAACTGGGTGCTGGGCTGGGAAAAGAAAGGCTTTGTAGGCAAAAAGAACCCCGACCTTTGGAAGCGTTACCTGAAGATCGCCCGCCAGCATAAAGTCGACTTCCAATGGGTAAAAGGCCACAACAGCCACCCGCAAAACGAGCGCTGCGACCAGCTTGCCGTAATGGCATCAACACTGCCAAAGCTGAATGTGGATGCGTTTTATGAGGAAGAGGGGAAGAAGATGGATTTTTGATTCTGAAAATTAGTAGAGGAAGGGAGTCGAATGTGTCACGTTTTTGAATAAAATAGTATCGACCAATTCTTTTTTCAAAACATTTCCCGCTACTGTTTTACAAAATTATGGTGATTCATTTTCCTCTTGCTATCACTATAGTTGTTGTTGTAAAAGTAAAAATTGGCATTAAAAACCTTGTTATAAAGAGCTCTGTTAAAACGGTCGTATGAAAGCGCGGAACATGTGTTGAGTTGTTTAAAGACTTCCATGATTTTTGGAAACACTTTAGGTTCATCGTCAATATTCAGCCTAAAGCCCAGAAAAAACATATCGTTTTGGTCATCCTCAGATTTTTCTAAGTCAAAATAAGAGAATACGTTCCGGTCTTTTTCGGAGTGAAAAACTTCTGTATCATTGCTGGAATAATATTTTTGGACAATGGTATTTTTATCGAAAGGAATTTCTAAAATATCCAGGATTGCTGAAATTTCAGAACCATCTAAATTAGTTTCCCATGAACTGCCTTCGTCCGGGAAAACTTCATAAAAACAGCAGCTAAAATAAACTTCAATATAACTAAGGGGTTTATTGGTCATAAACGAACACTGTTAGCAGATTAATAGGAACAGGATATTAAAAATCCCACGAGAAAGACCCGAATATAATAGCGGTAAATACAATGAGCACCACAACCTCGGCTGTAATATAACGGCCAACAGGCAGCTGCTTTTTACGGCGGGAAACGAACCTGAAGATATTAAGGAGGGTAGGGGGAATCAGTATCAGGGCGAGATAAATGTAAAAGTTGGTATCGCTGAACATAAAGCTCCCTTTCCCGGCACCCCACATTTCCATTGAGAATACCGGATAAAGATGATGCACAATGAATATCCAGGCTACCTCCAGCAGGAGGATGCCCCATCCGCCCATATAATCAGTTTTGGCTACAGGTTTCTTTTGTTCAGTTTCTTCCGGATTTTCCATTTCCACGTAATGTTTCCCCAAAAATAAGCAAAAAGCGGCTGACAAGCTTTGTAACCCTGCGACTTTAAAATTTTGACTTTGCCACTACGCCACTTGGGACTTTAAGACTTTAAAACTTTGCCGCACTGCCACTTTGTAACTTTGCAACTTATACACTATCTTTGCACCTTCAAAATCAAAACCCCTTATGAATAAATTACTGATCGTTGGTACTGTGGCTTATGATGCTATCGAATCGCCTTTTGGCAAAACCGATAAAATACTCGGCGGCGCAGCTACCTATATTGGCCTTTCGGCTTCGTTTTTCAAAGTGCAGTCGGCCATCGTATCTGTAATAGGTGAAGATTTTGAGCAGGAGCATATCGACCTGCTAAAAAGCAAAAACATCGACCTTACCGGCCTTGAAACCGTTAAGGGTGGCAAAACGTTCTTTTGGAGCGGCCGTTACCATAACGACCTTAACTCGCGGGATACGCTGGTGACCGAACTGAATGTACTTGCTGATTTTAATCCTGTGGTTCCGCAGCATTTTAAAGATGCCGACGTGGTGATGCTGGGCAACCTGCACCCGATCGTACAGTCTGGTGTATTGGACCAGATGGAGGTAAAGCCAAAACTTGTTGTATTGGATACCATGAATTTCTGGATGGACTGCGCACTGCCGGAACTGCTTGACGTAATGAAGCGTGTAGATGTAATAACTATTAATGATGAAGAGGCGCGCCAGCTTTCGGGAGAATACTCGCTGGTTAAGGCAGCCGCCAAAATACACACTATGGGGCCGCAGTATGTGGTGATCAAAAAAGGGGAGCATGGTGCCTTGCTTTTCAACAACAAGCAGGTATTCTTTGCACCGGCATTGCCGCTTGAAGAGGTATTCGATCCAACAGGGGCAGGAGATACTTTTGCGGGAGGTTTTGCAGGTTACCTTGCCCAGAGCGAGAACGTTTCTTTCGAGAATATGAAGAATGCTATAATTTACGGTTCCAACATGGCATCGTTCTGTGTGGAGAAATTCGGTACAGAGCGAATGGCAGCGCTCACAAAAGAAGAGGTGCGGGAACGCCTGCAACAGTTCAGGTCGCTAACGCAGTTTGACATTGCGCTTGAAGAAGAATAAACAACACTAAGGCCTCATTGCGGGGCTTTTTTTAATTATAAACAGCAACGACTACAACACAACAACAACTATGAGTGACGCTTTGAAACACGAATGCGGCATCGCACTATTAAGGTTACTTAAACCTTTGGAATACTACAAGGAAAAATACGGCTCGGCTTTTTATGGTATACAGAAAATGTACCTCCTGATGGAAAAGCAGCACAACCGCGGGCAGGACGGCGCAGGGTTTGCCAGCATCAAGATGGATGTGAAGCCGGGGCAGCGCTACATCAGTCGTGTACGTTCCAACCAGCAGCAGCCCGTACAGGACATATTTGCCCAGATAAACGACAGGATCAACGAGGAGCTTACCCTTCACCCGGAATATAACGACAGCGCTGCATTGCAAAAAGAGCATATACCTTATATAGGTGAACTGTTCCTTGGGCACCTGCGCTACGGCACTTTCGGAAAGAACAGCATTGAGAGTGTACACCCATTCCTGAGGCAGAACAACTGGATGCACCGTAACCTTATTGTGGCCGGTAATTTCAACATGACGAATGTTACCCAGCTGTTTGCCAACCTTGTTGAGCTTGGCCAGCACCCGAAAGAATTGGCCGATACCGTGACCATCATGGAGAACATCGGGCATTTTCTTGACGATGAAGTATCCGAACTGTACCAGGCCTGCAAGAACGAAGGCTATACCAAGCAGGAAGCATCGGCAGTAATTTCCGAAAGGTTGAACATTGCCCGCATACTGAAACGCGCCTCCAAACAATGGGACGGCGGCTATGCCATGGCGGGGCTGTTAGGGCATGGCGACAGCTTTGTATTCCGCGACCCGGCAGGGATACGCCCGGCCTACTATTACCAGGACGACGAAATTGCCGTTGTAGCTTCAGAAAGGCCTGCAATACAAACGGTATTTAATGTACCGTTCGAAAAAGTACAGGAACTTGATCCCGGTCATGCGATCATCATTAAGAAGAATGGAAAAGTATCTGTCGAGGAGATTATTCCACCAGTAACGAAGAAGGCATGCTCATTCGAACGCATTTATTTCTCAAGGGGAAGCGATGCCGAAATATATAAAGAGCGTAAAGAGCTTGGAAGGCTGGTGTTGCCACAAGTGCTTGAGGCGATTGATGCCGATACTGACAATACGGTATTCTCTTATATCCCGAATACCGCAGAAACCTCCTTCTACGGAATGGTAGAAGCTGCGCAGGACTTCCTGAACCAACGTAAGAACAACCACATACTGGAAAACAGGCATACCCTTACGGCAGAAACGCTGGAAGAACTGCTGAAAGTAAAGATACGTACCGAGAAGATAGCGATTAAAGACGCCAAGCTGCGCACCTTCATTACCGAAGACAGCAGCCGCGACGACCTCGTAGCGCACGTATATGATGTAACCTACGGTGTGATACAGCCGGAAGATAACCTGGTTATAATTGATGACTCCATAGTTAGGGGAACCACACTCAAGAAAAGCATCATCAAGATGATGGACAGGCTTAACCCTAAGAGCATTGTGATCGTGTCCTCGGCGCCGCAGATACGCTATCCTGACTGCTACGGGATCGATATGGCCAAGCTGGAAGGCCTTGTGGCTTTCAGGGCAGCGCTGGAACTGCTTCAGGAAAGAGGGTTACAGCATATTGTGGATGAGGTGTATCAAAAGTCGAAAGCGCAGGAAGACCTGCCCGACAGTGAAGTGATCAACCACGTGAAAGAGTTCTATGCACCGTTTACCGACCAGGAGATATCGGATAAGATTGCGCAGATGCTAAGTTCTGAGGATACTAAAGCAGCTGTGAAGATCATATTCCAGACAGTGGATAACCTGCACAAAGCCTGCCCTAAGAATCTGGGCGACTGGTATTTTACAGGCGATTACCCTACGCCGGGCGGCAACAGGGTGGTAAACCGGGCCTTTATCAATTTCTATGAAGGGAATGACGCAAGGGCATACTAGTGTTAAATAGTTACTATAAAGTGTAGTTTAACGGGTTTAGTACACAGTTCATCTAAAATAATTGCGGCATACAAATAACCGCCTTATGTTTGTACCAGAAAATAGCATTAGTAAATTTAATTTTACGGTATTTTTGGGGGCAAAAAAAGGGAAAACCAAATCGTTTTCCCTTTTTTATTTTATATATTTCCCTAAACACTTATCAAAAAAATCCAGTCTGACTTTTTATTAAAAAAGTTAAAATATAATACTATGCGTGCATTTCAACGAGTTTAAGTTGCATTTCATCAGATTTATTTTGCAGTAACAATAATCTGTATTATGTTTGTCTCAGAAAATAGCATTAGTAAATTTAATTTTACGGTATTTTTGGGGGCAAAAAAAGGGAAAACCAATCGTTTTCCCTTTTTTATTTTTTATCCAATTACATTCTATCTTAGATGCGTTCGAACGTCAATCCAACATTCCCGAATTGCGTTTTGAACGTATTACCGTTATAACCCAACACCGGCCTTTTGAAAGAGAGCTCAAAACTTTCATTCACCTGATAATGATGAAGGAGATAGCCATTTTGTAATGTGACATACGTTTGGCGCACGGCGATCTCCAGCTCCTCTTTCGACACATAGTCATACACCTTTGCCAGGCAGGTGAATTTATGGAACAGCTCGTCATGTTTGGTGATCAGCAGCCGTATCCGCGTACCAAGCGGGGTGAAGTCGGTCATGTTATAATTGATCCTGAGCTGTTCGGTCTCGAACGTTGATATCCATTCGCCTGCCAGCTCCTCGATCCCAATGTCGGCAGGATCATAGAGCGAACGCTGCTTCAGTGCTTGCTGCAATAGTTCAAAATGTGTCCTGAGGTCAGAGGCATCATCGAAAGAAATATTATCCGAAAAGAATCTTTGTACGGTCTCCTCTTTAAAAGGTTTCAAAGCCTCACTGGCTGATACCATTGCGTTAATTTCATCCCTCAACATCGAATGCCTGCTAAGCATATCGGCAATGATGGCCGAGAACCGGTCTGTATTTTCATCGTTAAGAAAACTATCGAGGTTGAACCCGTCGCCTTCCAGTCCGCCACCACCGATGTGATACTCCCGAAAATAGTAATGTGCAATGTGGTCATAGGCTTCGGGGAATGCTTCCCTGAAAGCGCTATCCGACAGCAGGTAGAACTTCATCCAGACTATGATGTTGGCCGGGGTAAAATATACTTGGTCCTTAAAGGTAATAATTTCGTTTTTTGCCATACTATATGTGCTTGTCTTGTTGGCCTCCATAGCCAAGTGAAATAAAAAACGGGCGCCTTCCGGAACCCGTCTTATATTGTAATATCGAAATATTATTTCTCTACTGCAAAACGCCTTGCAACTTCTTCCCAGTTCACCAGGTTGAAGAAAGCCTCGATATAGTCGGGCCTCCTGTTCTGGTAGTTCAGGTAGTAGGCATGTTCCCACACGTCAAGGCCAAGTATCGGTGTACCGCCGCAGCCTACTTCCGGCATCAATGGGTTGTCCTGGTTAGGTGTTGCACAAATGTCAAGCTTGCCGCCCTTTTGCACACAAAGCCATGCCCATCCGGAACCAAACTGCGTAGCCGCCGCTTTCGCGAACGCTGCTTTAAATTCTTCAAAAGAACCGAAAGCTTTGTCGATAGCCGCCTCTAGCTCACCGGTAGGTTCGCCGCCGCCCTTTGGCGAAAGTATGGTCCAGAAAAGGTTGTGGTTATAGTAACCACCGCCGTTATTCCTCACAGGCTTATTAGACATGTCGAGGTTGATAAGGATATTCTCTATGGTTTTGCCTTCAAGATCGGTACCGGCAATCGCTGCATTCAGATTGGTTGTATAAGCATTGTGGTGCTTGGTATGGTGAATTTCCATGGTGCGGGCATCAATGTGCGGCTCCAGGGCATCGTATGCGTAAGGAAGTTTTGGTAATTCAAATGCCATAAGATGGGTATATTTAAAAGATTAGTACTAATTTTAAATCCAAATTTACAGATTTATAGCTTCATAAAAAATAAGATTTTAGAATAATTTAGATAATCAAATTGTAATCCCTTCATTTTAAGTGGCAAAAACTGCTTTTTCAATATACAACGCCTCTGCCGGCTCGGGCAAAACCTATATGCTGGTAAAAGAATACCTGAGCATATTGCTACAGGCGCCAACAGATGATGCCTACCGGAAGATACTTGCCATAACGTTTACCAATAAAGCGGTTGAGGAGATGAAAGGGCGAATCATCCTGAACCTTTCCGATTTCGCAAAAGACGAACCCGGTGAAAGGGCTGAAGCGCTGATGAAAGAGCTTTCAAAAGAAACAGGGCTGTCTCTTGCTACGATAAAGGATAAGGCAAGGGCCATTATCAAGAATATTATTCACAACTATGCCTCGTTCGACATTTCGACTATCGACAGGTTTACCCATAAAGTGATACGTGCCTTCGCGCACGACCTGAACCTCTCGGTTTCATTTGATGTGTCACTAGAAACCGACATCCTCCTGCAGGAAGCCGTAGATGCCATTATTGCAAAAGCGGGCGAGAACGAGGTGCTTACACAATTGCTGGTCGACTTCTCCTTAGATAAGACCGACAACGACAAAAGTTGGGACGTTACCCACGAACTTTTCGAGACCGGAAGGTTGCTCATAGATGAAAACAACCGCAACGAGCTGCACCAGTTCAAGGACAAGTCTATCGAGGAATTTCTTTTTATCAGGGAAAAGCTGAAAGAGACTATTGCAGTATTGGAACAGGAGTGCAAAGCACTGGGGCATGAGATGCACGGAATACTGGAAAGCAGTGGCATTGACCCAGCATCCTTTTCTAGGGGGACATTCCCAAACCACATTAATTATATAAAGGAAGGGACACTCAACAATACCCACAAAAAATATTACGCACCTGAGGATGTCCAGATAAATAAAACAGCAAAAGACAGGGCTCTTATTGATGGCCTGCTCCCGCAAATGCTTACACTTCTCGATAAGTCGTATAAGAATTATGAGAAGCGTAATTTTTACCAGGCGTTCCTTAAGAACATAACGCCGTTATCGCTTCTTAATTCGATAGGGCAGGAACTGGAGCGCATCCAGAAAGAACAAAATGTGCTTTCGATATCCGAATTCAATGCCATTATCCATAAAGAGATACAGAACCAGCCGGCTCCGTTTATTTACGAAAGGTTGGGCGAACGCTACCGTCATTTTTTCATCGATGAGTTTCAGGACACTTCGCAAATGCAATGGCAGAACCTTATCCCGCTTATTGATAACTCACTCGCTTCTGAAGATTTGCAAGGTGTAAAAGGATCACTAATGATCGTGGGCGACCCCAAGCAGTCCATTTACCGCTGGCGGGGCGGGAAGGCGGAGCAGTTCATTGAACTGGGTAAAGGGCACAACCCGTTCTCCAACCCGGACTGGGGTAAGATTGAATTAGGGACCAATTACAGGAGCTACAGTGAGGTTATTAATTTCAACAACGATTTCTTTTCCTTCCTTTCGGGCGAATTTGAAAATGAAGATTACAAAGCCATGTATGCCGGGAGCACACAGGATCATAATACCAAGAAAGGCGGCTATGTGAATATTTCCTTCCTGCCGGAGATACAACAGGATCCCGAAGAAGAGATCGATAAGAATGAGCTGTACCTAAAGGCAACGCTGGCAACCATAGAAAAACTTCGCGCGCAGGGTTTTCAATATAAAGACATTGTACTGCTTACGCGAAGGAGGCAGCCGGGTATCCTTTTGGCAAATTACCTTACGGAGAATGCGATACCGATCCTTTCATCAGAAACACTACTGATAGAAAATGCTACCGAGGTAAAGCTCATCATCTGCCTGTTGCGCTACCTGAAAAGCAACAGCAACATTGAGGCGAAAGCCCACTTCCTGTATTTTGCCTCGACCACACAAAGCCATAGCCTGGGTGTACACGACTTTATCGCCGAAGGCATGCAGCAACCCGATGAGGAAATCCTCGAAACCTGGCTCGGTGCGCACGGCATACATATATCGTTTAAAAATTGCAGGAAACGGTCGCTGTATGAAGCCGTGGAAACCATTGTGGATGCCTTCATCAAAGAAAAGAGCAACCAAAGTTATGTGCAGTATTTCCTCGACCTGGTTTTAGAAAGAGACATCCGCACACAATCGGGCATTGCCGATTTTCTCGAGTATTGGGATAATAACGGCTCCAAGTTTAGCATACCATCGCCTGAAGGAAACGATGCCGTGCGCATTATGACCATACACAAATCCAAAGGGCTGGAATTCCCGGTGGTTATATTTCCGTTTGCAGAGGAGGACTATGCCAGGGCTCGCCGCGACAAGCTGTGGCTGGAACTGGACGATGATACCTTTGAATTCCAAAAGGCGCTTATCGACAGTAGCCGTGCCGTAGCAGAATATGGCGAAAAGGCCGCCGAAATGTATATGATAAAGTCGCAGGAAGAGTTGCTCGATAACATTAATATATTATATGTGGCGCTCACCCGTGCCGAGGAGCAGCTTTATATCATTTCTAACAGGAACTTTACATCAAGAGGCGAACTGACGAACAATATGTCGTCTTACTTTATAAAATACCTTACCGATAAAGGCGTGTTCGATAACACAGTCGCTGAATACGCCTTTGGTGCACCTGAAAAATTATCAAAAGAAGAAGATTATTCCGAACCACAACAAACCATAAAGGTAGTGCAGGAGCGCTTCAACCCCCGGGCGGTAAAGATAGCGCAGCGCGAATCGCTGATGTGGGGCACAACACAACTGATGGCTATTGAATTTGGTAACGTAATGCACGAAATATTATCCTTTGTAAAAACCGGCAATGATATTCCGCTCGCGGTTATGAAGGCCGTAGAGGAGGGCCTAATCGTCCATTCGCAGTCGGACGATGTGGCAACAATGCTAAAGGAGGTTATTTATCACCCGGAGCTCGCAGACTTTTTCGCAGAAGGCACTGTGATTTTCAGTGAGCAGAGCATCATCAGTAAAGGCGCGCAAACCATAAAACCCGACAGGGTAACGGTACGCGACGGCAAGGCGTGGCTACTGGATTATAAAACGGGTGTGCACCTTCCCAAATATGAAAGGCAGCTGGCCGATTACCAAAGAGCGCTTGAAGCAATGGGTTTACAGGTGGTAAAAAAGGCATTGGTATATATAGGAAGCCCCCTAGCCCCCGAAGGGGGAACGAGCTTCACTCATGCAGCCCAAACAAATAATGAAATACTTTATATACATTTGCAATCTCCATCTGGTGAAACTCGTCCCAGTGAGAACTATCGGCATGAGTGAAGTTCCTTCCCCCTCTCCTTTGTAGAGGGGGCCGGGGGGTGAGGACTAACCGCCAAGTGAAGCTCGTTACCACTTCGGGGGTTAGGGGGCTTCCGGCAGGGGGCTTGGAAACTAAACAACAAACAAACTATAAAATGTACGGAAAAATCAAAGAACACTTAACAGCCGAGCTTGAGAGTATCAAAGAGAACGGCCTTTACAAAAAAGAAAGAATAATCGCTTCCCCGCAGGGCGCAGAGATAACCCTCGATAGCGGGCAGAAAGTTTTAAACTTCTGCGCGAATAACTACCTGGGGCTTTCATCGCACCCCGAAGTTATACAGGCAGCCAAAGACGCAATGGATACCCACGGTTTCGGGATGTCCTCAGTGCGGTTCATTTGCGGCACGCAGGACATTCACAAAGACCTTGAAAAAGCCATTGCCGATTTTTACGGCACCGAAGACACTATATTATATGCAGCTGCTTTTGATGCCAATGGCGGTGTATTCGAGCCATTGCTTGGCGAAGAAGATGCTATTATCTCTGACAGCCTTAACCATGCGTCTATTATAGACGGCGTTCGTTTATGCAAAGCGGCGCGTTACCGCTATGAGAACAGCAATATGCAGGAACTTGAGGAGCAACTGATAAAAGCCAATGAAGAAGGCAGGCGCTTCAAGATCATTGTTACCGATGGCGTATTCTCTATGGATGGCCTTGTGGCTCCGTTAGATAAAATATGCGACCTTGCCGATAAATATGATGCCATGGTAATGGTAGACGAGTGTCATGCCGCCGGATTTATAGGCGCTACAGGCAAAGGTACGCTGGAAGCCAAAGGTGTTATGGGGCGGGTAGACATTATTACCGGTACCCTTGGCAAAGCGCTTGGAGGAGCTATGGGCGGGTATACAACAGGTAAAAAAGAGATTATCGAATTGTTAAGGCAACGGTCACGCCCTTATTTGTTCTCCAATTCGCTTGCACCGGCTATTGTAGGCGCCTCTATAAAGGTGTTCGAATTGCTGAAGAAGGACACGTCACTGCGCGACAAACTGGAGTGGAATACGAATTACTTCAAGGAAGGCATGAAAAAAGCAGGCCTTGATATTATAGATGGCGATTCGGCTATCGTGCCCGTAATGCTTTATGACGCTAAGCTCTCTCAAACCATGGCAGATGAGCTTCTGAAAAAAGGTATTTACGTTATAGGATTTTTCTTCCCGGTAGTTCCAAAAGGTAAAGCAAGAATAAGGGTACAGCTTTCGGCGGCTCATACACAGGAACATTTGGATAAAGCTATAGCGGCCTTTACCGAAGTTGGCAAAGCTTTAACACTGATTTAACTACATTTTAGGCGTATTAGTAGGATAATTAGTAATAAAACGTTTTGCTGTTATGGTTTAACACTGTAAATTTGTCCCATATAACCTTTCGTAATTAAAACAAAAAAAAGTATGAGACATCTTAACAAACTATTCGTAGCTGCACTGCTAGCTTTGGGGTTGAACGCCCAGGCGCAGGACGAAGACAACCCATGGGCAATCTCATTCGGTGTCAATGCGGTAAGTACGCGCTTCGGTGCAGCTTCAAAATTTGAAGACCAGTTCACCCACTATTTCAAATTCAAGGAAAGCTGGAACATTTTGCCATCGGTATCGTACATTAATGTGTCAAGGCACATTGGCGATGGATTTTCAATCGGTCTTACCGGTTCGGTAAACAAAATCGACAAAGTAGTTACCCGTACGCCAGGTACACAGGATTATATGGTAACTAACCCGGGCGATCTTACGTACTACGGAGCAGATGCTACAATCAAATATGGCTTTTTGAACAAAAGCTGGTTTAACCCATACCTGCACTTAGGCGGAGGTTACACATGGTTGGACAACAATGGTAATGGTACGGTAAACGGTGGTGTTGGTGTTAACTTCTGGTTTACAGAAAATGTTGCACTTACAGTACAGTCTACTTACAAACACACATTCGAAGACCAGGCAACAGCTAATGTTCCAAGGCACATACAGCACTTTGCAGGTCTTACCTTCAAATTTGGCGGTAAAGATACTGACGGTGACGGAATATATGACAAAGATGACCAGTGTCCTACAGAAGCAGGTCCTAAAGAATTTATGGGATGTCCTGACCGTGATGGCGACGGAATTCCTGACAAAGATGACTTATGTCCGGATGAAGTTGGTGTAGCTGAGTTCCAGGGATGTCCTGATACAGATGGCGACGGTATACCAAACAAAGATGACTCTTGTCCGGATGTTGCAGGTCCTAAAGAATTTATGGGATGTCCTGATACTGACGGTGACGGCATAGCTGATAAAGATGACAACTGTCCTCAGGTTGCAGGTCCAAAAGAAAACAGGGGATGCCCATGGCCGGATACTGACGGCGACGGTGTACTTGACAAAGATGATCTTTGCCCTAACGTAAAAGGTACTTCTGCAAACCGTGGATGTCCTGAAGTTACTGAAGAAGTGATCAAACGTCTTAACGAGTTCGCAAGGACTATCCTTTTCAACAGTGGTAAAGCTACATTTAAAGAAGAAACAATGCCGGTATTGGCTTCAATGCTTGCAATCTTCAAAGAATATCCAAATGCTGACTTTAGCATAGAAGGACACACTGACAGCGATGGTAGCAATGCGCTTAACCAGACACTATCTGAAAACAGGGCTGCAGCCGTAAGGAACTTCCTTGTAGAGAATGGTATCGCTGCTGACAGGTTAACATCGACAGGTTTTGGTGAAACTAAACCGATCGCTACCAACAAAACTGCTGCTGGTAAAGCACAGAACAGAAGGGTAGAAGTTAAACTTGTAAAAAGAGGATAATTTCTGAATCCAGAAAATAATTAAGGAAACGCCCCCGATATGTCGGGGGCGTTTTTTATTTGAACCCATCCCTGGTTTTTTGATTGCAGCGAAAAATAAAGATTTTTATTCCAAATTTTAGCTTTTTTGCACGCTATAGCAATGCTACAGCGTAAAAAAAAGATGAAATTTGGGGCAAAAAGAGTATTTTGCAGCCAATCTAAAAAACCCGGGATGGGTTCTTATATACCATGGCAGACATGACTTTCTTAGACCGGCTTAGCAGTGAATTAGTGACGAATTATGGGAATTCGCTATCCGGGATCACTATTGTGCTGCCCAATAAGCGGGCGAAGGTGTTTTTGATAGAAGCGCTGAAAAAGCAATTGGATGCCACGATCTTTGCACCTGAGATCATCAGCATTGAAGATTTTATACAGGATGTTGCCGGCATACGCTCTATAGATGCTATCGAACTCCTGTTTGAGTTTTATACTATTTACCTGGAACTTACGCCAAAAGAAAAGCAGCAACCCTTTGAAACATTTGCGAACTGGGGCAAGACGCTCCTTCAGGATTTCAATGAGATAGACCGCTACCTGCTTGACCCGAGGCATGTACTTACCTATCTCGAGAACATCCAGGAAATAGAGCACTGGGCGGTAGATGTGGATAAGCGGACTACCATGATCGAGAATTACCTCGAATTCTGGAAGCTATTGCCGTTGTATTACAATACGCTTTATAATCACCTGCTCAATAAAGGTGCCGGATACCAGGGGCTCATTTATCGTGAAGCCGTAAATAACATCAACCATTTTTCTAACGCTTTCAAAAAAGAGCAGCTCATCTTTGCAGGATTCAATGCGCTCAATGCCGCCGAGGAAAAGATCATACAGCACCTGTTGTCGGTAGGGCAGGCAAGAATCTACTGGGACATCGACCAGGCTTTCCTGAACGACCCATATCATGATTCAGGGCTCTTCATACGACGATTCAAAAAAGAATGGAAACAATACACCTCGCATCCGTTTGAATGGATCGTGGACGAATTCAGCCTTCAAAAAAACATCAGGATAATAGGCACACCAAAAACAGTGGGGCAGGCAAAGATCGCAGGAGAAATAATAGAGCAGCTGCAAAAAGATGGCCATAGCCTCGATAAGACCGCATTGGTTTTGGGCGAAGAAAACCTCCTGATACCAATACTGTACAGCCTTCCTGCCAGTGTGGGAAGCCTGAACATTACTATGGGCTACAGCAGCCGCAACAATCCGGCACAGATACTGGTCCAAAAACTGTTCAAGCTGCATACAAATGCCATAGGGCGTAATGAAAAGAGCTACACGTTGTATTACCGCGAGGTGCTGGACATACTGACCCACCCTTTGGTAGAGCCTTATGCAGGCGCCTCCTATCTGGTCGAGGTCATCAACCGCAACAACTTTACCTTCTTTTCGTTAAGCAAATTGTTTGAGATACATGGCGAGGCTTCGCCGTTTTTCAGGCTGCTTTTCGAAAGATGGGAGAATAATGCGGGACAGATATTGGGCAGGTTGTCGGAAATATTGCTGTCGCTGAAGTCCTTTCTCAGTAATGATGATGAAGAGGACAAGATAACCAAGGCATTTTTGTACTCGATATTTAAGGTCATCAACAAGCTCATAAATTATTATGAAGTGCATCCGCAGATGGATAACATCACAGTGCTTCATACCATTTACAAACAGGTGATCGAACTCGCTGAGGTATCGTTTGAAGGGGAGCCGCTGTCCGGGCTGCAGATCATGGGCGTACTGGAAAGCCGCGTGCTCGATTTTGAGAATGTGATCATCACCTCTATGAACGAGGGCAAATTCCCCGCCGGGAAAACCCAGAATTCATTCATACCCTACGATGTAAAAAAAGAACTTGGGCTGCCGACATACAAAGAAAAAGATGCCATCTACAGCTACCACTTTTACCACTTGTTATTAAGGGCTAAAAATGTGTACCTGCTCTATAATACCGAAAGCGAAGGCCTTGATGCAGGGGAGCGAAGCCGTTTCCTTACCCAGCTCGAAATAGAAAAGAAGCCTGCACACAACCTCGAAAGCGGCATATACAATGCCTTCCTGCCCGATAAAGCCTACGAACCCATGACGGTCCCCAAAACCCAAAAGGTAATGGATCGCCTCAAGGAGATCGCTACGGGTAAAGGTTTTTCGCCATCGGCATTAACGGGCTATATCCGTAACCCGATACAGTTTTATTATCAAAGGGTACTGCGCATCCGAGAGGCTGAAGAAGTAGAGGAGAGCATCGCGCTAAACACCTTGGGAACCATTATCCACGGAGCGCTGGAAAACCTTTACACACCTTACATAGGTAAATTTCTTGCCACACACGATGTAGATAATATGGCTGCCCTTGTTGATGATGAGGTAATGCGGCAGTTCGTACTGGTATACAAAGAAGGCGAGATACGCAAAGGGCGTAACCTTTTGGCTTTTGAGGTGGCAAAGCGTAATGTACATAACTTCCTGAAGCAGGAAAAGCAGGGCCTTACAGCAGGGGATGCCGTAAAACTACTCGCGCTCGAACAGCGGTACGAACGCTGGCTGGAAGATGACAGGCTGCCTTATCCTGTGCTTATATCCGGGAATATCGATCGTATCGAACAACGTAATGGCAGGCTCCGCATCATGGACTATAAAACAGGCAAGGTAGAAAAGCGCGACCTTGTGCTTAAAACATGGGAAGGGCTTTCGGGCGATATAAAGAACGAAAAGATTATACAGCTGCTCACGTATGTTTTCATGTACGAACAGCAGGCAGGGAGCCTGGAAACCGAGGCAGGCATCATCTCCTTCAAGAACATGAAAAACGGGTTTATGAGTTTTAGTTATAAAGACAGTTTTGGTAAAAGCGACCCGGCAAGGGATATTGTTGACAGCGAACTGCTTGAGGAATTCAAAACGCAGTTGATCATCCTTATTAATGAGATATTGAATGAGGGAGTTCCGTTTGTGGAGAAGATTTAGTTTTACCCTGTGTCATTCTGAGCGTAGCACAGCGGAGTCGAAGAATCTCAATTAACGTGGGATCCTTCCTTCGTCAGGATGACAAAAAGATACTGGAATATGTCCGTGGTCATCTGTCTAATCAGTTCTATCCGTGTTCCCTCAACAGCCTTTAAAAAACTCCAAAACCTCCTTCAGTAATTTATCCCGGCTTTCAATATGGCTCATGTGCCCGTAGGGGTAAGTAACCAGCTTTTTATCGGTGCCCTCGATCTGGTCGGCGTGCTCATCATAAATAAGGCTTTGGTCTTTTTTGCCCAAAACCAAGAGAACAGGATAGGGCGCAAAATGCAATATCACCTCACGGTCTTTACGGACTTTCATTCCCTCCAGCGCTGCAACAATTCCCTGCAATGGGGTCTTGAGCGCTTCATTACGCAATGCATCAATTTCAACGGCAAATTTCTCCCTGTTCTCTTCGCTGAAAAGATTGGCTATAGACAGGCGTACAAACCCCTCATAATTCTGCTTAACGGCTTTAATTGCACGTGTCCGGTTGGCTTTGCGTTCCTCGCTGTCAGCCCGTGAAGTTGAGTTTTGCAACACTATCCCCTTAACCATTTCCGGGTACAATTCGGCGAAAGCTAAAGCTACATACCCACCCATCGAATGCCCCATGAATATCGCCTTACGGATGCGCAGCTCATGCAGCACGAATTGAACGGCATCTGCCATATCTTCCATCGTGTGGATGTATCCAAGACACTCCGTCTGCCCATGCCCAAGCAGGTCGATAGTAATAACGCGATACTTTTTGGCAAACTCACCCGCAAAGAAATCCCACATGGTGCTGTTCTCCAAAAAACCATGCAGCAGCACAATAGCGGTGCCCTTCCCGGTATCGGAATAGGTGAGATTTATATTCTTGTAGTTTAAAAGTTTCAAGTTTAAGGTTTAAAGTTGCTCACTCTTGAAGCAGGACGATGTCGATGGTACAAAAATAAAGGTTATTAAAGAAATTCCGTGTTATAATAAACAAAAAAACAGTCCGCAAATGCACGGACTGTAATGTTATCAGCAGGAGTAGGCAACTTTAAACCTTAAACTCTAAACTTTCGAACTAGGCGTTCATCAACTCTTCAATCTCCTCCACTTCAATAGGAATATTTCGCATCAGGTTGAACGGCTCGCCACTGGCTTGTACCACAACATTATCCTCAAGACGGATACCAAAACCTTCCGCAGGGATGTAGATGCCCGGTTCTACGGTAAACACCATATTGGCCTGCATCGTCTCAGCTAAAAGTCCGTAGTCGTGCGTGTCCAGCCCTAGGTGGTGTGATGTGCCGTGCATGAAATATTTTTTATACGCCGGCCAAGCAGGGTCTTCGTTCTGCACATCGGCTTTGTCGATCAGGCCAAGGCCCAGCAGCTCGGAGGTCATTACTTTACCAACTTCTACATGGTATTGTTTCCAAAGCGTTCCCGGCACCAGCATTTTGGTTGCCTCGTTCTTTACGCGGAGCACAGCGTTATAAACGTCCTTCTGCCTTTGCGTATAGCGCCCCGAAACCGGTATGGTACGGCTGAGGTCGGAAGAGTAATTGGCATATTCGGCGGCAACATCAAGAAGGATCAGTTCGCCGTCCTTGCATTGCTGGTTGTTTTCGATATAATGCAGCACATTAGCATTTTTACCCGAAGCGATGATTGGCGTATAGGCAAACCCTTTAGAGCGGTTACGCACAAATTCGTGTATCAGCTCGGCCTCGATCTCGTATTCCCAAACGCCCGGCTTAACAAAGCCCAACAGGCGGCGGAAGCCTTTCTCGGTAATGTTGCAAGCATTCTGAATCAAATCCAGTTCTTCCTGTTCTTTAACTGAGCGCAGCCTTTGCAGTATCGGGTTGCTTTTGGCTACCTGGTGCGCAGGGTATTTATCCTTCCACCATTTAATAAAACGGTCCTCGCGCGTTTGCGTTTCCACGGCAGAGCGATAATGCTCATTTGTATTGATGTACATGGTGTCGCAGTAGGTCATTACCTCAAAAAGCGTTTTTTCAAAGTCCTTTAGCCATACAATATTTTTGATCCCGGATACTTCGGTAGCGCGCGCCTTGGTCAGTTTCTCGCCTTCCCAAATGGCAATATGCTCGTTAGTTTCCCGAAGGAACAATATCTCACGCAGGTGCTCATAAGGCGCATCAGGGCACAGCAGCAATATGCTTTCCTCCTGGTCGGCGCCGCTCAGGTAAAAGATATCGCGGTGCTGCTGGAACGGTATAGTACTGTCGGCGCTTATAGGGTAAATGTCATTGGAATTGAATACGGCAACGCTTTTCGGCTTCATTTCGGCCATGAACTTTTTACGGTTCTTAATGAAAAGGGTGCTGTCTATCTGGTGGTATTTCATGATATAGCTTTTTGTTTGGACATCAAAAATAGGAAGATTATTGGGAAAATGTCCTCTACTGGATGTTGGTTATTTGATTATTTTTATAGAAAATAAATAGTCGATGAGATGTTTAGTTATAATGATATTATTCCCAGTAATGCTTTTTGCCCAGGAGAGCATTTATAAAACCAATTTACAAACCTTTGATAATTGCCCAACTTGCCGTCCGAAAGAGAAGATAGAAGGCCCGATAACAGAATGGATGGACAAGGATATTCGGCATATTCACCAAATGTTGAACAAGGTCCCGGGACTTTTGCCGACAATAGATAGTTATCGTGAAATATTTCCTTCATTGCTTTCGGCTAATGGAAATGTGAGTACTGAAAGGATACCGCTTCCAGATCAGCTTGAATATATAAGGCATCAGGTTTACGGTGGCTATGGGAGTATTTATGCCAACGTCTTGGTCTTTCACGACAATATAATATATTCTGAAGTTTCCATTGTTGCGAACAATGATCTTTTCAGGGATTATTACCTGAAAGAAATAACTGTTCCCCTACAATGTTCAGGCGATACGATGTGGTGGGACCGTATCTATGATGATAATGTATCGCTTTATAGGAACGTGCATCCGGATTTCTTATGGGAATTGGAAAATAATAAGCGATATGAGCCCCGCGAACTGACGATTTTTTATAATATGAATACGCCACAATATCTTAGTAAAGAAGGTACTATATATCATGTAGATGGGGATTATATTTATTTTGCTGAATTGAACCTGAAGTACCTTTTAGAAGAGAAGAAGTATAATATCATTGAGAAGCTATTGTTCTCGGTAAATCCGGTTGGAAGGATGTATGCTTGTGCTGCGCTGGATTCCGTTGTACTACATAAAGGTTATAAGCCAGATAGTAAGATACAAACGCAAATGGCCATTATACGTGAGGGCGGGATGCGATTTGATTCAGGGATCATAAGCTGTTGGGTCAACAAGTTTGAATATGACCATTTTGATCTGGTAAAGAATAATCCGTTTATGTAATTATGATTTCCTTTATCTTTATATGTCAATAATTTACAAATGAAACGCATAGCAATATTACTTCTGGCAACACTTACCCTCACGAGTTGTTCCTTAATGCGCAGGGAAGACCGTATGGCCCGCAGTGGCGATGTCCTCAACCGCTTTTCGCGCACTGTGCTTGTTGCGGAGCGATCCGAAAAAATGGCGCTGTACAAGCTCAAGCTCAGGAAAAATGGGACTTTTGTGTTTCGGGAGAATTTTCTCGGAGTTAACGCCTCCTACTATTGCGGCCGCTACTACCTTGAAGGGAATGTGCTGCTGCTCGAATTTGCCGAAGGCCGCCAGCCTGCCGAAGTAGACCGGGTGATGCTGGTTACCGCCAAAAACGGCATGCCTTATTTTAAAGGAGTCCATAATGGTATGTACATAAAAACAACCAATGACCTTAATGATGCGGTAAAGTCGATTAAAGAAGAATTAAGCTTTAATCCACCCACTCATAATATCGCGCCCCAAGCAAATTCGGGTTTTGCTTTTCAATATGATGAAGCACCCATTCGTTTTTAGCGTGAAGTATGCTCTTCTTCAACCCCTTTTTATGCAGTTGCAGATAAGTTTCAAAACCGATCTCATGGCTTTCGCCTAATATTTCAAAGAGCTGCGTTTTATCAACAGCTTCTTTCCAGCCCGGCTGAATTGTCCCTTCGAAAACTTTCGACTTCGAGCCGCTGCCATATGCCAGGAACCCTAATTTCTTACCGGAAATATCATTGCCGTTTTTCGAAAATTGGCTTAAAGCCGAAAGCAGCCCCATAAAGATAGAGCCCGTGTATAAATTCCCGATCAGCGATGATGCTGTCTCGGCCATCTGCAATTGTTGGTTTACAAAATCCCTGTATGCTTCCGATTTGGCGATCTCCTTTACTTTATTCTGATGATCCGAAGATTCCTCATTGTCGGTAAGCAGGGGAGTAGTAGCATCAAGCGCGAAAATTTCCGCAAACATCCTGCGTCCCTGGAAGGCGTAGGGAAGATGCAGGAGTATGGCTTCCCAGTTTTCATATAATGATCCTTCCGTTTTCGTCATTTCCTTAAACCGGAAATAGGCCTCTCTCGTCCTGTCAGTATAGCATTGGTTGGAATATTGCCCATCAAAAACAGGCTGGTCTTTATGGATCTCTATTTCTGCTTCTAATACATCATGCCACGGCTCATTTTCGGTAGTTCCGGTTATATCGCTTTTCGAAAAAGAACGATAGGGTTTGAAAAAATCGAACACGCCTTTGGTGCTTACCGCAAATTCGCCTGAAAAGGAGATGATGCGCGGATCGACAGTAACCAGCATTGCCAATGCCCCTGCGCCCTGTGTGTATTCGCCCGTCGATTCCAAATCGTACTTTGCAATATCGGTAGTCACAACAATAGCTTTCTTTTCAGGATTTAGCCTGACGAAATCCAGGCAATTGTGCAGCGCATCCACCCCGCCAATACAGGCGAACGTAATATCGAGCGTGTCGCAATGTGATAATATACCCTCGCCAAATTTTTGTTCCATGAGCGAGACCAGGAACGACCCGATAGGCTTTGAGCTGTCGATGCCGCTCTCGGTGCCGACATATATCCGGTCGATCGCTGTAAGGTCAATATCATTTTGGATGATAAGCTTTGTCAATGCGTTAGCGCCAAGTGTCACCACATCCTGATGCACATCCGGCAGGGTCATTTTAAATAGTCCCAATCCCTTTTCGAGTTTTTCAGGGTCAATGCCGCGGGCATTCGCCAAAGTGGTTATAGGGAGGTGCAGTTTAGTAACATCAAAAGCGATGGCATCAATTCCAAAAGTCATGGTAAAGTTGTTTTGAAAGGTAAAATTATAAAGCTTCAACGGTAAAAAGCCAAACAACTTTCAGGCAGAATGAATTTTTAGGAATTATAAAGAAAAGAGACACTAAAATTTCCGATTTCTCAAATTTACAATACGTAAATTACACCCCAAGGACACATTCCGGCAGAGTGGGGCTGGTCCCCTCTCCTTTGCTTCGCCAATTCGGTCTTCAGCCCCGTGTGGAGAGGGGTTGGGGGTGAGGCCAGAAATCCTTACTTTTACCCCGCAAATCAACATCCCAATGAAACTCCACATACTCCTTACTACGCTTTTCATATCCGCATTATCCCTGGCCCAGGAGGGTCAGCCCTACCAGCTTTATACCAAAGAAGGCAAAAAAACCACCTATAAAAAACTCCTGAAAGCTGCCGGAGATACGGAGGTTGTGCTGTTTGGCGAACACCATGACAATTCCCTTATCCACTGGCTCGAACTGGAACTGGCAAAAGGGCTGTCGGAAACCAAACCGCTGGTGCTTGGTGCCGAAATGATCGAAGCGGACAACCAGAAACAGCTTGACCAATACCTGCGCGGGGAGATCGACCAAAAGGCATTCGACACGCTGGCGCGCCTTTGGCCTAACCACAAGACCGACTACAAGCCATTAGTGGATTTTGCTAAAGAAAAGAACTATCCGTTTGTGGCGGCCAATGTTCCGCGCCGCTTTGCCAGTAAAGTTTATAAAGGCGGATTCGAAGCGCTTGACGGGCTTACAGCCGAGGAAAAATTCTGGGTAGCGCCATTACCCATTGCCTATGATGCCACGCTGCCCGGCTATGTAAAGATGATTGAAATGTCGGGCGGCCACGGCGGCGACAACCTCCCGAAGGCACAGGCAGTAAAAGATGCCACGATGGCGTATTTCATTGTAAAGAACCTGAAGCCCGGCACCATATTCATTCATTACAACGGCACCTACCACAGCGATAATTTCGAAGGCATCGGCTGGTACCTCAAAAAAGCGAAACCCGGCGTAAAGGTCATTACCATTGCTGCGGTATCCCAAAAAGATATTTCCAAATTGGAAAAGGAAAACCAGAACCTTGCTGATTTTATACTGGTAGTAGATGAGGATATGACGAAGACGTATTAGCAAGTTTTCAGTCACAGTCGCAGTTTTCAGGCATGCAGGTTCTGAATTTACGACAATGGACACAGAGTTTTTTCACACGGTTCACACAGCTTTGTGTCCATTGTGCAGGTCTTAGTGAACCTTGTGGTTAAATTTTCGGCAGTCGCAAGAAAATCCGTGGTCATCCGCCTAATCCGTGTCATCCGCGTTCCATTTCTCGTAGAAATTATCGTAATTTGGGTTTTCCAAAAGATCATCAACCAAAAAATTCTATTATGTTTCAAATCAGGACAAAAGCAGCAGCCGGGATAGCGGTATTACTACTAGCAGGGCTTGCGATAGGCTGCGGTTCCGCATCCAAAACAAAAACACCCGATGCGGGATTATGGGTAACCATGCCCGACAGATCAGCGATGCTCCAACAGCAACCCGTAACCAATGACCCGGCCACAAGCCATATCCGGCTTACCATAAACCCTGAAGTGAAATACCAGGAAATGGATGGTTTCGGCTTTACCCTGACGGGCGGCAGCGCTATGCATATTTCCAAAATGGACAAACAGTCGAGGGCAGAACTTTTGAAAGAACTTTTTGGTACCGGCGCAAATGATATCGGCGTGAGCTACCTGCGCATCAGCGTTGGTGCATCCGACCTTGACGAACTATTGTTTTCCTATAACGATCTGCCTAAAGGAGAAACCGACGAGAACATAGACCGCTTTTACCTTGGTTACGACAAAAAATACCTTATCCCGGTGCTACAGCAAATACTGGCAATAAGCCCGAAGATAAAGATCCTCGGTTCTCCATGGTCACCACCCGTATGGATGAAAACCAATGGCGATACCCGCGGCGGCAGCCTGAAACCGGAATACTATCCGGCTTATGCCAAATACCTCGTGAAGTACATTCAGGAAATGAAGGAGTATGGCATTACCATTGATGCGCTCACCGTGCAGAATGAGCCGCTGCATCCCGGCAACAACCCAAGCCTGCTGATGGAGGCCGCCGACCAGAAAGTATTTGTGCGGGATCATTTGGGGCCTGCCTTCAAAAAGAATAACATAAACACCAAGATCATCATCTACGACCACAATGCCGACAGGCCCGACTATCCTATATCTATCCTGGACGACAAAGAAGCGGCTAAATACATAGATGGATCAGCATTCCACCTGTATGGCGGGACGGTAGATGCCATATCGAAAGTGCATACGGCGCACCCCGACAAGAATTTATATTTTACTGAGCAATGGGTAGGCGCACCCGGTGATTTTGCCAAAGAGCTTACCTGGCATACCGAGAACCTGAGTATCGGCGCGCCGCGTAACTGGTGCAAAACTGTATTAGAATGGAACCTTGCCGCCGATGAAAAGCAGGAACCGCATACCGACAGGGGTGGATGCGACCGCTGCCTTGGCGCTGTAACTATAACAGGAAACAAAGTGACCCGCGAACCCGCCTATTACATCATTGCGCATTCGTCCAAATTTGTGAGGCCGGGATCGGTGAGGGTAGAATCGAATATAGTGGAAGGCCTTCCTAATGTAGCCTACAAAACCCCTGGCGGTAAAATCGCAGTGCTGGTTCAGAACACCTCTGAATCGGACAAAACAATTGATGTTGCTGCCGGCAAAAAGAAAACGACCATAACGCTAAAAGCCGGGATGGTGGCTACGCTGGTGATGGAGTAGATATACGGTTTATTAATTCCCTACGGGAAATTAAGAGCCGGTGTGGAAACTTTGGCTACCGAAATTAGTTCCCTACTGGGAAGTATTCCTATCGCGTAGCGATTTAATTTCGGTAGAAGAATGCGTGTTTGCGTTGGTTTCCCATAGGGAATTAATGAACCACCCACAATGATAAAATTCGTGAAATTTGTGTAATTCGTGGCAAAAGAATCTATGAAAATATCTCTCATTCAAACCTCCCTTACCTGGGAAGACCCGCAGGCCAACCGCGCCAATTTCGAAAGGCTCATCAACAGTATCGGGCAAACCGACCTTATCCTGCTCCCCGAAATGTTCGCAACGGGGTTTACCATGAAGCCGCAAGCTGTGGCAGAAACCATGGACGGAGAAACTATTGCATGGATGAAGGAAATGGCCGCTGCTAAGGATTGTGCCATTACGGGAAGCCTCGTTATTGAAGAGAATGGCAGGTATTACAACCGCCTTGTTTTTGTGTTCCCGGGCGGTGATATACAAACGTATGATAAGCGCCACCTGTTCACACTGGCGGGCGAAGACAAAGCCTATACCGCCGGGACCGAAAAACTGATCGTGGAATATAAAGGCTGGAAAATATGCCCTTTAGTGTGCTATGACCTGCGCTTCCCGGTCTTTGCAAGGAATGTTGAGCAATACGACCTGCTGCTGTATGTTGCCAACTGGCCTTCGCCAAGGGTATTTGCGTGGGATACGCTGCTAAAGGCACGTGCCATAGAGAATATGTGCTATGTAGCGGGACTTAACCGGATTGGTCACGATGAGAACGGGCATGCCTATCCCGGGCATTCTCAGGTATTGGATTGCCTTGGCGGAATTATAACTGATGCTTCGGGTAATGAAGGTGTTTTTACGGCGGTGCTTGATAAGGAAAGCCTGCTGGAGACCCGTAAAAAGTTTGGGTTTTTAAACGACAGGGATAGCTTTACCCTCCGAGATTAAAGGGTTGCTCTACGTCCCAGTTCTCCCGTACATCTACTTCTTTCGGGAAATAGATCACCTCTTCGGGCTGGCGCCTGTCAGGATAATAGCCACTGTCCCACTCGCGGTTCTTATTATTGTCGTAAATAACCCGTAAAAGGTATTTATCGGGGAGTATAGCATCGAAATTAATCTGCGTTTCCCCCTCTGAATAATAGGAAGCCTGAACCTCTCCTTTGACATTGGTGATTTCCAGTAGTAACGGGAATCGGTTTACATTTTGCAGTTGTATTCGCAGGTTGCCATATTCGGCATACGTTTTTGTAACGATGGTGTATTTTAAGGAATCGTTCTGCGTACCGTAATAATCTATAAGGGCCCCCGGCAACATCCTGAAACTATATCTCTGGCTCTCTTCTTTTACAAAATCGAACTCCAGTTCCTGCTTAAATTCGTCATACGCATAAGTAAACGGTACAGCCAGTGAGTCTTTGTTGATAAGGGTTATCTTGCTATTGTCAATAGTAACAAGCGGTGTCGACGGCTTCAGTGTGAATTTTTCCCGGAAATGGAGCCCGCCTTTCTGCACCGCCTCGATTTTTAGGGAATCGGCGGTTTTGAGCTCTTTAAATTTCATGACAAAATCCTTTACCGAGTCACGGTGGGTTACCTGCACCTGAAGCGAGTCGGCTTTAATGCCCCGCGGTATCCATACATTCACCGAATCTTTGTCGGGTACTTTTGTGACCAGTGACCGGATATCTTCGGCACCGTTCTTCACCTTTACTTTTATCCCTCTCGCATCGCCCTCATAGCCCACAAAGAATCTGTTGGATGTCTCAAGTGATGGCTTGAAAGGCCTGAATGGTGGCGTTTCCTGGAAAAGTTCCAGCTGGTAGCCGGCAATAAGGCTGTCCGGGACATTTACTATATCATTCAGAAATGCTATCTTGTCGGTCTTAGGGTCGTATTTGTAATTATTGTTCTTATCCTTCAGTGCAAAAAGGTGGTATTTACCCTCTTTAATATTTTCCAGTGAAAAACTAACCATACTGTCAAGCGTGTTGGTCACATACCTTGGGCGCTCTTTGTAAATCGTAGAATCGTTAAAGGTTTCATTGGCCTCATACATCATAATCGTTACAAAATTGTCTGTTTCCAGAGCGTAAGCATCTTTTATAGTCCCTTTTAGCGAAAGTGAGTCGATGTATGCACCTGTAGAAAATATGAATTTGAACTGCGAATACGGATTGCCTTCGTTATTGTCGGTAATACTTTGCCCGAAGTTAAAACTGTACGTCGTGTTTTCCTGTAGCGTATCCTTGATCTTTATATTGATGAATTTACTGGCGCTCCCGGCAGGTACTATTTCCGGCGTGTACTTCATCGGCGGAGAAATGATCAGCTGTTTGTTGATGTCTTTTATCTTGATGTACTCGTTAAAGTCGATATGAATCTCTTTGCCTTTAAAATCGGTGCTCATGTTGCGTGGTGAGCTTCCTGTAATGGTAGGGGGTATCGTGTCTTTTGCCCCGCCGGTGATGCTGCCGCGTTTGGCACATCCGGTAAGGGAAAGTGAAATGAGCACTATATAAAGGAAAAATCTACTTTTCAGCATATTGAATTCTTTGACAGCACAAAATAACAATTATAATTGATGTTATTGAAATGTTTATTCAAGAAATTCTATATAACGATTAGTAAGGACATCTCATAAGCATTTCTTTAAGGCGATTTCTTAATTTAATACTGCCCATACAATCTAATATGCTTAAATTATCTAATGCTGGTATTTTTTGAAATATTATTTGATTGCAATAGGCGTCGCCATAAATTCCAACAACGGTTGCTGAAATATCAGTTTCGTTATTTAGTTGTTTTAATAAAATTTGCTGTGACGGTGAATTAGTCCAGTCATTCATATATAAGGCTGAAAACATTCTCCACGCTTCTTCTGTATAATATTGCTCTAAATTATGCATTTACTAGGAGTATTTATGAATGCGCATAAGCCATAGTCACAATGCTGACCTTAGCGCCGGGGATTTTCAGCAGTTCCCGCCCGCAGGCTTCCAACGTCGACCCTGTAGTGATAACGTCATCGATGAGTAAAAAGTGTTTTTCTGCATCTGCATCCGTATAATTGATATCGAAAGCGTTGGCTATGGCGGCACGTGCAGCAAGGTTCTTTTTTGTCTGGGTTTGGGTATGCACTTTCTTTACCAAAATAGCCTCATTGTAGTTTTTGCCCAGCCCTTCGGCTAAAGCTTTCCCGAATTCCGTTACCTGGTTGTAGCCGCGCTGGCGTAATTTTTTCGGGTGCATCGGTACCGGAATAATGTCGGTAACATCTTTAAGCGCTTCCACGGTTTTAAGGTCTTCGGCATACAATTGCCCTAAAAAGCGGCCTACATCCTGCTGCCTGCGGTACTTCAGGTTGTGTATCATCTGCTGCACCATGCCTTCTTTATGGAAATACACAAATGCCGAAGCATGTTCCAGCGGCAGCCTCCCGTAGAACTTTTTGAAGGTCTCATTCTCCGGGTTCAGGTGGTGTAGCGTAAAAGGCATATCGTGGCGGCATGCGGTACAGATAACATCTTCACTTTCCAGCAACAGTCCGTCACAGCCATTACAGGCTTTCGGGAAGAGGAGGTTGAAGAGGGAGCGGAGCATTATATTGCTTTTTGGATAAAGATATAAAACTTTTTATTTCTGTAACACCAGCCTGATTTTCTGTATAAATTACTGCGCTTATATAGTTAGGTTTTATATTTTTGCACCACTATGGCAAAACAAGAAGATCAATTTAAGAATGTTATTTCGCACGCTAAGGAGTATGGGTTCATTTTCCAGTCCAGCGAAATATACGATGGTTTAAGCGCGGTGTACGACTACGGGCAGAACGGCGCAGAGTTAAAGAAGAACATCAGGGAATACTGGTGGAAGAGCATGGTGCAGATGCATGAGAACATTGTGGGGATTGATGCCGCGATATTCATGCACCCTACCACATGGAAGGCTTCGGGGCACGTGGATGCGTTCAACGACCCTTTGATAGACAACAAGGATTCCAAAAAAAGATACAGGGCGGACACGCTTATTGAAGATTATGCCGAAAAGCTGAACCAGAAAGCCCAAAAGGAAATAGAAAAAGCACGCGCGCGTTTTGGCGATGCCTTCAATGAGGAGGAATTTGTTACGACCAATGCCCGTGTGATGGAATATAAAGCAAAGCAACGCCAGATACTGGAGCGTATGGCTGCATCATTGGGCAGCGAGAACCTGGCCGATGTAAAAGCCCTAATCGAGGAATTGGAGATCGCCGACCCGGAAACGGGTTCGCGTAACTGGACCGAAGTAAGGCAGTTCAACCTGATGTTCGGTACCAAGCTGGGCGCGGAGGCTGCCAACGCAATGGATCTGTACCTTCGCCCCGAAACGGCGCAGGGTATCTTCGTGAACTTCCTGAACGTGCAGAAAACCGGACGTATGAAAATACCTTTCGGTATCGCGCAGACGGGCAAGGCTTTCCGTAACGAGATCGTAGCCAGGCAGTTCATCTTCCGTATGCGCGAATTTGAGCAGATGGAAATGCAGTTCTTTGTGCGCCCGGGTGAAGAAATGAAATACTATGAGTACTGGAAAGATACCAGGCTGAAATGGCACCTGTCACTTGGCCTTGGCAGGGAAAATTATCGTTTCCACGACCATGAGAAGCTGGCGCATTATGCCAATGCCGCTGCCGATATCGAGTTCAACTTCCCGTTTGGGTTTAAAGAACTTGAGGGAATCCACTCCCGTACCGACTTCGACCTTAAGGCACACGAGGAGCATTCAGGCAAGAAACTCCAATATTTCGATACCGAACTTAATGAGAACTATGTGCCGTATGTAGTGGAAACCTCTGTCGGGCTTGACAGGATGTTCCTTGCGGTATTCTCCACAGCATTAAAAGAAGAAACTTTGGAAGATGGCTCTGTACGTACGGTACTAAGCCTTCCATCGGTACTGGCACCTACAAAAGCTGCGGTACTGCCATTGGTTAAGAAAGACGGCCTCCCGGACGTGGCACGCAAGATAATAGAAGACCTTAAATGGGACTTTAACGTGGCGTATGATGAGAAGGATGCCGTTGGCCGCCGCTACAGGAGGCAGGATGCACTGGGCACGCCTTTCTGCATCACGGTAGACCACCAGACGCTCGAAGATGAGACCGTGACCATCCGCCACCGCGACAGCATGAAGCAGGACAGGGTAAAAATATCTGACTTGAGAAGCATCATCAACGAAGAAGTTTCGGTACGGAACTGGCTGATGAAGATGTAATATAATAACGCCTCCGGAAGGGGGCGTTTTGTTTTAACGGCAGATATGAAAAAAATAATTTTCTTTGTTGCAGTTTTATTCTTCACATGCTTTTCTGTTATAGCACAGGACGGCAGTATCCTATTTTGTAGAGATGGCAACAAAACTGTTCGCCTTGAATTCGAAACGGGATTTCCCTATCTGAAAAGAAATAAGCCCACAAGACTTAAAATTTATGTTGAGAATATCGATCTTAAAGAGTCTGCAGTCGTTGGCAAAGGTATAAGGCCTTTAGGTAATAGCCATAAGGATGAATTCTTTTTATGCTCAGTAACCGTTAATAGGGAAAGCGTAGTAGATGGTAAATTTTGAGATACGATTCAGGTATCTTTTTGCTGAGGATGATTATAGGGTATGCACATTTTTAATTCCTGTAAAGCAGTAATGGTACCTGTAATATTTGCAGTAAAACTGTAATGTTTAGGGATAATTTCATAAAAACATTCCTGCCGAATGCTTTTTTTGTGTCAAAAATTTACCCTTAATTAGCGTCCTCAAAAAAAACCAATTAGCTTTTATGAAAAACAAATTCCTATCCGCCCTTTGCCTGACGGCAGTGCTTGCTTTTACAAGCTGCAGCGATGATTCGTCAGATGATTACAACAATGCCAATAACGGCGAAAAAAAATACATTACCCATGTAAGCGTGATCCCGTCCAGCAGCGATGAAGTTGCATCCTCTTTAACCGTGGTCTATGATGCCAACGGAAGGGTGACCAGCGCTACTGACGGTGAGGAAACCAGCATGTTCGCTTATGAGAATGGCGGTCTTGCCAACATTAGCGGAAGCAACGATGTACTTACTACCAGCGACCTTTTTGTTGACGCGTACGATGGTTACGAATTTGGCGAAGTGCTTGACTATGACACCCACGGCAACCCGATTAAGCTTAGGCTTTTTGAAAGGGATTATGACGGGACGGTCATGGCAGAATATACTGCCGATATTACGTACGACCAAAAACCAAACCCGTTCTTCGCTACGCTTGAGGCGGCAGGAATAATTGAAGTGCTGGACAATATCGACCTTAACTTCAGCGCTACGCCACAGGCAGAAGAGCTTATAAAAGCCAAATTGCTGCTTCCTGTAAACAACCCGAAAAAAGTGGTTATAAAAAATGAGGCCGGTGAAGTACAAAGCCAGGTGGTTGCAGATTATGTATATAACAGTGCAAACTATCCTACAACGGCTACGTTTACAAAAACAGGAGGTGAGGATGGGACTCACATTTATGCTGCTACGTATACATACAAATAGTAATTTCTACAAGATCCAAAAGAAAGTCCCGGCGCGAGTCAGGACTTTTTTTATGTTTTTATAAGGCGTATGCGTAACTTCAGGAGCAATGCCAGGCACAGCAGGAAGTCAACGGCATAATAAGGCAGTACGATATAATCGAAGAATACCCTTGGATCCTTTAAAATTAATGGGAGCAGCAACAGCCCAAAAAGCAATGCTTCCAGTATAAGGGTCATTTTGCGCGGAAAAGGCTTTTTCAATATAAGTCCGGCAATCAATAAAGCCCCGAGCCAAAGCGGCATGTGCAGGATAAACCCGTGAACATAAGAACTGACCTTACTGTAAGAACCCATGGGTTGACTATAGGCCATTGCCGAGACGAAAAACAGCGAATAGGCCAGTACCGCTGTTAAAAAGACCAGGAGGCAAAACGTAAGGAAGTTTTTATTTTCAGGTTTCATGCTATAAATATAGGAATTTACACAATATAAATACAAAACATCAAATCCTTGCACTTTCTATATAGTATCTTGTACTACAGTATCCTGTGAGTATTATCTTATACTTTTAAAAAAGGTTGGTTATTCTTTTGTAAAGAGGTTTTCACAATAGAAATTAATTCTATCTTTGAAAAAATTTAACATTTAAGTATGCTGTTCAATTCTTACGAATTCGCGCTGTTCCTGCCCATAGTGTTTGTGCTGTATTGGTTTGTCGCCAATAAGAACCTGAAGCTTCAAAACGCTTTACTCGTTGTAGTAAGTTATGTTTTTTATTGCTGGTGGGACTGGAGGTTTGGCTTCCTTTTGGCATTTTCAACATTATTGGATTTTTATTCAGGTCAGGCTATCGAAAGGAGCACGTCAAAGGCAAATAAGAAACTTTGGCTTATTATCAGCGTAGGGATCAACCTGGGCTTTTTATGCTTCTTTAAATACTACAACTTTTTTGCCGAATCTTTTGCCGAAATGCTGGAAATGATGGGCTTCACCGTCCACATGAGCACTTTGAATATTATATTGCCGGTTGGTATCTCCTTCTATACATTCCACGGATTATCCTACGTTTTTGATATATACAACGACAAAGCCAAACCGGTTGATGACCTTGTTACCTATGCGGTTTTTGTAAGTTTCTTCCCCCTCCTTGTCGCCGGGCCTATAGAACGTGCATCGCACCTTTTGCCGCAATTTATGGTAAAGAGGAACCTTGATTACAACCGTGTTATTGACGGCAGCTTCCAGATCGTATGGGGGCTTTTCAAAAAGATAGTTATTGCCGACAGTGCAGCTTCCCTCGTAGACGGCATCTTTGGCGATGAGGTGGCTTCAGGCAGTATCAGGGCGCTTGGCGCGGTGTTGTTTGCCTTCCAGATCTATTGCGATTTCTCAGGATACAGCGACGTTGCACTGGGTGTGGCGAAGTTTTTCGGCATAAGCCTCATGACCAACTTCAAATACCCTTATTTTTCCAGGGATATTGCTGAGTTTTGGAGAAGGTGGCACATATCGCTCTCTACATGGTTCAGGGATTACCTGTATATACCTTTAGGTGGCAGCAAAGGCGGTACGTGGATGAAAGTAAGGAATACCTTTATAATATTCCTTGTGAGCGGTTTTTGGCACGGGGCCAACTGGACATTTGTATTCTGGGGATTCCTTAATGCACTGTACTTTTTACCATTGCTCCTCACCAACCGTAACAGGAATAACCTGGAAGTTGTAGCGGCCAATAGCGCCCTGCCAAGCGTAAGGGAGTTTTTTGGTATCCTGATCACATTTATACTAACGGTATTCGCCTGGATATTCTTCAGGGCCGCATCGATGAAAGCTGCCTTTACTTATATTGGCCAGATGCTGCAGCCGTCACTCCTGAAATTCCCGAAACTGAAGGGTGCCGACAATACAACGCTCCTTATTGTTGTACTGATGATCATCATAATGCTTTCTGTAGAATGGCTATACCGCAGGAGAGAATATGCTTTTAACGGCATATACCTTAAAAAGCTTCCGTTGCAGCTGTTCATCATTATGGCGCTTGTATCCCTTATCTACCTATTTGGTGGAGAGCAGGCAAGTTTTATTTATTTCCAATTCTAAAAATACCTCCCGATGAAAACAACTATTGTCCGCCTGCTTACCTTTTGCTTTGCAGCTTTTGCTACAGTAGTGGTGCTTACCTATGCCCAGCCTTTTTTTTACAGGAAATTCAACAGCAGCGATAAGCGTTTCCTTACCCTGCTGGATAACGTTCATAAAAAGGATGATAATATACTGGTATTTGGCGACAGCCGTACGGTGCTGGGCGTCGATACAAAAAGGGTTAAGGCAAAGCTGGGCACGCCGGCTGAAATATACAATGTAGGGAACTTTAGCCAGGACATGTACCAATCCGGCTATTTCTACGGAATGGTAGGGGACAACACAAGGATGGTGGTTCAGTGTACCACAACGGCATTTTTCTCTAAAGACAAGCCGGTTGATATCCCTGATGCCAAAACAATACCAATGTTCCTTAGCGGCTACAAGCTCAACGACGCTACAAGGTCGGTAATGGGTAACACTAAAAGCTTTTTCGATAATTCCGACTTTGAGAATAATTTGAAATCGAGGGTGTATTTCGAGAACTATATCACGACTGCCATCAGGCCTTTACTGGATAATGAGAAATATGACGAAGGCAGGATCATGGACCCGTATTTCCCGCATATCTATGTGGAACAGCGCTCTCCTAACTACCCGGTTCAGCCTATCGGGTGCGATAAGTACAAGCCGCAATCGAAGCCGGTTTCGCAGCTGGCCTTCCTGAAAAGGGCACGCGATTATTTTAAAAGCAAAAACATTAAATATGTAATGGTACTGATGCCTATCAATCCGGACGATTGCGATAATGCCGCGGGATACAGCGCGGAGTTTGCAAAAATGATCCGCAGCGAAGTAGGGATCGATGTGATCGACCTTACCACACTCGTTAAAGTCCCTGATTTTTATGATGCGGTACACCCCAACCACAAAGGGGCCGAAATAGTTTCTGATGCTTTTGCAGCGCAGTTAAAACAACTGGTTCCGGAAAAGAAATAGTTAGAAAGTAAAAAGAATGAAAATGCCGCATTGAGCTTAGTCTAAATGCGGCATTTTTATTTTTGAGTATTCAGGTGTTGAGTATCCGTTACAATTGGCAACCCGAAACCCACAACTCCAAACCCGGAACTAAATAACTATTCCTCTTCCTGTAATGCATTCCATCCCCTTGCTTTCAAAGGGATCTTGGTATTGGCACGTGTTACGAGGTGGATGCCTTCGCTTTCCTGTGTCATGTGACCAATGATCGAGAAATTTGGGTTGCCCTTTATCTTTTCGAAATCCTCCATACGGATGGTAAATAGCAGTTCGTAATCTTCGCCGCCGTTGATAGCCACCGTAGTGCTGTCGATATTGAACTCCTCACACACATTGATCAGCTGCGGATCGAGCGGCAATTTGTCCTCATACAGATTACACCCTACGCCCGATTGCTTGCACAGATGGATGATCTCTGACGATAGCCCGTCCGATACATCGATCATCGAAGTAGGTTTTATCTCCAGCGCTTTCAGCAGTTCCTTCACGTCCATACGGGCTTCCGGTTTCAGCTGGCGTTCTATTAAGTAGGTATAGGCATCAAGGTCGGGCTGGTTGTCCGGGTTCACCTGGAACACCTGCTTTTCCCTTTCGAGCACCTGCAGCCCCATATAGGCCGAACCCACATCGCCGGTAAGTACCAGCAGGTCGGTATCCGTTGCGCCCACGCGGTAGGTAATATCATCCTCGTCAGCTTCGCCAATGGCGGTAATGCTCAGGATCATCCCTTTTTGAGACGATGTTGTGTCGCCCCCGATGATGTCTATGCCATATACTTTGGCAGCATGCTTAATGCCGTCATACAGCTCGTCTAAAGCCTCTACGGGGAAACGGTTGGATACTGCTATCGAAACCGTGATCTGCGTTGGTTTGGCGTTCATGGCACAAATGTCGGATACATTCACCACAACGGCTTTGTAGCCGAGGTGCTTTAGCGGCATATAGGCCAGGTCAAAGTGTACGCCTTCAATAAGCAGGTCGGTCGATACCACCACTTTCTTATCCTTAAAATCGAGCACGGCCCCATCGTCCCCAATGCCTTTTATAGTCGTTGGCTGGTTGATCTCGATATTTTGGGTAAGGTGCTCTATAAGTCCGAATTCGCCCAGGTTAGAAAGGCTGGTGCGCTGCTGGTTTTTATCTTCTATCATTTCTTTTGAGTTGCAAAGTTTAAAGTTGCAAAGTTACAAAGTTTAAAAGTAGGAGCAGGGGAAAGTTTATGATAACGCGATAGTAGATACACATTGAATGTGTATCGCATAGTTCATGGAATTTTATATTAATATATTAGACACATTAAATGCGTGTCTCAACTTTTACAGTCTTTTTACGACTTCATCCCAATCTAAAAGGCGTTCAGGATTTTTTTTAGCATTAGCAATCCTGTCTAATACTAACCGCTGATGTTCAGGAGGTATTGGGTTTTCTTTTTTCATTATGCTTTGAATTTACGGAAAGCTTGGACAAAAAATAAGAGGCCATTGGCCTCTTATTCATCTCTTTTTATTAAAGAAGATATTTCTTGTACCATCTTATTAATTTCAAATTGTTTCAAATTAATAACATAAGTTGGTTGTAATGATTCGATATATTGTTGGCAAGTGACTTTTTCACTACAGCAATTGCAGCTGTAACTAATAGAATGCGAAGGTTTTACCTGCGCATCCAATTTAATAACTTTGATATTTTTTTCAGTATTGTGGCTCATTGGTTTGACGATCTATTATCCTTTGGGCTGCTTGTGTTTCTAGAAAAATTAGTGCCTGCAAAGATATATTATTAATTGGGTTCAGTTTCGTTTTGTCAAAATTGTTTACCAGACTTTTTCCTAATCTTTTTCTGTTTCTATTTTGATTAAAAAAAGTTAAATACCTACGTGGCGCAACACCATCAAACACTAGTAATTGTACTTTATTGTTTACCTTTTCATTCTCAGTAATTGAATCATCGTGTAATTCTGGAGCTTTACTTTTTATATAAGGCTCAATATAAATGACTTTTTTTATTCCAGCAGCAATAATGTGTCTTGCACAATTATGGCAGGGATAAGTTGTACAATATAATACGCCGCCTTTAATTTTATTCCCGTCCAAATTTCCTGCATTTATTATAGCATGCATTTCCGCATGTACAGATCTAGAAAACTCTATTAGATTTCTAATGCCAGATTTATCTAATCTTTCTTTTATAAAATTAGATAAATTTTGTATTATACCAAAATATTTTGAAGAATCAATTTCGCTAGTACCCTGTAAAATTTTTTCCAAATCAATTGTATTTTTGAAGTCTTCAATAATATAATTGACTAAAGAACTTTTATTAAAATCATTATGACACTGCCCTGTAACAAAACATCTATTATCATTAGGGGATTCACTAGTATATAAATTTCCGCCATATTTTGGAACGTCATTCCAGCCTGTTGAAAGTAAATTGCCTTCACTGCAAGTTATAGCTGCTCCAACCTGACGAGATAAACAAGCAGAATTAACTGAAGCCGATTTTGCTTCATACATCGCTCGTTCATGTGTTGTTGGAGATTCTAATCCATAGCCAAATAATAAATTGATGTATCTTCTTGTTTTTTTATGAATATCTTTTTCGGTATTTTGATCCACCCTAAGAAAAAAATCCGCATTTACAAATACTTCCCTCACTTGTTGTCCATAAGGATTTTCTTCATATTGATCCTTATGTATCAGGGTTTCTGCCTCTTCTCGGCTTAAGGAGGGTATAGATAAATTGTTAATTCGTTCTTCTATAGGAGTATAAATACTCATCAAATAGAAGATGTCTCTATATACATCTTTAAATGTGTTTAGTTCCTCAGTGTGTTTGATAGAGTCAATTATATAACATATGCGTCTAGATTTTATCTTACTAAAGTCTTTTTCATCTTCTACCAGATAATGTTTTTTCTTTTCATGCGCAATCTGAGTGATTGCTAAATTAGCCAAATAATCTTCTCCAAAATTTTCTCTAAGCTCATTTCCAGTATCAATTTTAGAAATTAAATTAGTAAACCTTTCTGTCTTGCCGACTTGAGGTGCTGAAGAAGTCTGTTGGTTAGTAATAAAATCACTCAGCTTAATGATCTTCACAATATAATTAAATTCTTTAAGATATTTTTCTATACTGCTTATCACTAAATCCTTTTTTGCACCAATTTGAGAGCAAATCCCGATAACAATCTCATCTGTTAAAGTTTCTTTGACTCTTTGAGAAGTACTTCTGTTATAATTTACATTTTTATTTTCGTTATTTGCTAATTTACGCGCTTCCATATTTTAATTGGTTATTTGTCAAATATATAATTTTTTTGTTAAATACTTAATATTAACAAAAAAACCCGCAACACCTCTGCTACGGGTCTCTCATCTAAAATCTCTCATCTAAAATCTATTCGTCTTTCTCATGCTTGTTCTTCATTATCCAGTAGAAGAAGTTGGGGAATATCAGCAGGGTAAACAGCGTTGCGGTAACCAGTCCGCCGATGATGGCAACGGCAAGCGGTTTTTGCGATTCGGAGCCGATACCTGTTGAGATCGCAGCCGGCATAAGGCCTATCGCTGCCATAAGCGCCGTCATGACCACGGGGCGGGTACGGCTTTTTACGCCCTCAATGACAGAGGAGGCCAGGCTCATTTTCTTTCGCAGGTTGGAATGGAACTCTGAGACGAGTATCACGCCGTTCTGGATACAAATGCCCAGCAGCGCAATAAAGCCCACCCCAGCCGAAATGCCAAAGTTAATACCCGTGATCTGTAAGGCCAGTATACCGCCGATGATGGCAAACGGGACATTGACAAGCACCAGCAGCGAATCTTTTATATTGCCGAACATGATGAACAGCAGCACAAATATCAGCACCAGCGAAATCGGTACTACCTGGGCGAGCTTGGCGCTGGCACGTATCTGGTTCTCGAACTCGCCTGTCCAGCCTATGGTGTAGCCCTGGGGCAGTTTCATGCCTTTTACACGGGCCTGGGCATCGGCAATGGTACTGCCCAAATCACGGTCACGCACCGAGAATTTCACCCCGATGAACCTCTTGGTATTGTCGCGGTATATAAACGCCGGCCCGGTAGCGGTATTCAGCGATGCGATCTCCTTGAGCGGAACTTTGGTGCCTCGCAGGGTAGGGACCATAAGGTTCATGATGTCTTCTTCATCCTTGCGGTAGTCCTGCCTGTAACGCAGCCTGACATCAAATTTTTTCTCGCCTTCATATTTCTGTGTCGCGGTTTTGCCGCCTATCGCCATTTCTATAATGCTCTGGGCATCGCTTTTCTGCACGCCGTAGAGCGCCATTTTTTCTTCGTCGAAACGGATGCTTATCTCCGGCTGCCCTACGTTGCGCAGGATGCCAATATCCTTAATGCCATCTACGTGCCCTATTTTAGCGATCACCTCATTGGCAAGTTTATCGAGCGTTTTCAGGTCGTCCCCATAAATTTTCACTGCGTTGCTGGCATTCATACCCGCCACGGCTTCGGCTACGTTATCAATAATAGGCTGCGAATAATTGAAGTTGATCCCCTGGAAGTTTTTCAGCTTTTTGTCCATTTCTTCCACCAGCCCGTCCATCGTAATCTTGCGCTTCCATTCTTCTTTCGGCTTCAGGTTCACTTGCATCTGCACATAATAGAAACCGCTTGGGTCGGTACCGTCGTTGCTGCGGCCCGTTTGCGAAAGCACGCCGTTTACTTCGGGAAAGGTTCGCAGTACTGTACGCAGTTCGGCCACGCGGTCTACGGTTTCGGTAAGCGACTGGCTCATAGGGAATTTGGCCTCCACCCAAAGCGCACCTTCATTCAGCGGCGGCAGGAATTCGGTACCCATAAACTTTGCCGACACCAACGTAAGCCCCAGGATAACCAACGACACAATGAACGAAACCTTTTTATGCCTAAACGTAAAGCCCAAACCTTTGGCTACCGAATTATTGAAAAACTCCACGAATATGTTGTGCTTTTCCTTTACATTTTTATTTAAAAGGATGGAGCACAATACCGGTACCAGCGTAAGCGTGAAGATAAGCGCGCCAAGCAGTGCAAAGCCCAGTGTCCAGGCAAGCGGCGAGAACATTTTGCCTTCCACTTTTTCAAAAGAGAAAATAGGGAGCAGGGCAGAGATGATAATCAGCTTGCTGAAAAAGATAGCCACTCCCAACTTGGAACCGGTTTTACGTATAAGCCCCAGTTTGGCCAGCTTGTTGAAGCGCTTTTCGCCCACGTTATGCTGCAGTTGGTCGAGTGCGACAAAGAGCCCCTCGACCATGACGACGGCACCGTCTATGATGATGCCGAAGTCTACTGCACCAAGGGAAAGCAGGTTGGCGCTCATGCCCTTGAGCCTGAGGCACAGGAAGGCAAACAGCAGCGCCAAAGGTATAATGATCGACACGATGACCGTGGTACGCCAGTCGGCCATGAACAGGAATACGATCAGGGTAACGAGCACGATCCCTTCGACAAGGTTGTGCGTTACCGTATGGGTACAGTATTCCATGAGGTTGTCACGGTCGTAAAAGGTAACCATCTTTACATCCTTAGGCAGCACATTGTCCTGCACATAGGCGATCTTTTCTTTAAGGGCAGTGAGTACTATCGACGGGTTCTCGTTCTTCCGCATCACTACAATGCCCTCAACCACATCGTCATTGTCGTCAAGCCCTACCTGGCCCACGCGTGGCACATTGCTTTCCACCACTTTTCCAATATTCTTGATGAGGATGGGGTTGCCGTTGTATTGGGCGACAATGGTATTCTCTATATCACTGATGCTTTCCAGAAGCCCGACACCGCGCACCACATAGGCCTGGCCGTTCTTCTCGATAACATCGCCTCCCACATTAACGTTGGCTTTGCTAATGGCATCATAAACCTGCGGCGAACTGAGTTCGTATTTTTGGAGCAGGATAGGGTCTATCTCTACTTCGTAGGTTTTTTCGCGCCCACCAAAGGCCACCACATCGGCCACGCCGGGCACGGAGCGCAGCTGGCGGTCGATCACCCAGTTTTGCAGGGTAAGCAGGTCGCGGGTATTTTTATCCTTGCTTTGCAGCGTATACCGGAATATCTCTCCGGTGGGCCCGTAAGGAGGCTGCACATCGGGCTCTATGCCTTCGGGCAACTCTACATTGCGCAGCTGGTTGTTCACCTGCTGGCGCGCAAAGAAGTCGTCTACATCATCGTCGAAAATAATTTTTATTATCGAAAGCCCGAACATCGTGATACTGCGCACATTGGTTTTCTTTTGTACGGAGTTCATCGAGATTTCTATAGGAGAGGTTACAAAGCGCTCCACTTCCTCGGCACTGCGGCCTTCCCATTGCGTTACAATGATTATCTGGGTATTGGTAACATCGGGAAATGCTTCAACCGGTATATTTTTATAACTGATAACACCTGCTATCACTACAATAGCTACCCAAAAAAAGGTAAATAGCCTATTGCGAAGGGAAAACCCTATTATATTCCTTATCATTTTTATCATGGCTGCTGCAATTAATCGTTAATGGCATCATAGATGAGCAGGTTGTTCTTTACAATAACCTTCTCACCCGCCTTAAGCCCCGATGAGATGTAAGTTTTATCGTCAAGTGCACGGTATACCGTAACCTCCCTGGTCTCAACATTATCCTTTGCATTGAACACCATGACGAAGTTCTTGCTTTTATCAAAAACCACGGCCTCGCTTGGTATGGCTACGAATTTCTTGTCGTCCGGAAAATGTACGGTAACGGTGGCATTCATTTCCGGCTTAAGCGCAACATCGCTATTCGGTACGCTTATGAGGGCTTTTGCCGCCCTGGTATCGGGATCGATTACATTGAATATCTTGTCTATTTTGCCTTTAATGTCTTTGTCAGGATAGGCTATGGTATGGATGTCTACTGCCTGGCCTGTCTTTATCTTGTCGAGGTCGCTCTCGTTTACATTGGCAAGCACCCACACACGGTCCAATTTTGCAATTGTAAATACCGCACTCTCGCGGTTGCTGCTCAGCATTTCGTTAGGGCTGATGTCCTTGGCTACAATGTACCCGCTTATAGGTGCGTACATATTGTACACCGACCCACTTTTCAACCTGTATATCTGGTTCACTTCTCTCATCCTGCGTTGCTCCGCCTTGGCCTTATCAAGCTCTTTCTGGGCCATTACCAGTTCTTTTTCGCTGGCGAGCTTTCCTTCATACATGTCCTTCGCGCTTTGCAGGTTGCGTTCGGCAATGCTCACATCTGCATCTGCGTCGCTTGCCTGGCTCTGGAAGCCTGCGATCTCGGTACTGCGCACACTGGCCAGCAACTGTCCCTGTTTTACATAGTCGCCCAGCTCGGCTTTTATTTCTATCACGCTGCCCCCCACGGCCGGGAATACCTGGCTCATGTTATTGTTCTCTGCGCTTACTTTGCCAAAAAGGCGTATTTCGTTCTGCGCATATTCTTCATCGGCGGTGGCAAAAGTGCTCCCCTTGTACATCGTGTCGGTCATCACAAATTTTTGCGGTGCCTCCTCTTCGTGGTTCTCTTGTTTTTTAGAGCAGCCCGTCATCATTATTATCACGGCTGCGCTCATCAATACTATATAGCCCGGTGTTTTCATTTTTTAAAAGTTGTTAGTGCCTGTTACAAAGTTTATCCCTGCAGCGGCGATTGCAAGTTGTTTTTTAACTCTTTCCACTTCAGTCTGCGCTTCGTTGTATGCCTCAAAAAAATCGGCAAACTCGATCATTGATACATTGCCTTTCTGGAAATTGGAATTGATACCGTTGAATACTGTATCAAAATCCTGGTTGATAAGCGAATTAATGCGTTTGTATTCCTCAACGCTACGGGTAAAGTTCTGGTAAGCGGCGAGAACCTCGTTGGTAACTTCCAGTTCTTTGTAGCTTACATTTTTTCCCGCTTCAAGCTGTCCTGTCTTAGCTTTTTGGATATTACCCTGGTTTCGGTCAAAGAACGGCAGCGATATCGCGAGCCCCATATTGTACTGGTTCCTGAAGGCATCACCCTGCTGGTTGTAGCCACCGCGGAGCGTTACATCAGGAATGGCCAGGCTGCGCTGCAGCTTAAGGTTAAGCGTCGCCGATTCGGTGGCGATCCTTGCCTGGTTGAGGTCGGCCCTGTTTTTCAGGGACTGGCTCAGTATTTCATCGTAAACAAAACTTTTGGCAGCAAAGCCTTTGGCATCGTCAGAGCTGTATCTTGTTTTTATAGTAGCTGTGGTGCCTAGCAAAATATTCAGTTTTTGCTGTTCCTCAATTAGCACCTGGCTTTCTTCCGACTTGTCGTTATTAATCTTTACATAAACCGACTTCAGGCGCACCAGGTCCTTTAGAGCTACATTGTTTTTGGTTACCTGTACCTCATAGCTGCTAATGAGTTCCTGTAGCTTTTGCAGGAGCATGTCATATTTTTTTATGATCTTTTCCTGGTTGTGCAATGTGTAGAAAGATTGCCATATCTGGTATTGCAGGTTGCGGGTCAGGTCGGTCAGGTCGGCTTCAGCCATTTCTTTATCCTTTTTAGCTAGTTCGATACCGGCTTTGCGTTTACCTCCAAGTATAATTAGCTGTTCGATGCCTGCGGCAAAGTTGCCACGATTGCCTGTAGGGAAGTAAAGATTGTTCTGACCTTGGTAGGCAATCATATCGGCGCTTACCTCCGGATTTGGGTACACTTTACTCTGTATTATGGCCGCATCGGCTTTGTCAATACCATACTGGCCGGCAAGCAGTAAAAAGTTATTTTTAAAGAAAAGCTCTTCAGCCTGCTTTATGGTAAGGTCTAGATTTTGAGGGTTTTGCGCAGCCATATTGGCCCAGCATAGCGCTATTGCCATGCAGGACATTATCTTTTTTAATGTCATGTCGATTATTTTAATACTATTTATTTAGACTGGTTTGTATACAGATACAAGCCGTGCCGGGAGCATAGGTAAAACCCATGCGAATAACATTACACTGCCAATAAAGGCAATGCTCCGGATTTTAAAAATGTAAATAGTATTAAGCCTCGGGAGGAGGAGAGAATACGGCCAGATAGGGCGAATAATATAATGAATGGCGATAAAATGTATCGGGAAGCACCACCCTGAAGTTCGGCTGGTGAACAGATTCAAAAACGAGATCTTCCTGTTGCTGCGGGAAGATCCATGTGGTTTTTTTAAGGTTTAATTTGTGGCCAACGGGAGATTTTGTATGGTGCTCGGGAATCGCGTTTTCAATATGGATCACATTTTCAAGTACAAGCTCTACTACACTATCCACCTCTTCAAAATCCTCATCAACAACATCACTGTCACGAAGGGTATGGGGGTTGTCAATACTGAAATTGAGTATATGGAGCGCTATAAGCGCCCATAAGATCCGTTGATAAATATGTACTTTGTTTGTTTTCACAACATTTCAATTCCGTCAATGCAAATGTATAGTTTTTTCTGTAACATAAACCTTGCCAATTTAACATTACTAATGCTGAAAATTACTACATCGTTTGATGCTGTAGCTTAATGGCTATGACATTTCTTATAGTATTGCAGCAAGATTGATTTTATTAAAAAACCCGTAACATCGCTGCTACGGGCCTCAATTCTAATATCTCAATTCTCAATACAGAGGAAAACTTAGTCATTCAGTTTCAACACCGCCATAAAGGCCTCCTGCGGTATCTCTACGTTGCCCACCTGGCGCATACGTTTCTTACCTTTCTTCTGCTTTTCGAGAAGTTTACGCTTACGCGAAATATCCCCGCCATAACACTTGGCAGTAACGTCTTTACGCAGGGCTTTTATGGTCTCGCGAGAAATTACTTTCACACCGATGGCTGCCTGGATAGGGATATCAAACTGCTGCCTTGGGATAAGTTCCTTTAGTTTTTCGCACATTTTCTTGCCGATGTTGTAAGCATTATCCGCATGGATAAGCGCCGACAGTGCATCCACGATCTGGGCGTTTAATAGTATGTCTACTTTTACAAGGTTCGACGTACGCATACCGATAGGGGAGTAGTCAAACGACGCATAGCCTTTAGATACCGTTTTCAGCCTGTCATAGAAGTCAAATACGATCTCTGCCAGCGGCATGTCGAAGTTCAGCTCCACACGCTCTGTGGTCAGGTACGTCTGGTTGGTAATGATACCACGCTTTTCGATACAAAGGCTCATTACGTTCCCCACGAAATCCGACTTTGTAATAATAGTCGCTTTGATATAGGGTTCCTCCACGTGGTCCAGCCTTGACGGTTCCGGAAGGTCGCTCGGGTTGTTTACGATCAGTGGGGTAGTAGGGTCTTTTTTAGTATAGGCCAGGTAAGATACGTTGGGCACCGTAGTGATCACCGTCATGTTAAACTCGCGTTCCAGGCGTTCCTGTATGATCTCCATGTGGAGCATTCCCAGGAACCCGCATCGGAATCCAAAGCCAAGTGCCGCCGAGCTTTCCGGTACAAATACCAGTGAGGCATCGTTCAGTTGGAGCTTCTCCATAGAGTTGCGCAGCTCCTCATAATCTTCGGTGTCTACCGGGTAAATACCGGCAAAAACCATTGGTTTTACGTCCTCGAAACCGCTCACCATATTCTGGGTTGGGTTTTTGGCATCGGTAAGTGTATCACCAACTTTTACCTCTTTGGCTTCTTTTATACCCGATATAAGGTAACCCACATCGCCCGCACCAATACTGGTCTTGGGCACCTGGTTCAGTTTCAGGGTGCCTACTTCATCTGCAAAATATTCGTTGCCGGTGGCCATGAATTTTATCTTCTGCCCCTTGGTTATCTTACCATTTATAACCCTGAATATAACCTCGATCCCACGGAACGGATTATATACCGAGTCAAATATCAGTGCCTGCAATGGCTCATCCGGATTACCTTTTGGGGCCGGTATGCGCTCAATGATGGCAGCAAGTATCTCTTCCACACCCAAGCCGGTTTTGCCGCTGGCCGGGATAATGTCTTCCAGCTTGCAGCCTAGCAGGTCTACAATATCGTCGCTTACCTCTTCAGGATTCGCGCTCGGAAGGTCAATCTTATTTAGTATAGGGATTATCTCAAGGTCGTTCTCCAGTGCCAGGTACAGGTTGGAGATAGTTTGTGCCTGTATGCTCTGGGCCGCATCCACGATAAGCAGGGCTCCTTCGCAAGCGGCAATGGAACGGGAAACCTCGTAGGAGAAATCCACGTGGCCGGGAGTATCAATAAGGTTCAGGATATATTCCTCTCCTTTATAGGTGTACTCCATCTGTATTGCATGACTTTTTATGGTAATGCCGCGTTCGCGTTCCAGGTCCATGTTGTCCAGCAATTGTGCCTGCGATTCGCGTTTTGTAACGGTTTGTGTGGCATCAAGCAGGCGGTCGGCAAGGGTACTCTTTCCGTGGTCAATATGTGCAATAATGCAAAAATTCCTTATATGCTTCATCTTCGTCAATTATCAATTTTCTATGTATTTCGCCCCAAAATAAGGAGGATAACGGCGCTTACCTGTAAAGGTAGCGTTTAATCGGCAAATATAGACAAAGTTAGCGAGTTGCAAAGGGATAATTACGCAATGCAAAAAACGATTTTGTTTAAAAAAGAAACAGTGCATAAAGGGGGCTTTATGCACTGTTTTAAATAGCTTTGTATTTTACGGAATATTGCTGCTGCTATCAACCAGGAGACAGTTATAGATAGCATAAAATATTTCTTAAACTATTAAGCAAAAGAACAAATTTATTTGAAATCTGATCATTGCACAAATGTTAAAATTATGATGATTCTTTTCAATTTAACACTACAACGTTGTAGAATTTGAGTTATCCTTAAGAATACGCGTTTTAGCTAGTGATATTATATATTTATTGAATAAAAATATTTAATAAATAACTAGATATATACCTGTCTATAATACAAAACGGGGACTTTATGGCCCCGTTTTGTTTACTATTGGATGCTAAATCTTTTTATGAAAGTTTTGCCTCACGTTTTATCATGAGATATCCCAATACACATCCTGTAACCAGCGCTATGGAAACATAACCGTCTATAGGCGCTTCGTCATTTACATCGTCGCCACCGCCATCACCCTCATCAAATTCCTGGGCTGTTGCAAGCAAAGGCATCATAAAGAAGAAAAACAGTAACAGGGATTTATATGTATTTTTTATAATTGAATTGTTCATAGCACTTTTTATTTTATAATTAATTTTTTTGTCACCGTTTTTTGGCCATTGTTTATCGTTAGTGTATAAACACCTTCGCTCAAAACAGTTACAGGAATAACCTTTACAACATTGCCTGATTCTGTGCTTACGGATGCGCCTACCTCCTGCCTAACGATATTATACAGGGCCACAGTTGTCTTTTCTGCTGTTGAAGGCATCTCTATGAAAAATGCACCGCCTGTTGAAGGGTTAGGGTATACTTTAAATGAAGCCGAATCAAAATTATTATTGCCCAGCACGGTTGCCTGGAAAACAATATCAAATCGGTTTTCTGCTATGCTTAGAGGGTTCGTGTCGTCAATATTAAAATTGTATAAGGTCTGTCCTTCATTCTCCAGTTCAGTCATCGTATCATTAAGCTTGTCATGCAGGTAAGCTGTCAGTCCATTCGCCATCCCGGTAACATCTATAGCGTATTTATAGGCCGTTTTCCTGTACTGGTTGTTGAACAGGCGGATAACATCAGTAAGTACCGGGTTGGCCCTGCGCACTACACTGTATCGGTCTGTGCCTTCAAGTATTGCTACGTTTTCATCCTGGTTGCCCATCTTCGGGGCGTCCATAGCGTCTATGTCATTAGAATAGTCTGAACCAAAGTCGATAATAAGCCCGTCAGATGGTGTATCGTTCTGGCCGAATGATGCCTGGTCATACATTTTGAGCATTATCCTTGTGTCATTGCTCTCATCTATACCGTAAACATGCGGTGTAACATTGGTAAGCAGCGATTTGTAGCTTTCCTTAAAGGTTAAGGAGGCTGACCCACTGGTTAGCGTTTGCACAAAGAATGCCTGGTTTGCCTGTATGTATTTTGTAGCCGCTGATCCCGAAGTATTGATGCCGTTTGGTAAAAGTACCGTCACATAGGCACCCCTTCCACCAGGCTGGCCTACTGTTGGTGTCCCGCCAAGTGTAGGATCCCAAAAGTAATAGAATCCGGTATTAAGGTTGGTCGAGCCGGCCATTACCGCGCTCATATCTACAGGCGCCTGGTACGGGTTGCCCACAAAACTGTATTTTCCTGCTTCCTGGCTAAGGCTTGTAACCGTCACATCGCCTGTTTTTATAGTCCCTGTAGACCTGAGTGTCGTATTCGTGGGAGCAGAAGCATTCAGTGCCTGGTTGATGGTCCTGTCGCCCCTTATCAGCATACGCATTGGCTGCCCTGCAATCAGGTTGTTTGTAAGTGTGCTTGTAACTGCATTCCATGAAGTGCCCCCTGAATTATCAAAAGTGAATAGCGAAGGGTTGTTGCTGCCCGATGCGTCAAATCCGTTTGCGCCAGGGTTAGCGCCGGTAATATCGGTACCCCATCCAACGATTTCTGCGCCGTTTTCCTGCCAGTTGGCGCGTATAGACCCGCCATTTACAGGGGAGCTTATCAGCCTGAATGCCCTGCGTGCCGGTATGTAACGCTCAATGGTCATTGTACCGCTGACGCTTCCTGTTACCGGAGCTACCATAGCGGTAGTTACAGCATTGCTTTTCAGTGTAAGATTGTTCCCTGTAACGAACTGTCCTGCAACCGGGTTCAGTATTCCGGTAAGGTTAAGCGCATCCGTTAACGTAACTCCCGAAGCATTATTGATAGTAAGGTTCCTGACATAATTGTTGAAGAACGAATTGCCGGAAACAGTTTGTGCTCCTGTTGTCCCTATAAATAATACAGTACCGTCCTGTGCATCAAATTTACCACTGTTGCTCAGCGATCCTGCAATACGGATTGTACCTGCACTATTATTATTCATGGTTACACTCGCGCCATTGTCAATGGTCAGGTTAAGGCAGTCTGCCAGTCCGTCGGTACCGGCTATTATTGGGTAGCGATTGGATGCTACAACAGGTATGCGTGCGTTCAGCACCAGGGTAGGTACGATACCGCAGGCCCAGTTGCCGGGGGTATTCCACATAGTGCTTACAGCGCCAGTCCATACATTTGTAGTGGTAACGGTTATAACTATTACCGTGCTTGTTGCTGTGCTGCATATCCCATTCGTCACTTTCGCCCTGTAATAGGTTGTCGTTGTTAGCGCCGGGGTTGTATAAGTGGCTGCAGTAGCGCCGCTTATTTCAGTCCACGCTGTATTATTGGGAGAAGATTCCCATTGTATTGTTCCGGTATATCCGCTTATGCTTATACTCGCTGTACTGCCCGAGCACAAGGTCTGATTTTCTGATACCGTACCCGCATTTGAAGATGCTGTAACGGTTACAGGGATTATTGCCGATGTTGCCGGTGCACATGAATATCCGTTAGGGTAGGCCCTCACCAGATAGTTTTTTGTGCCCGCCGCTGTTACCGGCGGCTGGTAGGTAACACCTGTTGCACCCGAAATTGCAGTAGCGCCCGACGTAGAAGTTGAGGTGCCATCGTTTGCAGTGAGGTACCATTGGTACTGGGGCACATTTCCTTCGGCAGATGCGGTAAGTGTGGTTGCAACATTCTGGCATGTTGCGGCGCTTGCAGTATAGGTAAGAAACACTGAGTTCAGGTAGGCACTGTTACTGAAAGCCGCTCCTGCACTGTTGGTTACAACACAACGGTAAATGCCATAATTCCCTGTAGCTACAGGCGAAACGGTAAGGGTAGCCGTAGTAACGCCGCTGTAATTTCCGGTATTGGTAAGGGCTATACCATTGCGTTCCCATTGGTAGGTAGGCTGTTCTGTTCCTGATCCTGTAACAGCGACCGAAACTGTAAATGTAGCACTCCCGTTCGGGCATACCGCCTGGCTTACAGGTTGTGTCGTGATCTCCGGGGCCGGTATCTGGAAACTGTCCCTGTTATAGGCCATAAATGCCATGTCATCAGCGCCGCTTGGCATTACTATAAATTTTGTAACTCCGGCCTTGTTGTCTTCGGTAATGCCAAAATCAGACAGTTTATAGGCAACAAGCCTGATATCACGCGTAGGGCCGCCTGGATTTCCGGTGCCATTAACAACAGCAGCATTCAAAGTTGTGTTATTCAGCGTAAAAAAATCGCTTTTATAGGTGCCTACCTTAGTAACGCTGGATGTTGTTACCCTTACAGGCTTGCCCACGATGTTGCCTGCACTGTCAGTAAAATAATAAAGGGAATAGGATCCTCCGTCGGGGTCCGCCACCTGGGTCACAAGGATATCGGGTTTTTCATCTCCCGGTGTATACTGTACGATGTTGCTTGCCTGGAAAGTAAGCACATTTGTGGCAGGAAAGTTGGTAAATCCTGTGCCAAGTCCAAGGCCGCGTGTGCCGTCAATAAGTACGTCGCGGCAGCCCAGTCCTACTACAGATGGTGCGGTATATACCGAAGTTGTTGCACTCCCGTCTATAAGAGATCCTAATACAATATATTGAGATGAGCCTGAAGTAATATTACCCGTCAGGTTGTTGATAGGCAGCGCCCTCCAGTTTGCCTGGGTATACTGGCCTGCAGAAGACCCGAGGCCGCTGGTGTAACCCGATGTTGACAACGCATTCATGAGCGAAGTATCTCCGGCAGCGTTATTCCCGGTGCTGTATAAAACACCGCCGTACCTGAAAGCAGCAAGGGAGTGCTGGGTATCCGGCTGAACAGTACTGGTGGGGTAGGTGCCGCCGGAACCTGTATTCCAGGCGCCATTATAGTTGGTAATGATCTGGTTTACATAAGAAGCACTGCTGGTAGAAGCCGGGGATGCGTAGCTATATGATGCTTCAGGGCTATATGCTACAGGAGGGCCTGACTTTACCACACGAAGATATTTGGTTGTAACGCCCTGGTCTGCAGCAAGGACTGCTGGAACTACAACTGTAAGGGATGTAGCGCTTACAAAAGTAACTGATGTGCCGGGAACGTAGGCAGCAGAGCCGGTCGAAAAATCAGATCCTGTGTAGAACCTTACGGACATTTGGCCGGAAACGAATCCGGTACCGTTAATTGTAATGGTCATTCTTTCTGTAAACGAAGAGGGTGAAATGGAAGTGACCGTTTGCGCCGACAATCCTGAAGCTACAAGCAGCAGCATCGCGATTATTGGGCTTTTTAAAAGTAATTTGGTAATCATAAATTGAATATTAAATGGGGTTTTATGTTCGGTTACAAAGATAATTTTAACAAAATGTTGTGAATTATCATCCTCAATTAAATATTTATGACGTGATTGATTTTTCTTATTATAGATATAAAAGATTGATTTTAAGCTGTCTATAATTTATAATTTTTAGAAATCAAGTTGTTAGTACTATGTTTAAATCCTCCAAAACGTCTTAACTGTTAATATCTTTATAAAATTTAACAATCGAATTCTGACCGGCATCGACGACGCTATGGTACAAACGCAAAAAGCCCGCATACTGAAAAGTATGCGGGCTTTTATACGGAGTCTATTGTTTCTAAATTGAGTGCTTCTTTTTACGGATTACCTGATAAGCTAATATCGAACCACCGATAAAGCCGATTATCAGCAGCTGATTTATAGGCGCCTCTGCGGGTTCATCCTCTACGTCGTCATCAAATCCTGTTTGCGACCACGCCGGTACAGCAAAACATACATATAATAGTGCGGCATATAGCCACGTTTTTGCAGATAATATCTTTTTCATAGCAAGTTTATTTTACGATTAATTTTTTCACAGCGGTTTTTCCTCCATTTTCTACCTGTACCATATAAATCCCTGTTCCCATTTGGGCAGTTGGCGTCACGGTAAGTATATTGCCATATGCATTTGTTTTGCAGGCTACCTGCTGTCCCAGCTGGTTGTATACAGTTACAGAAGGATTATTAGCAGAGGAAAGCTGTACGGTAAATTCATTTCCTGAAGCAGGATTAGGATATACGCTGAATGCGGTCCCTTTAAGTTCACTAGTGCCAAGTGTTTCAGCAAAGACAAGGTTAAAACGGTTTTGCGCCGTACTGGCTTCAACGGCAGGGTCAACAGTAAAGTTGTATAGTGTTTCGCCATTATTTGCCAGTTCGGTACTTGTTTCGGTATAGCTGTCCTGTAGGTAGGCGGCAACATTATCAAGTTCGCTTACAGTTACTTTATAAGTGTAAGAGGTCCCTCTGTAAGTTGTATTTGCCAATGGGATTACATCGGCCGCTGTTGGAATCTGCCTGCTTTCCACGCTGAGTATTTTCCCTGAATTCATTAGTCCTACGCCTTCATCCTGGTTGGTTGGCTTAACCGCATCTTTATTATTCACATCATTGCTGTAAGCATCATTGAAACGTACCAACAATCCATCCATTGCCACACCGTCGGTGGTATCGGCATTGTACATAGCAAGTTTTATCTGTGCTTCGGCAGCATCGGCAGCTTCGTTGTATAAATTTGGCGTTGCATTCGAAAAAACAAATTTATGTGCCTCGGTAAATGTTATATATGTGGGTAAGAACGATGCTGCGGTCTGAACAAATACGGCCTGGTTGGGCTGCAGGTACCTGTTCGCCTGGGAGCCTGGCGTTGTGTTCGAGTTGGTCGCAATAACCACTGTTGTATAGCCACCCCTTGCGTTCAGCGTTGGATCCCATACATAATAAAAGTCGGTGTTCAGGTTATTGGCATCAGCCAGTACAGCACCCATATCAACAGTTGCCTGGTAAGGGTTGCCTATCATGCTAAAATCTCCCGCATCCATACCGAGATCGGTAAAGATCACATTTCCTGTAGATAGTGTGCCTGTAGTGCGGAGTGTAGTTGCTGTAGCCGGTGCAGTATTCGACCCAAGGTTAATAGTCCTGTCTCCGCGTACCAGCAGCCTGTATGGTTTGCCGGCTGTAAGCGTACCGGTGGTAGTGCTTGTTACAGCCGCCCACGTAGCAGTAGAACTAGTATGGGTAAATAGCGAAGCGTTGTTGGTAGTTGTAGGGTCAAAGCCGTTCGTGCTTCCGCCTGTGCCGGTAATATCGGTTCCGAAACCTGCTGCTTCGGACCCGCCTTCCTGCCAGTTGCTGTTTATCGTGCCACCGGTTGTCGATGGTGTGATGAGCCTGAAAGCTCTTTTTGCGGGAATGTAGCGTTCAACAGTCACCTCTCCAATGATAGCTGCCATTAGGCCCTCTACTTTATCTACCAATGCGGTCGACGAAGCAGTGCTTTTCAGTGTAAGGAAACCGCCTGTGTAAAACGGGCCGCCACTCAGTTTAAGTACCCCTGTAAGATTAAGTGTCCCTCCCAGGGTTGTAGACCCTAATGCCCCTGTATGGTAAATCGTAAGGTTACGTATCGTATTATTTAAAAATGTACTGGAAGGAATAGTCTGCGGCGTATTGCCGGCCATGATAAGGCTACCATCTGTAATATCCAGTATACCGCTATTGGAGATACCGCCGTAAACGCGCAATTTTCCGTTGCCGTTATTATTTACGAGCACAGTAGCGCCCTGATTTATTGTAAGATTGGCACAGTCAGCAATACCGTCAAAGCCCATTATTTCGGGGTAACGTGCAGCGTTTCCTGGAATAACCACATTAGTTGCCTGTGTTGGTGCCGCCATTGGCGTCCAGTTCCCCGGTGTATTCCAATTGGTGTTCACAGCTCCTGTCCATACGGATTGGGCATTGCCATAAAGGCTTCCCATAAGCAGGATAAAAACCACAAATTGTTTTTTAAGCGTAAAGATTCGGATCATATAGTAAGTTATAAAGTGATTGCTATTATTTAAATAGTAACTGCAAATGAAGTTGTTTAAAAAAAATAAATCTCCTTATCAATCGTTAATTATTGCTCTTGCGTTGTTAATTCGATATTAAAACACGGGTATTTGCCTGAAAAATTGTGAAAAATATTATGTTAATGCGGTTTAACTAATATTATACTACAGAATTGTTCATTATTAAAACACACTGAAATTGTATAATATACTGTTCAGCTAAAAAGATGTAATTTTGCACAAAATGAAGAAGATGGTTAAAATCGGTAACATAGAACTCCCTGACTTCCCACTATTGCTTGCGCCAATGGAAGATGTAAGCGACCCGCCTTTCCGCAGGCTGTGCAAAACCCATGGCGCAGACCTTATGTTCAGTGAGTTCATCTCGTCCGAGGGGCTCATTCGCGATGCGATGAAAAGCAGACAGAAACTTGATATATTCGATTATGAGCGCCCTGTCGGCATACAGATATTCGGGGGCGATGAAGAGGCGATGGCATTATCGGCACGAATTGTAGAGGCTGTAAATCCGGATATTGTGGATATCAACTTTGGGTGCCCTGTTAAAAAAGTAGTATGCAAAGGCGCCGGAGCAGGTGTACTAAAAGACATCGACCTGATGGTGCGCCTCACAAAAGCCGTGGTAAACAGTACGCACCTTCCGGTTACTGTAAAAACCCGTCTGGGATGGGACGAAAATTCCATCAATATAGATGAGGTGGCCGAACGCCTTCAGGATGTAGGGATAAAAGCATTAAGCATACACGGTCGCACCCGTGCACAGATGTATAAAGGCGAAGCTGACTGGAGCCATATTGCCCGCGTTAAGAACAACCCGCGCATACAGATACCCATTTTTGGCAACGGCGACATCGACAGCCCCGAAAAGGCCTTAGAATATAAGAACCGTTACGGCATCGATGGTATTATGATAGGCCGTGCCGCTATTGGCTACCCGTGGATATTCAATGAGATAAAGCATTTTATGGAAACGGGCGAGCACCTTGCTGCGCCTACACTCGAAGACAGGGTAGAGGCCGCAACAAATCATTTAAAATGGGCCATAGAATGGAAAGGCGAGCGTGTAGGTGTATTTGAAACCCGCAGGCATTACACCAATTACTTTAAGGGCATTCCTAACTTTAAGGAATACCGACAGCGCATGGTTACCCACGACGATGCTGCCGATGTATATGCCGTACTGGATGAGGTGCGGGAGAAATTCGGCCCCCTAACCCCCAAAGGGGGAATTCCCATCAGGATGTAATTCAAATTTATAACATAGAAAATGGGGTTGTCTTAAAAAGATAACCCCATTTTATTTATAGCTCTAGTTCCACCTTCGGGGATTAGGGGGCTCACTACACCTCCACTTTCTTCCATCTTCCCCTTTTGAACAGGATAAAGCTGGCTATCGTCATGGCAGTCTCTGCAATGGGGATAGCCCAAAATACCCCTGTAGGACCCATGTCTAATCCTTTGGCAAGCACATAGGCAAGTGGTATCTGCAACATCCAAAATCCAAAAAAGTTGACCCACGTAGGGGTTTTGGTATCGCCGGAACCATTGAAGACATTGAGCAGCACCATTCCCAGGCCATAGAATACATAACCCGCGCTCAATATCCGTATGGCTTTCACGGCGATCTCGTGTACGTGCGGGTTTTTGGTAAAGAACGACATCATGGGTTCAGCCGCCAAAAGTGTGATCGCCATAATGGCCCCCATATAAGCCATGTTGAATTTTGCCGTTACAATAACCGACTGCTCTGCCCGTTCCGGCTGTTTGGCGCCTAGATTTTGGCCTACCAGTGTAGCCGCAGCCCCGCTCATTCCCCACGCCGGGAGCATAAAGAACATCATGATACGGAGTGCGCTCTGATAGCCCGCCGAGCCTTCGTCCCCGCCCGTAGTGGCTACCAACTGTGCCAGGAACATCCAGCTGCACGACCCTATGACGAATTGCAATATGCCCGGTGCGGCTACTTTTACAAGCGCTTTTATCTGTTCCATATCAGGGATGAAGTAGGAGGCAACCACCTTCAGCATACCTTTGCCGTTGAACAGGTTGTATAATTGGTAAAGCACCCCTGTACTACGGCCTATTGTTGTTGCTATCGCTGCACCTGTAAGTCCGAAGGCAGGTATCGGGCCAAACCCGTTAATGAATATCGGGCAGAGGATGATGTTGGCAATATTGGCTATCCAAAGGCTCTTCATGGCAATAGCGGCATTACCCGCCCCACGGAAGATACCATTGAAAAGGAATAGCAGCATAATGACAAAGCTGCCGCCCATCATGATACGGATAAAGTCGGTGCCAAACACTGCCGACTCCCGTGACGAACCCATGAGCACCAGTATGTCGGTGGCATAAATAAACCCGAGTATGGCAATGACCACATTAACGGCTACGGCCACAACTATGGCCTGCATACCGGCTTTGGCTGCTGCTACCGGATCTTTTTCGCCAATGCGGCGCGCTACGACGGCTGTTGCTGCCATGCTCATCCCGATGGCAATGGAGTAAATAATAGTCAGTACCGATTCGGTTAACCCAACCGTCTGTACGGCAAAACTGCTGTTCTCAAGATGTCCGACGAAATAAAGGTCAACGAGTGCGAACACTGATTCCATGGCCATTTCGAGCATCATGGGTATGGCAAGCAATAGTACGGCACGGCGAATGCTGCCTTGCGTAAAGTCTATGTTTTCTCCGTTGAGGGATTGTTTTAATAATGTAAAAAAGCGTGACAGGGCACCAGAGGAATTTCCTTTTTGTGTCATGATATTGTATGTGATAAAATTAATAATAGGGTAGCGGCATTAGGAATAAATGCCATTATGATCTGCCGGGAAGAGGTGTCCTTGTTAGCGGGTGCGGACAGCAAACACTATCATATGTTTTGAATAAAGCACAAATATAAAAGGAAAATTTTATGAAAATGCTAAAACTCAAGAATTTTCGAGCAGCTTTTTGTTTACCCTGGCAGCCGCTATCCACGAGGCCAATACGCCCAGTGTGAGGATGGTAGCAAGCACTACAAATAGATTTTGGAAGTTGAACGTAACAGGATACGCCATGTCTGCAGTGATCATGAACAGTGAAAAATGCTGTTGCAGCAATATTACTCCTGATGCGATCAAAAGCCCGAAGAATATGCCAAGTACAGTGATAAAGATACCCTGGTATAAAAATATTTTGCGCAGGCTGCTTACTTCAGTACCCAGGCTGTAAAGGGTTTTGATGTTCTCTTTTTTGTCGAGTATCAACATGATCAGTGCACCGGCAAGGCAGAACAGCGTAAGTACTACGACCAGCGAGCAGAAAAGGTAGGTTACCAGGTTTTCTGCATTGAGCATTTTATAGAGCGAGTCGTTAAGCTGCGCCCTGTTCTTAATGATTATCTTGTTGCTAAAGATGGTTTGAAGCTGCTGCCTCACATCATCCTCGGCTGCTCCGGGTGCGAGCTTAAACTCAATAGAGGTAAGTTTGTTTGACGGGAAGTCCAACAGTTTTTGAGCGGTATCAAGGTTACAGAAAACATACCTGCCGTTCACATCGTCATTAACAGAATATACTCCTACAACGTTGAGGCCTCCTTTATTAAAAGCATCTTCCGGGGTTTGAATTGGGCCTTTTCCGGGTTTTGGCACATATACTTCAAGCACACGGTTGTAGTCAAATAGTCCTAGTGATAATTTGGTAAATATATCTGCACCTACCACTACCTGTGAGGTTTCTGTAATGGGCCACTGTCCCCCAACAAGCTTGGTCTTCATAGGGTTCACCTGCGTGAAAAGACTGTCGGTGCCCTTCAGTACGGCTACCTGCTCTTTACCGTCAAAATAAAAAAGCACACGCTCTTCGGCTACTTTGCTGTAAATAGCCACACCTTTAAGTGCTTTCAGCTGTTGTTCCTGTTGCGGGGATATAATGAAGGTTTTTCCACCGATTGGCGATAGCTTAAGATCAGGGTCGGTAGTATCGGTAAACGAAAGGCTGAAATCCTTGAGCCCGCTAAATGCCGAAAGAATAATAAACAGCGCGGCGGTGCTTGCCAGTATGGCTACAGCGGCAATTGCGGTAATGATGTTTACGGCAGTGCTCTTGCTGCGGCTTATGGTATAACGCCGTGCTATGTAAAACGGGAATCCCAAATTAAGATTTCTTGCGTTTGTCTAACAGTTCCGGGTTGGTAAGCGGGTTATTGGCGCCGCCGAGTTCGCGGTCAATGATCTCCATCTGGTCAAGGGTATCGTCCAGGTAAAATACAAGGTTCGGCACTTTGCGCAACTGTAGCCTGACGCGCTGCGAAAGGTCGTGCTTGATGAGCGGAGCATTCGATTTTACGGCTTCGAGTATTTCGCCCCCTCTTTCTGAAGGGAATACGCTCAGGTAAACTTTAGCAATCGATAAGTCGCTTGTTACATGTACCTGGGATATCGAAATAATAAGGTTAGAAATGCCGTTTTTCCGTATCTCACCCTGTAAAATATCAACTAAATCGTTCTGAAGGAGTGCTCCTATCTTTTTTTGCCTGTTCGTTTCCATAGTGCAAATGTAGCAATTATTAATGTGTCAATGTAGCAATTTGTCAATGTAGCAATTTTCTTAGTGTGGTTAATGGGGTAATTGTTACGTTGGTACATTGTCGAATTGAATCATTAACCGATTTCCTGGCACAATTCTACCAATACGCCGTTGGTACCTTTAGGGTGCAGGAAAGCCACGAGTTTATTGTCGGCGCCGCGCTTTGGCGTTTCGTTCAGTACGGTAAACCCTTCTGCTTTCAGCCGGGCTATTTCGGCATTAATGTCTTCCACGTCAAAAGCGATATGGTGTATGCCTTCGCCTTTCTTTTCAAGGAATTTGGCAATGGGGCTGTCAGGTGTAGTGGCTTCCAGCAGTTCGATCTTGTTGGGGCCGTTCATGAAAAAGGAGGTCTTTACGCCTTCGCTGGCCACTTCTTCCTCTTTGTAGGCCGGTGCGCCGAATAGTTTTTCAAAAAGCAGGTTAGATGCCGCAAGGTCTTTTACCGCTATGCCGATGTGCTCTATTTTTCTCATGCCCAAATATATTCAATATTCTTAAAAAATGCACGTGTTGCCGGAGGTAAGAAAATACCCCTTATTAGGTATTTTTTCGCCTTTCTTTAAAAAATACATTTGCTTATAACCCAATAATAATTAAACATCTACAAAAATGAAACCAACAAAAACATTAAAAAAATTATCGGCGCTGGCCTTTGTATGCCTGCTCATAGTTGTAGCCTGTAGCAAGGACGACTCTTCGGGGGGTGGATCGAACAAGCCCCTGACCGAATTTGAGTTCTCAGGGATTTTTACCGGTACACTTAATAATAACGGTGCCATTTCCCAGCTGGAAGGGTATGTAACCATTGATGATGACGGCGACACCAGGTTAAACTTACTGACAGGCAGCATGCAGGGATCATCGGTTAAGGACGGCGACAATTACAATATTACTGTCAGCGAAGCCAATGGTGTGTTTTCCAGCGTAGAGAACATTACCGGGACAATTGACGTGGAAACACGTACATTATACCTTAGCGGCACTAACCCTAACGGATCGCAAATAACGGTAGGCGGTAACGCTGCAAATCCGAATTTAGTGACCGATGGCGGATGGCCTGCGCTGACAAAATCGGCAGTTACATTTACGCACCAACTGCCGTGGTGCCTTGCATCGGTAACTGTAAATGGCCAGACTTTCAGCGGCCTTAACCAGTATTACCAGCAGGAAGGCCCATGTTCCAATTATTATTATTCCACCAATCAATTGCGTTTTAATATGGAGGATAAAGTGTCACAGATCTATTGCAACGACATCACGCTTTTAATGCTTAACGGCCAATATGAAACGACTACAAGCTGTGCCGTAATCAAGTTTGTACTGGACGAGAATACCGAATATGACTACACCGTAGTGTGGAGTGACGGCACGACCGGCAGCGGCACTTTTACAACCCCTGACGGCGGGTTTACAACCCCGATATGCCTTGAAAAAGACGGCCCTGCCTGTACTGAAGACGGCGGACTGCAAGGCGAAAACGGCAACCCAAGGTTCAACCTGCAGTTTAGCAACGCCGGTAACGTAGACCTCGACCTGTATGTGCAGACCCCGAACGGCTCACTAATCTATTATGGTAATGAGACCGCACAGGGGGGTACTATTGATATCGATTGTGCCTGCGGTAATGCCTGCGATTCTGAGAATATTTTCTTTGATAATGGCCCGGCAGGGCAGTACACCTTTTGGGTAGACTATTATGGCGATTGCGGCAGCGGCAGCACATCATCGAATTATACTATAAAAGTAATGAACAACAATACGGTTGTCCAGACGAAGACCGGTACGCTGAGCAGCGGCGAGTCGACCCACTGGACCTACAACCATAATTAAATTTTGTATTTGGGTTAGTTACGGGAGGTTTTCCTGAAAGCAGCAGTAGCGAATGTTACTGCTGTTTTTGTTTAATTATTGTGTAAATTTGGTATCTATAAATACTGTGCAATGGTATACAATTATTTAGACAGCCTCAAAGAAAAACTTAACGGATTAAGAAATAAGCAAAGCGAAAAGGTTGCTAAGGCGTTTGATATAGAATATACCTACGAGAGCAATAAAATTGAAGGCAATACACTGACACTTCAGGAAACCGCTCTTGTTATAGAGAAGGGATTAACAATAGGGGGTAAAAGCCTCAACGAGCATTTAGAAGCTATTAATCACACTTTTGCAATAGAATATATAAAAGACATTGCAAGGCAAAAAGAAGCGATCAGTGAGCGCGTTTTGCTTGATATACATAAGCTGATATTACAGGGTATCGATAATAACAATGCCGGGAGATACAGGACAGTACAGGTGCTTATAAGTGGAGCAAGGCATGTTCCGCCACAGCCATATCTTATTCAAAAGGAAATGGAAAGCCTTTTTTTATGGTATGAAGAAAATAAACATAAAATACATCCGGTAGAGCTTGCAGCCGAAATGCACGAACGTTTGGTAACCATACACCCGTTCATTGATGGAAATGGTCGCACTGCACGGCTATTGATGAATTTGATATTGCTTCAGTACGGGTTTCCAATAGCGATATTAAAGGGTGATTCAGAAAGCCGGTTGAAATATTATGGCACACTTGAAGCCGCACAAACGGAACATAATAAACAGCCCTTTCTCGAATTTATAGCCCAAAACATCCTGGATACCATGGAAAGGATTATCAGGACTATTGAGTAGTCAAAACAAGACATTCACAATAAATATAAGGTTTGATCACTACGTAAACTTCGCTCAAAATAACGCTTTGTTCATTTTTTAGTTTACAATTTAAAGTTTATCAATTTGGTTTTTTTAGCTACATTTAGTCGCCAATTAATAACTATATATGATCAAGCACTTACAATATACTGATGATACATCTGACAAATTCTGGCAGATAGAAGTAACGGGAAATTCGCATACGGTAACCTTCGGACGGAGCGGGACTTCGGGACAGGCGAAAACAAAAGATTTTGATACCGATGAAGCCTGCCTTGCCGATGCTGAAAAGCTGGTTAAAGAAAAGACCAAAAAAGGATATTCGGAAAACGGGACGGTGAATGAGACAGTCGCGGCCAGGCCTAAATCTGTTGTACAGGTTTCTGCAAAAGAAATTAAAGAAAACCTTGCACGGGAATTGAAAGCCCTGATAGATGAAATTAATTATGAGGGCATCATACCTTTTCTTGAAAAATATGCAAAGACACATAAGGATTTGCTTAAAAAAGAAATAAAGACCTACTCACGTTGGCTGGGGACCGACGAAAATGAAGTTGCCTCCTGTGTTGCATTTGCTGTTTTCGATCTTTCGGATACGCGTAACTGGGACAAGCTGGCAGATGCTTTACGCTCCTATCACAAACTCGATAAAATCAAAAAAGTACTGGATTGGGCAAAACCGTCATGGATAGGCGAATACCTTTTACAGTTTTTTCGGCAATGGCAACGAAATGGCAGGAGTATCTATTTTCATTATAACAACCTGAGAAAACTCGAAGAATGGGGGCATGTGAGCCATGATCCTGAATTGTTCGCGCTATATCTCAGCATCTATTCAGACGGGCTGGATTATATATGTAATGATAAAGTGGCCTATACGCGCGACCTTCCTTTGCTCTTCGAATACGAAACAAGCCTTCATACTACCTGGATTTACAAGGGGAGTGATGCGGCCGCTGCCTGGCCTAAAGACCTTACCGTTTTTTGGGACGTTGCTTTTTGGCGTTTGCTCGAAGAAGGAAAAATAGAAAAAGAATTCCTGCTTACCCGTGTGCTGGAAGTGCAGACAAAGAACTGGCACAACCACCTGAAGGCTTATTTAAGGAAAGTGCTGTTAAGGGCCGGACTGGAAAAAGAGATGGTGATAAAGCACCAGGCACTGTTCCTTCCCCTGCTGCATTCGGAACAAAGTTCTATTGTTAATTTCGCCATCGATTCGCTTAAGCCTTATTTCGCCGAAAAGGACCTTGACCTTGGGGAATTCCTCAATTGGGCAGAGCCTGTTTTCATGCGTGCCGAAATGAAGGGAGGCGTTAAAGCGCTGCTTATCCAGCTGGATGCTGCGATCGCGAAGAAAACGGAACTGAAAGACAGGATATGCGGCCTCGTCGCCGATGTATTCATGATCCCGGACCTGCAGTTGCAGGAAAGGGCTGCCGCTTTTTTGATTAAGCACGGAAAAGATGCTGAAGTTGGCGAAAAACTGGCGATGTATGCTTCGCAGATGCTGGGGAAAGTGGCCAACGAACTGAAAACGTTAATGAGTCAGGATGCATCGGGTGAAGGATCGGCGGTTAGCGCTGATGATACCGAAGAATATATTTTCAATCCCATTACGGTTAAAAAGCTCGGTGAAAAAATTGCCTATCCTGAAACATGGAACGACATCCTTTTTCACATGGGGAAAACAGTAAAGTCAGACGACACTGTTGACCTGGAAATTTTGCTGCAAAGCTGGGTATGCAAAAGAGGCCTTTTCCCGCCGGATTATAAAGAACAATTAGCACCTTACATTGCGCAGCTGGATAAATACAAATCGGAATCCTGGCATCGTAATTTTTCCAAAGAATTTATTCCCTTCCTCAAAAACGAAGACAGGGTATATAAATATGAACGGTATAACGACAGCGCCACATACAACATCCATACCTGCTCTGACCTGGTTATACTGGCACAGCAAAGGATTTGCGACAAAGTGTCCCTGCCTTTTCTCAGCGCACCTACACACCAGCCTTTTTGGGTAGACCCGGTGGCATTGGCCGAACGGGTCATTGCATATGAAAAAGTATCCCAAAAGATCAACCTCACTGATCTGGCGGTCGCACTCAGCAGGATGCCAAGGGAAAATACGGAAGAGGTCACAAAAAAACTGCCGGAAATACAGGATGTTGCTCTCAGGGAGCTGCTAAGTTTCGCGTTAGGGAACACGACGACCATACCGCAGCAGAAAGACCCCGAATGGGCCGGCTTGTGGGCATTGGTGGCACGTACGCACCGACCGAACGCTGTTTTTCATGAGTTTTCAGCATCGTTTGGCGATGTCCCTTTTATGGCAGAACCTTACAGGCCCGGACTTCAAACCAAAGGCAAATACCGTGGAAAATATAATGTTACATTAGGGGATTATGAAAAAACGGAATACCTGAGCGATGTCCTCGACATTCCTTTCCCGAAGCGGCCTTATGTGCCTTATACCTTCTTTTACGGGAAAGACATGTATACACGGGAGGAAAAGAAGGCCTGGTATATCGATGGTTCCGATGTGACGTTTATGTACAATCTGATGCCGCAGAATACCGAGGCTTTAGCGTTGCTCCTCGCTTCAATATACAATAGGGATGAAGAATTTGACTACAGGCAAACCCCTATATTGCTTAAGCACATGCTGAACAGTTTTTACAGGCTTGATCCGGGTTCGGTTATTTACCTGGCAACCTCTGTCTTTAACAAGAGCAAAGAAGCAAGGATCATGGCAGGCGAAGTAATGATACGCAGCATAGAGGAAAACCGCCTGCCGGTCGACGACATGGGGTCAAAACTGGGTATGCTGATCAACAGGCATTATGCACCGGCCAACAGGATGCTCAATGTATTTGAATCGATTAAAGACGTGTCGCAAAAGCACAACGATGCATTGTTCAAACTACTGGAATCCATATTGCCGGAAATAAGGCTGTCTGATAACATGCCCGGGAATGTCAAAAAGGTACTGGAACTGTATTACGACCTGAAACATAAGCTGGCCCGGCCAATATCGCCGCAGGTAGAAATAGCTTTAAATGAACTGGAAGGACTGAAATTATTGCAGCCGATCATCAACAAGATAAAGAAATAATAATGGATTTGACAGATCTGGACATCGAATACAGGGGTCAATCCTCACTGACAAGTACGGGCGGCATCAATCAATTGGTGCTGTCCCACCAGTCGGAAATTGTGGAAGATAACCACATTCCCTGCTTTTTCTGGGGAAACCTTACGGAACCTTATTTAACCTCGAGGTGTTTGCTGACGCTGTCTAAAGTGGTCCGCTCATCATTTACCCCCATACCGCCGCGGATGCTGGACCCTATCGTTTCGGCAGGGACAGGCCAGCTCCGGTTTGAAGGGTTTTCATCCTGCAATGGCGTTTATGCCCGACTGGATCTGCTGGAAGATGCTATTGACGGGGAGTTTATTGCCAGCGGGACAACCAATGTAGATTTTAATGAGCCCATGCTGAATGCCCTCAATGCGGTTAAAAAAGAAGAAAAAATGATACTGGGCGTAGGGAGTAAAAATGTGACCGTAAGCACCGAAAAAGGGACCGTAACAGAAAAAAAGGTAACGCTTCCGGCACGATGGATCAAGGGGTTTACGAGCGTGCAGCTGTACCTGGCTGATATGGAAGAAAAATTCACACTGAACAGGATACAGATCATTCAGCTGTTCCAAAGCATTCCCAAGGGTACTGCGAAGGGAGAATTTTATTTGACACAACGTGCCAATAAGTTTATGTGGTCGCCGGTTGAAAGTAAGGATGCCGTACGTTTTGGAGGTGTTGCCCGTTTGCGCCTGCTGGACGGAATTTCTACGTATTTTCAAACCATGTCCATTTACCAGTCAAAGGATGGGGAAAGTGTCGCAATAGTGGCAGGCCTGGGGAAAATGAGGTTCACCCTCGCTTTATCTCCCGATAATTACAGGGGCTTTTCGGGTGAAGGCAATGTGCTTGAAAGTATGGCAAGCGAAGTACCCGAAGCATGGGTGCGTGCTATGGACAGCCTGTTGAAGTCCAACGAGCAATTTGACCCAACGATGTTATCTGTTGAACATGACGTTGCGTTCGACACGATGGATAGCCTCACGGCCTCACTGTCATCCATGGGGTTGCTGGGCTACGACCTGCACAACCACCAGCATTATTACCGCCGCCTGCCTTTCAGGGCAGAACGTATCCTGTCGCTCAATCCACGATTGAAAAACGCGAAAAAGCTAATCGATGAAAATGGAGTGGTCTTTACCAGCAAAGAACCCGGCAATATTGAAGCAAGAGTGGAAGGGACTGGTGTGAAGCATACCGTGATCATTCAAAACGAACTATCAAAATGTACCTGTGACTGGTTTACAAAGCATCAGGACAAGCGCGGGTTGTGTAAGCATATTTTGGCTGTGAAGATGATGATTGCTTAGTTTAATAAGATGGCTTGAAAACAAAAGCCCTCACATTGCGGTGAAGGCTTTGTAAAACGAGTGGTCCCACCTGGGCTCGAACCAGGGACCACCTGTCCCGAAAGCTTTCGGGAGAGTCGGGTGCTCATTTATATTTTTGTTTCAGGTTATCGATAATTTCGGGATAAACTTTGAGATTTTGAATGTATTTTTTGCTTTTCATAGCTTTAATGTGCTTTTCGATTTTAAGCGCTTGCGATACCGACA
>NZ_JBBYHR010000007.1:179743-258206 GCF_038289855.1 Flavobacterium arundinis
CTCATTTATATTTTTGTTTCAGGTTATCGATAATTTCGGGATAAACTTTGAGATTTTGAATGTATTTTTTGCTTTTCATAGCTTTAATGTGCTTTTCGATTTTAAGCGCTTGCGATACCGACATGCATTCGATTAGGATATAAACTTCCCACTTCCCCGCTATTGTTGCGGTATAGCTTTTGTCATAGAAGCCTGAGTTATGCTTTTCCAGCCTTTCATCCATGCTTTCTTGTGTAAAGCCCACATAATATTTGTTCGAAAAAAGATTATAGAGGATATAACAGGCTATCATTAAATCAAATTTATAAAAAAACCCTTCACATTGCTGTAAAGGGTTTGTAAAACCAGTGGTCCCACCTGGGCTCGAACCAGGGACCACCTGATTATGAGTCAGGTGCTCTAACCAACTGAGCTATAGGACCGGTTTTGAGGTTGCAATATTACCACTATTTTTCATTGCATCCAAATTATTTTTAGGTAAATCTTACAATAATTCCCGGCTTAATTGGTCTTTATACTATTAGTAACCTTGGAGCCGCCTTTCACTGTCTTGTCTATCAGGGCAAAATGTTTTTTAAGGTAGGGCACAAAATCTTTTTTAACCTTATAGACCAGTTCTTTCTCGGTAGTTATAACCTTAATTTCAATGATGCCGGTAGTCATAAGAGTATCAAAATTCTGCTGCATGGTTTCGGTTGTGCCACCACCTTTTGGCATAAGTGCAAAAGCGCCATGGAAGGCAGCATTGTCACAATCCGAATCCGATATCTGTATACACTCTATCTTTGTGCCGTCCTCCAGTGTAAGGATAGCGCGGCTTTCCAGTTGCCTGAGGCACCCCAGCCTGTTATCGTTATGGACTATGTTGAGGTCAATATAATAGGTACCAACAAGTTTCCCCGCAGTGGTAGCCGACTGGTAGCCCGCCGCAAAGAATATGACCCCGCGGTTGCTCACGCTATCGTCCAGGTTAATTTCGCCGCCGCCCTTCTGGTTGCTCGTTTGTACAATACGGTTACCGGCAGTGTCGGTATTGTTTACAAATATCGTTTGTGCCTGGGTAGCCGTTCCGATAAGCAGTGATAATACCAGTGCCTTAAGGTTTACTTTCATTGTGTTTCGTTTTATATAGTGGCGATAAAAATACAAATTTAAGATTATACCATAACTGAAATATGATATTAGGTGCATTTTGGTAATAGGATGCTTTATAATATCTTTATAGGATAATTTTTTAATATGGGTTATAAAGATGTAAAGCATGCGATTGATACTTTAAGGGAGAAGATTGAAACTCATGGAAAACTTTCTGAAGATCAAAAAAAGAAGATAAATTATAAGTTCAGGCTGGAATGGAATTACAATTCCAATAGCATGGAAGGTAATACACTGACCGTTGAAGAGACGCGTAGTATCATGGTGGGCAATGTAGATATTCATCAAAAGCCCATTAAAGATGTTATCGAGATGAAGGGTCATGATGAAGTAATAAGTGATATTATTAAGATAGGAAAAGGTCAGTTACGGCTATCGGAAAAAAGGATAAAAGACATTCATTCCGGTATAATGTATGAAGACAATGAAGATGACAGGAAAAAGATTGGCCAATGGAAGGCCGTCAATAATTATATTATCAATAGAAAAGGTGAGCGTTATGATTTTCTTTCGCATGAAGAAGTTGTGTTTGCTATTCATGATTTGCTGAATCGTACAAATGCAGATATTGACATGCTTATTTCGCAAAAAAAAAATGCAAAGCATCCAATAGACATTGCATTTCAATTCCATTTGGAATTTTTGAACATTCATCCATTTTATGACGGTAATGGGCGTACAGCACGCATATTGACAAATCTTATATTAATCGCTTTCGGATATCCGCCTTTTTGGATTACTGAAAAGGAGCGCGACAGCTATTATTCTTATCTTGCAGACATTCAGGGGTATGGTGGGTCTGTTGGGTTGTTAGATGAGTATATGGCAAACCTAATATTACGTTCACAGCAGTTGGTTATGGATGCGATAGAGGGTAAAGATATTGAAGGGGATGATGATTTGCAGAAAGAAATCAGTATTTTAAAAAGACAACTTGAAGGAGAAAAATTTACTAAATCGCCCAAAATATTTTATGAAATTTTCCAGCATTCAGAAGCAAATATATGGCCTGAAATTGAAGGCCTTTTAAATAGTTTTAATGACTTCTTTGATGACAATAAAACATTTAGATATGTTAATCACATTAAAGAATTAGTGGAGAAACAAACTCTGGCAGCAATGTTTCAATCTTCAAAACATCCCGACACTCCCAAAATTTTTGGGCACGATATCTATGAAACAGATATCTTTAAAATAAAGTGGGAAAATCGTAGATATGGTTTGAAAAACGCAAAAAATGTTTCTGAATATACTATAGCGTTTAATCTACTGTTCGATGCAAAAAGTTATTCGATCGACATTGAGATTAATGATACACCTATTTTTGAATTATATTATGCTTATAACGAATTTCCTGATAAAGTAACAATTAAAGAATTGAAAAAAGTTTTAGGAAAAAAATTGCTGGAAAATATAAAATCCTCAATAAAAAACTAACTCCCCAGCGGCACCTCACTCACCGGCGAAAAATGTCCCGTACTCCCTGCAATGCGTCGTAGTATGGTAATGCGTTCGCAAAGCCATTCAGCGTTGTAATCAAAAGCAGCAAGGTCTTCAATGCGGTCAAAATCAGCGACCGGTATGTTCCGGGCAATGGTAATGTGCGGATAAATTGTTTTTTTAGGGCGTTTAGGCTTGTCGAGGATAGTTGTCTGGCGATAGCTGCGCTTTGGTTCGGGGGTTGGGTTCAAAAGCTCCATAATGGCGGTAACAGGCTCCGGGTTTTCTATCTTAAGGCATAGCGTGCGCGAAACATTGCCATGCTTAAGCACTTCATGTCCGGCAAGTGTAACAGTAAACGGCTCCATCCCTGCGGCTGCCTTCTTTACCAGCTTAATTATGGGCGCATTATCGGCCGCCTCTTTTTTGAACAGCGATACATGCGCCACCGAATTCCGGTTGTATGCCTCCAGCCCTATCATGCCGTGCAGTTCCTCCTTCATGCGATCCACTTCCTCTTTTATAATATCGGACGGGGAGAGCAGTATGAGGTACTCATAGACAGTCTCTTCAAAAAAACTCAATTGTCCGGTATTCTTCCTTGCCATTTTGGGGTTTTGTGGTGCAAAAATAACGTTTTTCGCGAGAAGTTGATTTCTTTATCACTTGATAAGGTTGTTCAGTATAAACGACACATAAGAGTGAGCACGTTTCGCTCCCTTCTCCTTGCGAGAGGGGCCGGGGGAGAGGACCTATCGGGCAAGAGTGAGCAACCCAAACTCCAAACCCAAACCTGTTTTTATTCCAAAGAATGCTCTGCTACCACATTCCATTTTTCCCCGTCATGCCGGAGCAGGTAAAAACGGTCGGCCATGAAGGAAGCGCTGTACTTTTTATGCTGGTAAACATCAATAGCCCGTGCATATTGTTCGGGTGTAAGGTCACGGTAGGCAATCGTCATGTGCGGATGAAAGCTTCTTTCGGTATAGGGGATAGAAATATACGGGTAGGCAAATTCAAACCCTTTCAGTATCGTTTTTTGCAGGCCTTCGAGCTTTGGGGTCATTACCGGCTTTACGTAGATCACGGGATTGTTCTTGTTGTCAAAGCTCCCGAAATCTTCAAGCTCTATTGTAAAAGGCTCCTTTTCGGGGCGCAGGTTCTCAAACCATTCCAAAAGGACATCATGCTCGCGGGCTTCAAGCTTAAAAGGGGCTTTCAGGGTAATGTGTGGCATGCTTTTAAGCGCCCTACTGCTATTGTAGTTCTGCGCAAAATCGTTCTTGAAGGCGGTCACTTCGTCAGAAACGGCATCATGGGGAATCAGGGCTATGAAGTATAGATTTTCGCGTGGCATATACAAATATAAGTTTTTTATCCGTTCGGTCATCTTCAAACGTTTTAGTGAAGTAAGTGTAAAATTTTTTCAAAAAAAGTTTCTATTTCACTGTCACTTTTTGCAATTATTTGCGTCTATAGGAAAAGTAGTGGTAAAATTGAGGACACTATAAATTGTTAGAATCTTAGTTTTTATGAAAATTACGTACGAAGAATTCAGTCCCTCTGCCGATTTGGCGCCCTATGTAGAATGCTATTGGGTACATTCTTTTACCGGCGAATCAGGAGAAGATTCGCCAGTGCAGCGCTGCCTTCCGTTGGGCATGGTGGAGGTGATCATTCACCCTGATGAGAACATTTCCGATCTACTGACCGAAGAGCAATGGCAACAGCTGCCTCGTTCGTTCTTTCACGGCATCTATAACAATCCCGTGTATTGGAAGATAAAAAGCAATGCACGCCTTTTTGGTATCCGTTTTAAGCCCGAAACATTTTCCACTCTTTTTAATGTGCCGGCGGCGTCGCTGTATTGCCATTTTGTAAGCCTCGAAACATTTTTGGGTAGGGAAGTCAGCGGCCTGCACCGTCCGCTATATGGTATAAAAGATATTGCCGCTATGGTAGCGCATTGCGATGGCTTTCTTTCGAAGCGCCTCGCCGACCTCGAGCTGCAGCACAATTATATTACCGAAGCTGCCGATATTATCCGCCATACAAAAGGAAACATTTCCATAGAAGAGGTGAGCAATTCGATATCCGTGAGCATGCGGCAATTGCAGCGAAGTTTTAAGGAAAACCTTGGCACCACCCCGAAAGGCTACCTGCGCATCATTCGTTTCAGGAATGCATTTTCGGCATTGGAGAGCGAACATGAATGGGCTGATATCACGTATGACCTTGGTTATGCCGACCAGGCGCACTTCATCCGTGAGTTCAGGGAATTTGCCGGGGATACCCCCAACAGTATCATCAGGAATGCCGAAAACATAAGGAAGAAGCCTTTCTCATTCACCGACAGCATCTTTTTATAGGATGTCGCTTTTTTTCAATGGAAAGAAAAACGGGCATAGCATCTTTGCAGTAAAATAAATACAAATGAAAAAGTTTTTAAAGATAGCAGGCTATATCCTGCTGATAATAGTGGTATTACTACTTGGGGCAATTGCTTACATCAAGATCGCATTGCCAAACACGGGCGAACCGGAATATGTAACTATCGAAAGGACACCCGCGCGCATCGAACGCGGAAAATACCTTGCCAATAATGTGGCGGTGTGTATGGACTGTCACAGTACCCGTAACTGGGGCCTTTATGCAGGGCCGATGGATCCGTCCGGATTTGGGGCAGGCGGCGAAGTGTTCAATCAACAAATGGGATTCCCCGGAGTTTTTTATGCACCGAATATCACACCTTATGCGTTAAAGGACTGGACGGATGGGGAGCTGCTTCGTGCCATTACTACAGGTGTGGATAAAGATGGCAAAGCGCTGTTCCCCGTAATGGGTTACCACCGTTTCGGGAAAATGGACAGGGAAGATGTATACAGTATGATTGCTTACATCCGGACTATTTCGTCTGTTGAAAAGGATATACCGGAGTCGCAACCTGATTTCCCGGTGAACCTGCTCATCAACACCATGCCTGCAAAAGCCGATTTTCAAAAGATACCTGCAGCATCCGACACGGTAAACTATGGCGCTTATCTTATAAATGCGACGGGATGTGTGGACTGCCACAGTAAAACCGATAAAGGCACTATTGTTCCGGGGACTGAATTCGGCGGGGGTATGGAATTCCTGCAGCCTGGAGGCATTGTGCGTTCACCTAATATTACATTTGATAAAGAAACAGGGATAGGAAGCTGGACTGCAGAAGCATTTACAGCACGGTTCAAAATGTATGCACATCCCGATTATAAACCGGCACAATTAAAAAAGGACGACCTCAATACCCCTATGCCGTGGAACATGTACGCGGGCATGAAGGAATCTGACCTGAAAGCCATTTATGCCTACCTGAAATCGCTGAAGCCGATTAAAAACAGAGTGGTGCGATACGAAAAATAAAGCAGTACGTATAAAATAGGTTTAGGTTTATTTTTTATCAGTAAATGCAGGTGCGGTTGTGCCTGCATTTTCATTTACTCGCCTACCAGTTTTGTTATATAAACATCGTCACCCATTACTGTTATTGCATATTTGCTTTTCCTCAAAAAGCCATGGACGGTCAATGGCACTTTTCGTTCAGTTTCGGGGCGTGCAATTACATGCCGGGTCTCAAAGGTTTCCTTACCGTCAAAAGTATAGTATATGGCGTTGGTAAACCTGTACCTGATGATAAGCGTGTCGTTGCTGTCAGCATCGGGCACATGGCTAAAGTACAGGAGTTTGATTTTCTTCTTTTTTTTTGGCAGTATTTCAAACGCGCGCCGGATTATTTGCACGCGTTGCGACAACCCATTTAGTAAAGCGGTCATAGTAAGGTGTTTTTTTAGTTGGTTTTTTAGCGTAGGGGTACGCACTTGTTGCACTGCGAAATTAAATGAAGAAAGCCAAAATAGGCCTGAAAAACACGTTTGTCTATACTTTATCTATATTTAGGATATACTAAATACTGGTTATGAGCGGGTAGATGGCACTATGCAGAATGCTAAATTTAACAAAGTTTAGGGTCTTTTGCGTTCGCAGAAGTGTAATTTTAATTGCTTGTCCCAATACGTAGCCGCAGAACATGAAAGAAAAATACACACGATTTAAAAAATTTGTAAAAGCAATAGCCATGCCCCGATGGGCAAGATGGGTTTTTCGCGGTGTGCTGGTGACTTTTTTATTTATGATCGTATCCTATGTTTCGCTGGCGTGGTATATCAATACCCACAAAGAGGAGGTGTTGGCATCAGTCACTGCCGAACTTAATGAAGGCCTTACAGGCACACTCGAAATAGGCGATATGGATCCAACTTTCCTGAGCGGCTTTCCACGTGTTTCATTACGGCTCGAGAAAGTTGTACTGAAAGACAGCCTCTATGCCAGGCACGGCAAAACATTGCTTAAAGCCGAAAGCCTCAACATTGCTGTAAATGCATTGGCATTGATGCGGGGTACTATTGAGATTAAAAAAGTTTCTATTGAAAATGCAGCTATAAACATGTATACCGATTCGCTTGGGTACAGCAACGCATCGGTATTTAAAAAAGGGAAGAAGGCGGGTGGCGAAGGAGGCGGTAGCTTCCCGGAATTGCGAAAGCTGGACCTGGAGGATGTGACATTTGTTATTGACAACCAAAAGTCGGGTAAGTTGTACAACTTTGCTATAGACGATCTCAGCGGCGGCATTGAGTACACTGATGGTGGCTGGGATGCTGATATAAGGCTGAACACAGTGGTACACAGTATGGCTTTCAGTACCCGTAAGGGTAGCTTTATCAAAAACAAAAGGGTGGAAGGAAAGTTTGATATCAGCTACGAAGAAACAGACAGCCTTATCGTTATCAAAAAGAACCCGCTCGAAATAGGAGGGGAAGACTTCTCTGTTGCGGCCCGCTTTAAAACGGGGGGTACTGCTGCAAAGTTTGCTATCAATATAGAAAATAAAAGTATCCTATGGCGTAATGCAGCCAACCTTCTTTCTCCGAACATTACCGGTAAGTTGCTGATGTTCGACCTTAAAAAACCGATTGGAGTAAAGTGCGATATCATTGGCGATTTTAATGAGAAGGGCGATCCGCTTATCCGTGTAAATGCGGAAGTGGAAGATAACACCCTCGATACGCCCGGCGGAACTTTGGGTAATTGTAGTTTTTTTGGTGTATTTTCCAATAATCATGTAAAGGAAAAAGGATTTAACGATGCCAATTCAGCTATAAAGCTATTCGGTTTTAAAGGCGACTATTCGGGCATACCCATCGCCATGAAAAAGGTCTTCATTCTTGATCTTGAAAAGCCGTTAGCAGTAGGTGATTTTTCTTCCAACTTTAAAATGGAAAAACTCAGTGGTATTATTGATACCGACCTGCTGAAATTTTCAAAAGGCACTGCCAATGTAAAATTGAACTTTAGCGCCGATATTGTTGATTTTAAATTATCGAAACCATTGGTTAAGGGCGTTGTATCGATAGAGGGCGCTAATGTAAGCTATGTGCCGAGAAAGCTGGATTTTAAGGATATCTCGGTAGCGCTTAATTTTACTAAAGACGACCTTTTTATCAGCAGGATAATCCTCAAAAGCGGAAAAAGCATCGTGAATATGGATGGGAGCATAAAAAACTTCCTGAATTTGTATTATACCGATCCTGCCAAGATCGTACTTACCTGGAACATCTATAGCCCGCAGCTCCACCTTGGCGAGTTTATGGGGTTTTTGGGCAGCAGGCAGCGCACCCGTGCAGCCGCAGTTAAAGCAAGCAAGGGCAACGTCACCGAAGACCTGAACCTGCTTTTTGAAAAGAGCAATGTAGATATGAAGCTAAGAGTGGACAAGTTGTATTATAACCGTTTTTTTGCAACAGATGCCAAGGCTGATGTGTTGCTTACCGATAATGGTGTAGTAGTGAAAAATGCCGGACTGAAGCATGCGGGTGGCAGCCTTATAATTAATGGAACTATGCTGCAGCAGGGGAAAATCAATAAATACAGCCTGGATGCCGTGATAAATGATGTTGATATCAATAAGTTCTTTTATGCCTTCGATAATTTTGGTATGGAAACGCTGAAATCCAACAATCTGAAAGGGCTTATGACTTCAAAAGCATCAATTACCGGCAGTATTACGGATTCAGGTATGATGGTGCCAAAATCGATGTATGGCAACGTTACCTTCGGGTTGAAAAAAGGAATGCTCCTCGATTTTGACCCGGTTAAAAATGTCGGAAAATTTGCTTTTCCTTTCCGCGACATGAAAAATATTGAGTTTTATAACCTGAACGGCAAGCTGGACGTAAAAGGCGAAAAAGTCACCATACACCCAATGAAGATAAATTCGAGCGTACTGAACATGGATGTAGAGGGTGTGTATTCTTTTGGCAGAGGTACTGAAATATATGTAGATGTGCCACTTAGAAACCCTAAAAAAGATAAAGATATCACTGATAAAAAAGAACTTGCCGAACGCCGGAATCGCGGCATCGTACTTCACCTGAAAGCAGTAGATGATGGAGACGGGAAGGTAAAAGTCAGGTTGGGAGGGAAGAAGGAGTAAAAATAGTCGGATGTCGGAAGTCCGATGTCTGGAACTTTGAAGTTGAAAGTCCGATGTATCATGTTCCGAATCTACGCTCAGGCTTCCAACCTCGACCTCGGACTTCGGACCTCCGACTTAAAACTTCCCTACCCATGTATCGCTTCTGAGTTTCCGTAACTTTGAATGAGTTCGCCTTCATATTCCAGCCATTCTGCCCAACGCTTATCTACATCTACGTCTTCGGCATACTTTCGGGCAAAGCCTAAAAAGGTAGTGTAGTGCGTAGCCTCCGAAACCATAAGGTCATAATAGAATTTTGCCAGCTCCTTATCTTTTATATTTTGTGATAATACCCTGAAACGCTCGCAGCTACGCGCTTCGATCATGGCAGCAAAGAGCAGCCTGTCAATAAATGAGGTATTGCGGCTACAGTTTTTATGGGCAAATTTCATTAACTGGTTTACATAATCATCACGCCTTTCCCTGCCGAGGGTATAGCCGCGCTGTTTTATAATTTCGACCACCTGCCTGAAATGTTCCATCTCTTCCATGGCGATCTCAGCCATTTTTATTACCAGGTCCGCGTGTTCAGAATTATTTGTGATCAGGAATATAGCATTCGAAGCCGCCTTCTGCTCACACCAGGCATGGTCGGTAAGAATTTCTTCCAGATTCGATTCTGCAATATTGGCCCAGCGGGGATCGGTAAGGAGTTTGAGTCCAAGCATAACATAAAATATCAGTGCCAAAAATACGAATTTCGATTTAAGTTGTCAATGCGGTTATTTGGTTATACGATTATTTGTTCCAACGCGGCATGCCTGTCATCTACTGCCAAATAACCGAATCGTCAAATAACCAAACAGACTAGTTCTTCCCTTCCTTCTCATTCAGGTATTTCCAGTACCGTTTCGGTACATGCTGAATGTGCAGTTTCATGTTTTTCCGCGCAGGGATATTGGTACTGTTGAAATAGTCTTTCCATAAAATAGAGGCGAGCTCCTCTTTTTCGTCGGTCAGTTCTGCCGGCAATAAGACTTTTTTAGTGTCGATGTTTGCCACAAATTCATACGTAATCTCAGTAACTGTGTGCAGGTCGTAGTACAGGCCATATTTCCTTCTGATATCATAAATGATCCATTGCTGATCGGCATAGCGGTCTTTAAAAAATTTTGAAACCAATGGCAGTACATTGAAATCGGGCTCAATCGGGCAGTAATAAATACCATCAGCTGTTTTCTGGAAACGGATAAATGCCTTCATCCGGTGCCTTTCCCGGCTTACGCTGCGTTCCATTTTCGATACGGCAATAATATGCGGGTTACCAAAATTATTTTCGGCGCCTGCCGGATTATCAAAAATATAACGCGCAAAATCGAACAGGTGCTGGAATGTCGCAGGGTCTTCCGAAAGATAGGTTTTGTAAAATTTCATACCCCATTCCGGTGCGATTTTTTTCCGTAGTCCATCCCAGACACGCTTTGCTTTTTCTTCGTCATTGATGATTTCGAGGGTTTCCTCAAGCATTGCAGGTTGGTAATATCTATTCCAGACCAACCGCGCTGCCTTTTCCCTGCGGTCATAAAATTCGAATAGTGCGGTAAGCAAACCTTCAAAAGAGCCGTCAAAAATATAAATAGTCATTCCCGCAAGATTTAAGATTCAACATTTAAAACAGGCTTAATTGGGTTTGGGGTACTTTCAGGTATTTGCTGGTGCTTTCGGCCAGGATGAGGTTCTTAAGGTGCGGTGCATCGGGTTCGTTGAGAAGGAATACGCTGTCGGCACAACGGATAAAATGCTTTGCGCGGCCATAGGCAATACCTATTTTTTGGAGTTGTGCGCTCCTCAATTTTCCAAACCTGCGCGCCTGCACGATCTTCTGAGCCGACCGTACACCAATGCCCGGCACACGCAGAATCATGTGGTAATCAGCGGTGTTTATGTCTACCGGAAACTGCTCCAGGTTGCGCAGCGCCCAGCTTAGCTTAGGGTCGATATCAGTATCCAGATGAGGGTTCTTCGGATTGAGCAATTCCTGGACGCCAAAACCGTAAAACCGCATCAGCCAGTCGGTTTGGTACAGCCGGTTTTCCCGAAGCAGCGGAGGCTGGCTGCCTATAACTGGCATGCGCGTATCATAACTGATGGGTATATAACCGGAATAATAAACCCTTTTGAGGCTGTAGTTTTTATAATACTGGTCGGCGCTGTACATAATTTCCATATCGGTTTCGGGAGTAGCGCCAATTACCATCTGGGTGCTTTGGCCGGCAGGCACAAATTTTGGGATACTTTTTATCAGCCCGGTTTTCTTCTCGTCCTTAAACTGGGTAATAGTATCTTTTATAAAACCAAGCGGCTTCTTTACATCCTCGTGCGATTTATCGGGTGCCAATAGCTTGAGACCGGTCTCTGTAGGCATTTCGAGGTTGATGCTCATCCGGTCGGCATACAGGCCCGCTTCGGTTAGCAATTCAGGACTTGCGCCCGGTATGGTCTTCAGGTGGATGTAGCCGTTGAAACGCTCTTCAAGCCTTAGCTTTTTCACAATGCGGACAAGACGTTCCATTGTAAAATCGGCATTTTTAAAAATCCCGGAGCTAAGGAACAGTCCTTCAATATAGTTGCGCCTGTAAAAGCTCATAGTTAGCTCCACAACTTCATCAACAGTAAATGCGGCGCGCTTTACATCGTTACTTTTTCGGGAAACGCAAAAAGCGCAATCAAAAATGCAGTGGTTGGTAAGCAGTATTTTAAGCAGCGAAACGCACCGCCCGTCTTCGGTATAGGTGTGGCAGATACCGTTACTGCTATCGCCAATTCCCTTATTGTCATTTTTGCGATTGCCGCCGCTCGAAGAGCAGGAAACATCATATTTTGCAGCATCGGCTAATATTCCAAGTTTTTCTCTTATCCTGTCATGCATGGTAGAATATTTTCTTCAAAAATAGAAGAAAAAATTATAATAATTAAATATTTTAGTGATTTAATTAGGGTTTTTTACTACGAGACTGTTATTATTGTAACAAAAGCGGTATAAGAATAGGTTTACCATACAAATTTTTATAATATTTGAGCTTTTAAGATTTAATTTTTAACATGAATTTAATATGTACACTTTATAATTTAACAAAATTGATGTAAATTTCACTTGATTTGAAATGATTACAGAAGGTATTTTAAACAATATGAAAAAGTAGGAAACCACCATGAAATTATTGGGAAAATATATTTTTTGATTAACATTTAATTTTATATTTGCCCGCGGAATTAAGGTACTGTATACTAAGTCCTTAAAACAAAAAAGGAAGCCCCCTAAAAAAAAATGCACGATTAAGCTGGAAGTTATGAAAAAAATTCTATTCTTTGCTATCCTACTATCCTCGTTAACAGGATTTAGTCAGGTGATTACGGTTAATACCACCCAGACCCCAGGCCAACTGGTTAACAACGTTTTAGTTGATAATTCCTGTTTGGTACAAATCTCCAATATCGTTACAAGCACAGGCTCAAATTTTGGGTCGTCTAATGGTATTGGCTCTTATCAGAACACAAACCCCGCTTTTCCTGTAACGTCTTCAGGTTTACTTTTGACAACGGGCCAGGCGTCGCTTTCGCCGGGGCCAAACAACACAGTCCTGAGTAATGGCGGTTCGTCTGCAACATGGATCGGAAATACCCAGCTTGAGGCAACGCTTGCATCGGCCGGTATCAACATCCTGTCTAAAAACGCAACGTTATTCCAATTTGACTTTATACCGAACTCTTCAAATTTTGGGGTTGATTTCCTTTTTGCTTCAGAGGAATATGGTGCATTCCAGTGTACATCGAATGATGCCTTCGTAGTGCTTCTCCAAAATCTTGATGACGGTTCGCAGCCCTTCAACGTTGCCGTTGTACCATCAACTACCCAGCCAATAACTGTTGGCAACATCAGGAATTTCCAGTTCCTTTCTACATGCCCTTCCCAAAATGAGGCATGGTTTGGAGTATTCAATGGTGGTTCAAATGCAGCCGGCGCTGCCATAAATTATAACGGGCAAACCAAGCTGATGCATGCAGGAAGTACCCTTGTGCCGAATGCCCACTACCGCATTAAATTCATTATAGCAGATGACGGAAGAACGCTTGGTACCGACGGTGATTATGACTCAGCGGTATTTATCCCTGCGGGAAGCCTTAACCTTGGGCAAAAAGTGTTTGCACAGGATTTCACTCTTGCTAATGGAAATGCGCTTTGTTATGGGCAAACTTATGTGTTAAACACAAACCTGGATCCGACTATCTATACTTTTGAATGGAAAAAAGATGCTGCGATTCTTCCCGAAACCAGCCCTGCTCTCACTGTTGATGAGCCGGGTAACTATACAGTTACCATAAGCCGTCCCGGCCTGGGGTGTGTAACATCACAATCTATAGTGATAGAGTACAGGCCCGAAATTCCGGCGGCCCAGCCAATCAACTTGTATAAATGCGAATCCAGCTCGCCTACCTATACCTATGATCTTTCGATCAATACACCTTTATTATTACAGGGGCTTCCTAGTAATACAGTGGTAACCTACCACGCTACGCAGGATAATGCTAATGGCGATGCAGGAGCACTGCCTACAATGTATACCAGCGCACCCGGCGTGACAATCTGGGCCAGGGTTGAAAATCCGGATACAGGATGTTTCACACTAAGGTCGTTCCAGTTATTAACGTCTCCGGCCCCAACAGCTAACGCGGTGCCTAATATTACGCTTTGTGAGACTACTCAGGGTTCCAACAGCGCTTTATTTAACCTGACCCAACAGAGTGCAACTATATTAGGGGCACAGCCGGCAGCTGAAAATACAATTAGCTATTTTACCTCTATTGCAGCAGCCAACCTTGGTACGCCTGCTATTGATACCCCTGACAGCTTTACAGGGACAAGCCAGACTATATATGCCAGGATACAAAAAGCATTCGACCCGCAGTGCTACTCAATAACAACATTTAACCTTGTTGTTACGCCACTTCCGGTGCTTCCTGCTACAGGTACTATAAATGCCTGTAACAGCTACACACTTCCGGCATTGGCCAATGGCAGCTATTTTACAGGTAATGGCGGTACAGGGACAATGATTGCGGCCGGAACTGTGCTTACCACATCCCAGACTATTTATGCCTATGCGCAGTCGGGTGGTACGCCAAATTGTGCCAACCAATCGGTGCTTACTATTAATATTATCAATACGACTACTGCACCGGCAAACGTAACGGCCTGCCAAAGCTATACGCTGCCTGCCCTGAATCCTGGTGAAGAATACCATTATGTTCCAAATGGCGGAGATGCCGCTGTACCTGCCGGTACTGTTATCACGGGCATTGGACCACATACGATATATTTCTATATCCCTGCAGCAGGTTCATGTACGGCAAATAATAGCTTTGTTGTTACGATAACAAATTCCGCGGTAATTACAACATTGCCTGATGTTACCTCATGCGAGCCATTTATACTTCCTGATCTGCCTAACGGTCAGCGTTATTATACGGGTTCGGGTGGTACCGGTACGCAGCTTTTTGAAGGTGCAGCAATAACAACACCGCAAACTATTTATATCTATAACAATAATCCGAGCAACCCTTCGTGTACTGCAGAAAGCAGCTTTGTTGCAAATATAAATTTTGTTGAGGCTTCCGAAAAAGAAGACCAAACTAGGTGTGGTGTTTTCCAGCTTACCGGACTGACTTCTGGAACTTACTGGACACAGCCTGGCGGCCCGGCCGGTGGCGGTACGCAGTTATCTGCAGGTCAGAATATAACTACAACCCAAACAATATATATCTATGCGGCCAGCCCCAATGGTGCTTGTACTGATGAAAACAGCTTTACGGTAACCATCAACCCGCAACCGGCACTGGCTTTCATACCGAATATAACTGCCTGTACAAGCTACACATTGCCTTCATTAGGTGCCAACGTTCAGTATTATTCAGGCCCTCTTGGTACCGGAAACGTAATCCCTGTCGGTACGGTTCTTACCGCGTCACAAACGATCTATGCTTATACCGACCCGAATGAATTCGGATGCAGGAGGCAAAGGCAATTCATGGTAACCATAATTGATGTTAGTTCAGTTGTACCTGATGACGTTACTTCATGTGGTTCGTATACATTGCCGGCATTGTCTATGGGGCAGTACTATACAGGCCCATACCCAACAGGCTCACAATTGGCTCCCGGCACTAGCATAACAAGTACCCAGGATATATGGGTACGTATAACCTCTAACACCGCACCGGTGTGTGTGTCTGAAGACAGTTTTACAGTTACGATCAAGCCAAACCCGGTATTACCGCAGGTTCCTAACGTAATTGCATGTGACAGCTATGCACTGCCCGCGATAACTGTAACCAACGGAACGGCAAATTACTATACAGGTGCGCAGGGTACCGGTACAATGCTTCCTGTAGGAACATTAATTACATCGACCCAGCAAATATATATGTTTGCACAATCCGGAGGTACACCAAACTGTACACGCCAAAGGGTGTTTACTGTGACGATTGTACAGAACGGTACTATTGCGCCTGCGAACGTTACGTCATGCGGGCCTTATACACTGCCTGCTTTAGAAGTTGGTAATTATTTTACGGCTGCAAATGGTGGAGGTACGCAACTAGCCGCCGGGACCCCGATCACGACATCACAAACCGTCTACACGTATGCTGATGTGAATTCAGGCACTAACTGTACTGTTAATAACAGCTTTTCAGTTACTATAAACCCGGTTCTGCTTGCTGACGATCCTGCGGATGTGGTTACATGTGTGCCCTATGCATTGCCTGCGCTTACTAACGGAAACTACTTTACCGGTCCGGGTGGTACAGGCACGCAGCTAGCGGCAGGTACTATAATTACAGATACTCAGACATTATACGTATACAATTCGGTGCCTAATACGGTAAACTGTACTGCAGAACATGATTTCACAATTACAGTTGAGGAAATCGATGTCCAGAACCTTCCGGATGTACTGATATGCGACGGATATGTATTGCCGGAGATCCCGGTAGGAAACTATTATACAGGATCTGGCGGTACTGGCACACAGCTAAGTGCGGGTGATCTTATTTCGGCCGACCAGACAATATATATGTATGCAACCACCACCACTACGCCACCATGTAGTGATGAGGAAAGTTTTACAGTAACTATCAAGCCTGCCCCGGTTATTGACAACCCTGGCAATGTTGGATCTTGCGGCCCTTATACTTTGCCTGCACTGACAAACGGCCACTATTACCCAGGCCCTGGCGGAACAGGTGGTGAATTTCCTGCAGGGCAGGTTATAACCGAAACGACAACATTATATATATTTGACCGTACCGGTGGTACGCCTGATTGTACCGCTGAGAACGTTATGATGGTCATTATAAACCCTGCGCCGCCTGTAGATGTAGCGGCATGTGGCCAATATGTACTTCCGACACTTGATGTAGGAAACTATTTCACAGGCCCTGCCGGTACCGGTACACCTAAGTTTGCAGGAGACATTATTACAACTACACAGGATATGTATGTGTATGTAAATCTTGGCCCAGGTGTAAACTGTACCGATAACAATAAGTTCACGATAACCATTACACCATACCCTGTACTGGCTCCTGTTACAGATGTAGCGATATGTGATAATTATGAGCTTCCTGCACTAGCTGTAGGTAACTATTTTACAGGCCCTAACGGAACAGGCAACATGCTTCCGGCAGGAAGTTTTATCACATCCACACAAACAGTTTATGTTTATGCGGTAAACGGCACTGCGCCTGCCTGTCCAAGCGAAGCGAGCTTCCTTGTAACAATATACAACACGCCACTAGTAGATGCACGTTCTGATGTTTTGGCTTGTGGAAGCTATGTCCTTGATGACCTTATCGTAGGAAACTACTTTACAGGACCGGGCGGTACAGGCACACCTAAATTTGCAGGTGATGTGATCAGCACCACCCAGACAATGTATATCTACGGTACATCGGGTACCAACCCGAACTGTGTTGGTGAAAACAGCTTCCTTATAGAGGTATTCCAGGTGAATCCTGACGATCCGGCAGATGTAGAGGTATGTGATACCTATACGCTTCCTGCGCTTACCGAAGGCGCGTATTATGCAAACCCAGGCGGCCCTGATCCGCTGGACCCTGCGGCTAACCCTGAAATCCCGGCAGGTACGGTACTTACTGCTCCTTATGACGCGGAGATGTATGTGTACTCACAAACCGGTGGTACAAGGATTAACTGTAACTCGGAAAATGCATTCCACATTAAGATCAATAAAACTCCTGTGGTAGACGATACCCAGGGCGATGTGGCGCAGTGTACACCATTTACGCTGCCAGCTTTAACGGTTGGAACCTATTATACCGGCCCTGGCGGAACAGGTACTGTACTTGCTGAAGGCTTCCAGGTTACAACGCCAAGGACAATATATATATATGCAGCAACAGGAACCAACAATATGTGTGCTGATGAGCACAGCTACTTTGTAGATGTGAATATCGTTACTGTACCAGAGAGAGGTGATGTTACAGCATGTGGACAGTATATACTGCCTGCGCTGCCTGCAGCTGACGGTAACTATTATACTGCACCTAATGGGGGAGGCACAATGCTTAACCCTGGAGATGCAATAACGACAGTAGGTAACAACATAATATATATATACAAACAGGCCGGAACAACAGTGATATGTAGCGATGAATCGGATTTTGTGGTAACTGTTATCCAGGCTCCGGTGCCTCAGCCTACCGATCCTTTGGTAGAGTGTGGTATAGATGATCTTGGGCATGCGATATTCGATCTTGTCCCTGCTGTTACGCAGATGCTTGGCGGACAGCCGAATGCAATTGCAACAGTACACGAAACGCTTTTGGACGCTCAGTTTGATAACCTTCCGATATCGAACGACCCTAATGCAGAGGTGAATACTGGTGAGTACCGCAACATCTTTGCAAATAACCAGACGCTTTATGTAAGGCTCGAGTCGACATTAACCGATTGTTACACAGTAGGCGAGATACAGCTTATCGTAAACCCACGCCCTGTAGCTACAGAGCCTGAGCCATACGAGATATGCGATAACGGTGCTAACGATACCGATGGTGTAGCAACTTTTGACCTTACAACTAAAGATGCTGAAATATTGGGCACGCTTGATCCTACTCAATTTGTAGTAAGCTATTTTAATAATGTTGACGGCGATATAGCTACACCGGCAAGCTATCCTAGCGCGACCGACCTTATCTCTGCAAAAGTGACCAACCTTGCTACAGGATGTTTTGACATCGTGGAGCTTCAGCTTACCGTGAACCCGCTTCCGGTAGCCAACAACCCTGTACCATATTCGCTGTGTGATATAAACAATACGGGTGATGAGATAGAGGTATTTGATCTTAATACGAAAATAGATGAGATCATTACTACGCCTGGCGGTGTTCAGGATGGTATTAATGTGACCTTCTTCCATAACTATAATGATGCGGTTGCAGGAACAGGCCCTAGCCAGATACTAAACCCTGAAGCCTATTCGAACACTGTAGCTGTTGAGGCTATCTTTGTAAGGGTAGAAACCGAGGCTACAGGCTGTTACAGGATTGTGCTTCTTGATGTAAGGGTAGAGCCGGTACCGGTACTCGTACCACCTACAAATGATGATCTTACTGTGTGTGATACCGATGGTAATGGTATTGGAGTATTCAACCTTGATGCCCTTGTAGCGGATATGATGAGTGGTGCGCCAAATCTACAGGTAACATTCCACCTGACCTCGCAGGACGCTTTGGACGGTAACAACCCTATAACAGGCGACCTTGCCAACTATCATAACGTAAATCCTTACCTACAGTTCCTGTACGTAAGGGTAGTAAATACCGTAACCGGCTGTACTAGGCTGGAGCCGTATGTGCTTACACTAAGGGTTGAACCCGCACCACAGGCACCGGAAGATCTTGAGGACCTGGTGCAGTGTGACGATCAGGATGCTAACGGCCAGGATGGCAAAGCGTTCTTTGACCTTACAGTACAGGATGCAGTAATCCACGCGTTCCTTGGCACTAACCCGACTACACTTACAATCCACTATTTTGTAAGTGAGGCCAATGCCAATAACGGTGCGCCGAGGATAACCAACCCTGCAAACTATAACGGCACAGATGGCCAGACAATATGGGTAAGGGTGGAACTTCCGGATACGGAATGCTACAGTCTTACAACGTTCCAGCTGGAGCTGAACAAGCCATTGCTTATTACAACACCAACAATGCTGGCGCTGTGTAATGAAAGTCTTGATCCTACCGGTACAAATAATGATGGTATAACAGAATTTGACCTTACGGTAAAAGATGAGGAGATACTGGGCATATTTGGTGTAGGCCATGGCAACATAGTAAGTTACTTTGTGACTGACCCACGTGTTGACCTTACCGCTACGCCTATTGCGAACCCTGCGGCTTATACAAATGTTGACCCTGCAGGAGCTGCGATCAACCCGCAAACTTTGTTTGTAATGGTAACAACACCGGATGGATGTAAAAGCTACACTACACTAACGATAAAAGTGCTTCCGTTACCGGTACCTGATACTACGCCGGATCCGCTTGTACAGTGTGACGTTAACGGCTCGCCTGACGGAATGGAAATATTTAACCTTACCGATGCAGCTGCTGACATAAGGAATGGTGATACCACAATGGTGCTTACCTACTATGAAACTGAACAGGATGCTAATGACAGGGTGAACCAGATACCTAATATCACGGCCTACAACAGTGCCAGCAGGACGATATGGGTAAGGGCAGAAGCCAACACCGGTAATGCGTCAGACCCTGTGTGTTTCCAGATAGTGTCTTTCGAACTTGTGGTAAACATGCTTCCTGAATTAGGCAATGCAGGTGTGATAGAGCCGTATGCGATATGTGAGCAGAATACCGATGGCATCGCTACTTTCGACTTCAATACGCACATGGATGAGATTCTTGGTGCTGGTGTTGACCCTGCGGATTATACCATCAGGTTCTACAGGAATACAACTGATCTTGGTAACAATATTGCAATGCCGTATATCTATACAAACACAAGTTCGCCAAACATGCAGAACATCATCGTGTATGTTAAAAATAATGATACGGGTTGTGAGAACACTGCACCGCTTACCTTATTGGTAGAAGAAGCAGCAATAGCAAACCCTATCACAACGACGTTCTTTGAATGTGACTACGACGGAACTAATGATGGTAAGTTTACTTTTGACCTGACCGTTGTTGAGCCTGAAGTATTGGGCACGCAAAACCCTGCTACATATAGTGTGAAATATTATACTACCCTTCAGGATGCCGAGGACGATACCAACGCGATAGCAGATCCTACAGCTTACCTTAGTGAGCCGGATTACCAAATGATATGGGTAAGGGTAACTAACGAATCGACCGTAAGCGGATGTAACGACATTACTACACTTGAGTTATTCGTTGAACGTATTCCTGAGCCGGAATTGGTTACCGACCATACAACAGTTTGTATTGACTTTGTAACAAATGCCCCGGTACGATTTGCAACCATTGACAGCCAGCTTGATGCTACGCACACGTTTGTATGGTCTCATGATGGTGTTGTAATGGCAGGCGAAAACGGCCCTACCATCACGGTTGGAGAGCCGGGAAGCTATACAGTAGTTGCTACCAGCGCTACAGGATGTGTGTCTGACCCTATTGCTCCTATCGTAATCGAGAAGAGCGGACCGGCAAGCCCGATAACAGCTACCGGTTACGTTGTAGGCAATCCTTTCAGCGACAACCAGATCATTACGGTTCTTGTTGATGGTTATGGCGAATACCAATACAGCCTTGACAACGGCCCTTGGCAAAACTCGAATGTGTTCGAGAACGTTTCGCCTTATCCTGTAAACGAAGACCAGCTTGGACATATCATCCATGTGAGGGATATTGCTACAGCCGATCCATGTGATGACCTTAACCTGCAGCTTGACCTTGATAACGTGAGCCCGATAGATTTCCCTAATTTCTTTACACCGAATGGGGATGGATATCATGACTACTGGCAGCCTTTCGGACTTTGGGATCAGCCGGCAGTGGTTTACATCTTCGACCGTTATGGCAAGCTGCTGAAACAGATAAGTACAAGCTCTGACTCAAATGGATGGGATGGTACATTCAACGGGCAGCCAATGCCGGGCGATGACTACTGGTTCACGATACAGTACACAGTAGGTACCGAGACAAGAGAATTTAAATCGCACTTCGCACTTAAACGATAAGCGATAAAGAATATAGAATTGAAAAGGGCATCCATTTACGGATGCCCTTTTTGCATTTAAATATTTCTCTTCCAATTCAGGTAGTATATATTCAAAAATAATTGATATTCAACCCACAAAGGATATATGCCCTGCAAGGACATGATAGTGAGGTCGGCATGAATGAAGCTCGGCCTTGAACTTTTGCTTCTTTTGTTTCAAGACAAAAGAAGGTGTTTGTCGCCCAACAACATAACTTCAGACCTTCCTACCCCGGACATCCGACATCCGACATCGGACAAATCAACTCCTCAATGCCTGCAGCCTCGCCACATATTTCCCTATCACATCAAATTCAAGATTGACGATAGTGCCCGGCTGTATGTTTTTAAAATTGGTATGCTCATAGGTATACGGAATAATCGCCACACTGAATTCATGCTCCTTTGAGTTGACTACCGTAAGGCTTACACCATTTACCGTTATGGAGCCTTTCTCAATGGTAATGTTATTTTGGAACTTGTCATACCCAAAGGTAAAGTACCAACTGCCGCCCACCTCTTCTACCGAACTGCAGATGCCGGTCTGGTCTACATGCCCCTGTACGATATGCCCGTCCAGGCGGTCGCCCAGCTTCATGGCACGCTCCAGGTTCACGATACCGCCCTCATGCCATCCCTTAAGGTTGGTCTTGTCCAGAGTCTCCTTTATTGCGGTTACGGTATAGCTATTGCCGTCAATAGATACGACTGTGAGGCACACGCCATCATGGGCTACGCTCTGGTCTATTTTCAGTTCCTGAGTTATGTCAGAGGTAATGGTTATGTTATAATTGCTGTTATCGTGCACTATTTGTTTTATAGTCCCCGCTGTTTCAATAATTCCTGTAAACATGCTGATTAATTTTACTAAATTTGTAACTCCAAAATTAAGCAATAATCAGCACCATGACAAAAAAGGCAGAAAATGTAATTGTAGGCATATCCGTAGGCGACCTGAACGGTATAGGGAGCGAAGTGATCCTGAAGACCTTTGAGGATACCCGCATGCTGGAATTTTGTACGCCGGTGATTTTTGCTAATGTAAAAGCGCTGTCTTTTGTAAAAAAAAGCATGGAACTTACATGTAACCTGCATGGTATTGACAATATTAGCCAGATGGTTATCGGCAAGATCAATGTGCTTAACGTTTGGAAGGAAGGCTTTAACGTTGAGTTTGGCAAAGAGGACATGATGGCCGGGTCGCTTGCAATCAAATCGTTTACCGAAGCAGTTACGGCCTTAAAACAAGGCGATATTGACGTACTGGTTACAGCGCCCATAAACAAGCACAATATACAATCTGAAGATTTTAAATTCCCGGGACATACGGATTACCTCAATGAGCAGTTGGAAGGCGATTCGCTTATGCTGATGGTACAGGATAACCTTCGCGTAGGCCTGCTAACCGACCATATACCTGTTAATGAAGTATCGGCACACCTGACTGAAGCATTGATAAGAAAAAAACTTACCACCATCAATAAAACTTTAAAGCAGGATTTTGGCATCGGCAAGCCGAAAATTGCGGTACTTGGCGTTAATCCGCACAGTGGCGATAACGGTGTTATAGGCAAAGAGGATGACGAAGTGGTAAAGCCGGCGCTTAAAAAACTGTTTGAGGAAGGTGTTATGGTTTTTGGGCCATTTTCGGCAGATAGTTTTTTTGGCAGCGGCCAATATGAAAAGTATGATGCGGTTATTGCGGCCTACCATGACCAGGGGCTTATACCGTTCAAAACATTGTCTTTTGGCAATGGTGTAAATTACACGGCAGGCCTTGAGGCAGTGCGTACATCGCCCGATCACGGCACTGCTTATGAGATTGCAGGAAAAGGAGTTGCAGATTTTAATTCGTTTAAAGAAGCGGTTTATCTGGCGCTGGATATTTACCAAAACAGGGCTGTTTATAAGGAATTGACTAAAAACCCCTTGAAAATCAGGGAAAAGCAGGAAGAAAAAAAATATTCATAACGGTTTCAGATTTACAATAATTTTCTATCTTTGCACGCTCGAAATATGTTGTAATGAATGAGTTGCAGCCTTTTTTGATAAAAAAATTAAAAAAACTGGCGAGATGAAAGCGAACAAAGATTTTTTAATCCCGTTCGTGGGGTTGAAGCAGGGGAAGCACCAGTTTGAGTTTGAAATTAATAAAACGTTCTTTGATGACTTTGGTTTTGACGAATATAACAACGTCAATATTAAAGTAAATCTTGTTTTGGAGAAGAAGAGCACCATGCTGGAGCTCAGCTTTAAGCATAAAGGTACGGTTAATGTGCCTTGCGATTTGTCAAATGAGGATTTTGACCAGCCCGTAAAAGGCAAGTTGAGCCTTATTGTAAAATTTGGCGATGAATATAACGACGATAACGACGAAATGCTTATTCTGCCGCATGGCGAATATCAGGTTAACGTTGCACAGTACATCTACGAAATGATCGTGCTTTCGGTTCCTTCAAAACGGGTACATCCCGGAATTAAAGACGGCACACTGGATGCCGAAATATTAGACAAACTGAACGAGCTTGCTCCGAAAGAAAATAAGATTAAAGAAGAACAAAAAGAGAATACAGATCCCCGTTGGGACGAATTAAAAAAACTGTTAAACGGATAAAATAATATAGAAAATGGCACATCCTAAGAGAAAAACCTCGAAAACAAGAAGAGATAAGAGAAGAACACATTATAAAGCATCTGTTCCTCAAATTGCTACATGTCCTGTAACAGGCGAAGCACATTTGTACCACAGGGCTTACTGGCATGAAGGCAAAATGTACTACAGGGGCCAGGTAGTTATAGACAAACAGGAAGCTGTTGCTTAATTATTTAAGATACATGGGTAAAACTCTCACAACGTGAGAGTTTTTTTGTTAAAGACCATTTATTTTTAAATTAAGGTAACTAATTGCAATTCAGTATATATTTTTTTTGTAATTTCCACCACTTTTCAAATTCCTTACCTGAATTGAAAAATTTATCCTATGAGTAAAATAACAGCCGCCATTACAGCAGTAGGTGCCTATGTTCCGGATTTTGTGCTTTCCAATAAGTTGCTTGAAACGATGGTTGACACTAATGATGAATGGATTACAAGCCGCACCGGGATTAAAGAAAGGCGCATTCTGAAAGATAAAGATAAAGGGACATCCTTTTTAGCTATAAAAGCAGCCGAAGACCTGCTTAAAAAAAGCGGTACAAAGCCCGAAGAGATTGACATGGTCCTTTTGGCCACCACAACCCCGGATTTGCCGGTTGCCGCGACTGCCGTATATGTTGCTACACAAATAGGCGCAGTCAATGCATTTGCTTACGACCTCCAGGCGGCATGCTCCAGCTTTCTTTACGGCATGAGCACAGCAGCAGCCTATATACAGGCTGGGCGCTACAAGAAAATACTTGTGATTGGCGCCGATAAAATGTCATCCATTATAGATTATACCGACAGGGCTACCTGCATCATCTTTGGAGATGGTGCCGGCGCAGCATTGTTTGAGCCTAACTACGAAGGGCTCGGGCTTCAGGATGAGATATTGAGGAGCGACGGCATTGGCCGTGAGTTTCTGAAGATCGATGCGGGCGGGTCGCTATTGCCGGCTTCACACGAAACGATTGATAACAGGCAGCACTATGTTTTCCAGGACGGGAAGACCGTGTTTAAATATGCGGTTTCCAACATGGCCGATATCAGCGAGAAGATCATGCAGAAGAACAACCTGACTAATGAGGATGTTGACTGGCTTATATCGCACCAGGCGAACAAAAGGATTATCGATGCCACATCGTCGCGCATGGGCCTTGATGATGCAAAAGTGCTTGTGAATATTGAGAAGTACGGAAATACCACATCGGCAACGCTGCCTTTGCTTTTAAACGATTTTGAACATCTTTTCAAAAAAGGGGACAACCTCATATTCGCTTCTTTCGGAGGCGGGTTTACATGGGGATCCATCTACCTTAAATGGGCATACGACAAAAAATAAACAACCTAAACAAAATTCGGAAATTATGGATATTAGAGAAATTCAAAACCTGATCAAGTTTGTGGCAAAATCCGGTGCTACTGAAGTTAAGCTCGAGATGGATGATTTTAAGATCACCATTAAAACTACAGATGCTGCTGCTGAAGCCACTGCATACGTTCAGCACATACCGGTAAACCAGCCAATGGCACAGGTACAACAGTCTCCGGCCGCACCGGCTGCCCCTGCAGCAACACAGGCCCCGGCTGCTCCTGCCGCAGATGACAATTCTAAATATGTTACGATAAAATCGCCGATCATTGGTACATTATACAGGAAGCCGTCACCGGACAAACCTGTTTTTGTAGAGGTAGGAAGCACGATATCTAAAGGTGACGTGGTTTGTGTTATCGAAGCTATGAAGCTGTTTAACGAAATTGAATCTGAAGTATCAGGCAAGATTGTTAAGGTATTAGTAGACGATTCCTCACCGGTTGAGTTCGACCAGCCATTATTCTTAGTAGATCCGTCATAGATCTGTTTTAAATGTTGAATTTTAATTGCTGAATTGAAAGATGAGGCCATTAAAATGATTTAAAATTTATAATTAGCTTCGCTCGGTTCGCCCTGCAGGCTCGGGTCAAAATTTAAAATAGTAAGAAAGATGTTTAAAAAAATACTTATTGCCAACAGGGGAGAGATCGCACTTCGTGTGATAAGGACCTGCAGGGAAATGGGAATAAAAACGGTAGCGGTATATTCAACCGCTGATGCCGAAAGCCTTCACGTAAAGTTTGCTGACGAAGCCGTATGTATCGGCCCGCCGCCAAGCAACCTTTCGTACCTGAAAATATCAAATATTATTGCTGCAGCGGAAATTACGAATGCAGATGCCATACACCCAGGCTACGGATTCTTATCTGAAAACGCCAAGTTCTCTAAAATATGTTCGGAGCACGGAATCAAATTCATCGGTGCATCGCCGGACATGATTGACAAAATGGGTGATAAGGCTACAGCAAAAGCGACTATGAAGGCCGCAGGCGTACCTTGTGTTCCCGGTTCTGATGGCCTCCTTGACTCGTATGAGCATGCTGAAAAGCTGGCCAAAGAGTTTGGCTACCCTGTTATGCTTAAAGCTACAGCAGGTGGCGGAGGTAAAGGTATGCGTGCCGTATGGAAACAGGAAGACCTCCTGAAAGCATGGGAAAGCGCGCGCCAGGAAGCGGCTGCATCTTTCGGTAACGATGGGATGTATATGGAAAAACTGATCGAGGAACCGCGCCATATAGAGATACAGGTTGTAGGCGATTCTTTTGGTAAAGCATGCCACCTTTCTGAAAGGGACTGCTCGGTACAACGCCGCCACCAGAAACTTACCGAAGAAACCCCTTCACCATTCATGACCGATGAGCTTCGCGAAAAAATGGGAGCTGCTGCTGTAAAAGCTGCTGAATACATTAAATACGAAGGCGCCGGTACTGTTGAATTCCTTGTAGACAAGCACAGGAACTTCTACTTTATGGAAATGAATACACGTATCCAGGTAGAGCACCCTATTACCGAGCAGGTAATAGACTATGACCTGATACGCGAACAGATAATGGTAGCTGCCGGGATTCCGATTTCGGGCAAAAACTACCTGCCGCAGCTGCATTCTATCGAGTGCCGTATCAATGCGGAAGACCCTTATAATGACTTTAGGCCGTCGCCGGGCAAAATTACTACCCTGCACATGCCGGGAGGCCATGGTGTAAGGCTGGATACCCACGTATATTCAGGTTATACAATTCCACCAAACTACGACTCCATGATCGCCAAGCTGATCACTACTGCACAAACGAGGCAGGAAGCTATCAACAAGATGAAGCGTGCACTGGATGAGTTTGTGATCGAGGGCATCAAAACAACGATACCTTTCCACAGGCAGCTGATGGACGAGCCGGATTATGTAGCCGGTAACTATACCACTAAATTTATGGAAGGCTTTCATATGAAAGACCCACAATAAAGAGAAACCCCGGCGTAAGTCGGGGTTTCTTGTTTAATATTACTACTGCTGTAGTCATAAGGCAGAATAAAAAAGTCCCCCGTATTGCTACGAGGGACTTTCAGTTTATAAAGCTATTGGCTTATAGCTTCACTATTTTAAATGAAGCATTTTTGCCACTATCTGAGGTCGCTTGCAGAAGGTAAGTCCCTGCGGCCAAGTTCTCAACATTTACCTTAACGGTATTTTCTGTAGAAGACTGTTGTAGTACCTGCTGCCCTAAAAGATTAAACACAGCTACATTTGTAATTGTTACATCTCCAGAAACAGTTAGCATATCCGTCACAGGATTTGGGTAAACAATGATTTTCTTAAGGTCAAAAGATACTGTTCCTAAAAGTTCATTGGCAGTAACTTCAAAATAATCACTTTCACATCCATTGGCCATTTGTGAAGCATAATACGTTTCACCATCTGTCAGGACTGTAGACGTTGGAATACTTACAAGTTCGCCATCTGTCATTATGTACCATACTACATTCGAGCCTGATACTTCTAAAGCACCAACAGTTTCTCCAGTATTAAAATCCTGGATGCTGTTCCCTGTAGGCATAACCGGTATAGCGTTGATTGTAACCGCAACAGTAAGTGCGTTGCTTTCGCATCCTCCTACCGTCTGTGAAACAAAGTAATTCCCTGAAACCAGTACAGCTGAATTGGACAACGCTGCACCACCATTGGTAAGCGACCACTGCATTGAGGCGCCTGTTGCTGAAAGGTCAGCTACAGTAGCTCCTGCACAAAAAGACTGTGTTGTATCGGCTGTTGGTACCGCTGTGGTGTTTATAGTTACATTAACCAGGGCTGCAGGGCTTTGGCACGTAGCTACAGTCTGCCTTGCAAAGTAGGTTCCTGCTGTAAGTACGGTGTTAGCATTCAAAGCTGCGCCTGTGGCAGTAGCCGACCATGAAATGGTACTTCCGGTGACGCCTGTTGCCTGAAGGTCTGCAACGGTAGCGCCTGCACAAAGTTGTTGTGTGTTGTCAACTGTCGGCATAGCCGGTATAGCGTTGATTGTAACCGCAACAGTAAGTGCGTTGCTTTCGCATCCTCCTACTGTCTGTGAAACAAAGTAATTTCCTGAAACTAATACAGCTGAATTAGACAATGCTGCACCGCCATTAGTAAGTGACCACTGCATTGAAGCGCCGTTAGCTGACAGGTCTGCAACAGTAGCTCCTGCACAAAAAGACTGTGTAGTATCTGCTGTTGGTACCGCTGTGGTGGTTATAGTCACATTAACCAGGGCCGCAGGGCTTTGGCACGTTGTAACCGTTTGCCTTGCAAAGTAGGTTCCTGCTGTAAGTACGGTGTTAGCATTCAATGCTGCGCCTGTGGCAGTAGCCGACCATGAAATGGTACTTCCTGTAACGCCTGTTGCTTCAAGATCGGCAACAGTTGAGCCTGCACAAAGTTGTTGTGTGTTGTCAACTATCGGCATAGCCGGTATTGCGTTGATAGTCACTGCAACATTAAGGGCATTGCTTTCGCATCCTCCTACCGTCTGTGATACAAAGTAATTTCCTGAAACCAATACAGTCGAATTAGACAACGCAGTACCGCCATTAGTAAGCGACCACTGCATTGAGGCACCTGTTGCTGAAAGGTCTGCTACAGTAGCTCCTGCACAGAAAGATTGTGTAGTATCGGCTGTTGGTACAGCTGTAGTGTTTATAGTTACAGTAACCATTGCTGTTGTACTTTGGCACGTAGCCACAGTTTGCCTTGCAAAGTAAGTTCCTGCTGTAAGCACAGTGTTAGCATTCAATGCTGCGCCCGTTGCAGTAGCCGACCATGAAATGGTACTTCCGGTGACGCCCGTTGCCTGAAGGTCGGCAACAGTAGAGCCTGCACAAAGTTGTTGTGTGTTGTCAACTGTTGGGGCTACAGGGATAGTGTTGATAGTCACAGCAACAGAAAGGCCGGTGCTTTCGCATCCTCCTACCGTCTGTGAGACAAAGTAATTTCCTGAAACCAGTACAGTTGAATTAGACAATGCTGCTCCGCCATTGGTAAGCGACCACTGCATTGAAGCGCCGTTAGCTGAAAGGTCTGCTACAGTAGCTCCTGCACAGAAAGACTGTGTCGTGTCGGCTGTTGGTACAGCTGTAGTGTTTATAGTCACGGTAACCATTGCTGTTGTACTCTGGCATGTAGCCACAGTCTGCCTTGCAAAATAGGTTCCTGCTGTAAGCACGGTGTTAGTATTCAAAGCTGCGCCTGTGGCAGTAGCCGACCATGAAATGGTACTTCCTGTAACGCCTGTTGCCTGAAGATCTGCAACGGTAGAGCCTGCACAAAGTTGTTGTGTGTTGTCAACTGTTGGTGCCGCCGGTGTGGGAGTAATAGTAACTGTTGCACCAACCCGTATGCTTTCGCAATCATTAACCGTTTGTGATACATAATAGGTCGCAGTAGTCAATGCCGTTGCGGGTGTTAATGCCGTTACTGCAGTTTGAGAAGTGTACCAGTTGAATACAGCGCCTGTAGCGCCTGTAGCGGTTAGCTGTGCAACTGTTCCCGATGTACAAAAGTTTTGTGCAGTTACTACCGGTGCTGCAGGTGCAGTACACGGAACAACTACAGTTCCGCAGCCGGGAGTCATTTCTGCATTTATAGCAGTGGTAGTCAGGGAACCATTTATAGTAAGCGCCCTTCCTGCCAGTATTGTGCCTGTATTAAGGATAAGCGCCCCACTATTTACAAGTGTGCCTTTAAATTCAGAGTAATCATTAATGTTTACTGCTCCGGTAACCTTCCAGAAAACATTTTTCGCCTGTGCGCCATTTATCAGCATCACTTTTGCGTAGGTGCTGGTTGTAAGGGCACCGCTTATTTTAATCACAAATATTGCGTTAGCGTTATCCTGGGCATCCAATATAATGTTATTGGTAAGTACCGTTTCTGCATTAAGCAGGTAGGTATGTGGCGTCAGCACCAGGTCGTTGCCAAATTGTGCAGGATATAGCAATTCAATATCATGCGCTAATACATTCATAGCATTATAAAGCGAAGTTAAGTCCGCAGCAGCTTGTGTAGTAGACGTGTCAGGATTAGCGTGTATAGTCCCTGTTACATTCAGGGCGTCAAATCCTGTTGTCAATCCCGAGTTCGTGCCTATATCGCCAATAACATGAGATACACCTGTATTCGTAACCTGCCCTGTAGAAGAAAACAATGTATAACAGGCTACTGTGCCCATAACCGGAGCAGCAGGCCCTGTAAGCAACGGGCTTCCACATCCTATCGGAGTATGAATTTCAACACCGTTAACGGTAATAGCCCCTGTAGTTGTTAATGCCCTTCCTTCCAGCGATACGCCGGACCCCATTACTATCGCAGCATTGTTTGCGATCATTGTGCCTTTCATGGAAGTTCCCGAAGCCAGGCTAATAAGTCCTTCTACTTTCCAATACACATTACATGCCTGTGCATTGTTTGTCAGCACTACTGATGATGCTGCACTGCTTGAAAATGCGCCCTCGATCTGTATAATGAATACTGCGTTTGCATTTCCCTGACCGTTAAGCGTTAATATGCCGTCAAGTGTTGCTGTTCCGCCAATCGAGTAATTACCGGCATTAAGTACCTGGCCGTTCCCTAAAAGGGGGGCAGGAAAAAATGTTGGTATAGAACCATCTAATTGGTTGTATGCCGTCAGAAGGTCTGCTGATGATGTTACAGTCGCACCATCATTGGCATGCATTACGCCATTCACATTGCCAAAAGCAGTGCTTGATCCGTTATTTGTCCCAACATTACCGGTAATATGTGACAGGCCATTATTGCTCACCGCTCCATTTGAGGAGAATAAAGCAAAATTGGCTGTGGTGCCAAGAACTGGCGCCTGGCAGAAACTGTAATTTGGAAAAGCCAGTAAAGCAAAGCCAAACAGAATTAATAAAGTTTTTTTCATTTCAGGTGAATTAATTGCAGTTGAAGTACTGCAAGGGCGTAAAGGTGGTCTTTAAAACTCCCAATAAGTTGCCAATTAACAAAATATAATGTATTGGAAGTCTTAAAAAATCATATATTAGCTATAATAGTTAATAAATAACTTTATTTTTTTGTGAATATTTCATTTTTTTGGGAATTATTACTAATAGTTTCCAAACATGACAATATTATATTTTGATTTTTGCACTATTATTTAATTATCTTGCACTATAAAATCATTAATCAATAATTATGAACTCAAAGATCAAAACGGCAGTGAAAGCGCTGGTAAGCACAATGTTTTTTATAGTCCTAATGACAAATGCAGCCACAGCACAGGAAAAAGACAAAGCCACTGAAGGCGCTAAAGTTGTTACAACGCAAATGAAGTCGCAGTTGGCGCTAAATGACAGCCAGTACACCAAAGTGATGGATGTCAACAAGACATTCCTTCAAAAAGCCGCAGAAGCCGAAAAAGGCACGACCAATGCAACGGAGAAAGCCAAAAAGATAAAAATGTTTACTGATGAGAGGGATTCAAAATTAAAATCGGTGCTTACCGAAACCCAGTATAAAACCTATACGGCCAATAAAGCAGCGTATGGCAAAAAATTCAGGGAATTTTACCAGTAACGAAAAAGAAAACCAACCAATCTAAATATGAATAAATTTATTAAAGTAATTGCGGCCACAGCCCTGCTTTCGGCTGCCGCATGTTCGGATGCGCCGGTAGCTATAAAAGCATCGGATATCTGCAACGAAGAGAATAAAGATGTTTTGGTAACAACAGAAGGCGTTATACAGTTGCCGGACAGTTTTTATACCACAGGAGGTTCTGTAACCATGGCTTTCGAGGCTCCGGCCGGAAAGTACAGGATACCGGCGCTGCATATTTATACAGCTAACAAAAGCGGTGAAAAAAAGAATATGATGGAGCCGCTTAACGAAGGGTTTGACGAAGCCGATGTAAAGATTTACGACGATAAAGGCGGGATGATAAAGCTGGGCGACAAGATACGGGTAACCGGTGAAGTATGGGGCGGCAGCAAGGAGTGGTGTGAGATCAGCGTTGAAAAGATCGAGAAAATAAACTAATTACTCTGTCAGGGAGATGTAGGGTATTTTGGCCCTATAATGTTTTCATATACATCCCGCGAAGGCGGGATTTTTTATGCATTCGCTTTAATTAATCCAATTTATATGAATAAGCTTTTTATAATTTTCCTGGTATTTTCCTGTATTTCCTGCCGCGATAAACATCCGGCAACTGCTAAAGTCCCTGTTAACCCTACGGCCGACTCGCTGACCGCTAAGCTGCACACGCTTGCCGCACAGGGATATTTTGCCGGTTTTTCGGTTGCCGTGGTAAATAAAGACAGCGTACTTTATGAAAACGGATTTGGCACCTCTAACCTTAGCTCCGGAGAAAAGTACACCGCCCAAACCACCCAGCCGGTAGCTTCAGTGTCAAAAACACTTATAGGTTTAGCGCTGCTTAAGGCACAGGAAATGGGAAAACTGAGGCTATCCGACCCGATAAATAATTACCTGCCGTTTAAAGTACAGCCCGCTTTATTTCCGGATAAAGAGATCACGATACAACAGCTGGCCACGCACACTTCGTCCATCCACGATAATTACCAGTACATGGACAGGTCCTATATCCTTGATGATGCTTCGGAAGCGGTTCCCACAGGATATCCCCAAAAATTTAATCAGCCTTCAGCCAATATTGGTATGGAAGAATTCCTGCGTGGTTTGTTTTCGGAAGAAGGGAAGTACTATGCCGAGGACAACTTTACAGGTTTCGCGCCGGGGCAATTTTATGAGTACAGCAACCTTGGCGCTACGATGGCTGCCCTGGTTGTAGAAAAAGCGGTAGGCATGCCTTATGATGCATTTGTTGAACAATATATCTTAAAGCCGCTGCAAATGGATGATTCAGGCTTTTACGGAAGGGGAAAGGAATTCAGTAACAGGTCTAACCTTTACACTGGCAAAAAAGTACCACTGCCGTTTTACCACTGCATCACTTATCCTGATGGCGGTCTGGTGACTTCTGCACACGACATGGCGCTCTATTTGCAGGAACTTATAAAAGGTTATAAAGGTAATGGGAAGCTGCTCACCGCTGAAAGTTACAAACAGTTTTACACAAGCTACCTTGGCCCAAAAAGTTTTATGGATGGCCGTGAAAGCGAAAATCCATTTAGCGACGAATACAACTCCGGTCTTTTTATCGGCTTTAGCCCAAAAGGTTATATCGGGCATACCGGAGGCGATCCCGGGATATCTTCACTTATGTTTTTTGACCCCGAAACAGGTATTGGCCGCTTTCTTATGATTAATACCGACATCGATGACAAGCCCGGCAATGACGCTTTCTATGCAGTTTGGGATGCTATGGGCACAATTGGCAAAAGCGATAAATAAATCTGATCGTATTACATTGGCATGGTTTTTATATCTTTATATTCCGTTAACCTTTAAATATCAGAAAATGAAAAAATTAATGCAGGGAGCAGGCCTTATCGTGGCGCTGTTCTTTTTTACTGTTTCAATGTCCGCGCAGGACCGTAAGGCCGAAGCCCGCGATCCCGAAAAGATAGCAAAACTCCTTACGGATAATATGAAGAAAAAGTTCTCCCTTACGGATGACCAATATAAAAAAGCGTATGACGCGAATTTTGAATTTATCAGCGCTTCACAGGGATTAAGGGCATCTGAAGAGGGCAGAGCCGAAAAAGTGGGCAAGCTTAGGGACCTGGACAGCGCCAGGGATGAAAAAATGAAAACTATACTCACTGATGAGCAGTTCAAGGAATTCCTGGTAATGAAAACAGAGAACAGGGAAAAAATGAGGGAACGCAGGAAGTCAAGAGAATAAAAGTATAAATCCCGCTTAGGCGGGATTTATATTTGCGTAAACATTAACTTAACAAAAGGTTAAAGTAGGAGAATAAATATGCCGGCACTTTTACTTTTGGCAGATGGAGAATATGCCGCTTTTTTCCAATTCATGTGGAAAAATATATGCTGACGATGTGGTTTTTGCTTATGATAATGGTGAAAAAAGAATTGCCATAGAGAAAATTAAGGCGGTTAATTTTGATACCCGTCTTACACGTAAAGCATTGCTGTTGCTTTTTTTGCCATTACCAGTTTTTTTATTTATCTATCTGGAAAAGACAACGCACAACTTGCTTCGATTGATGGGATTAGGTACTATGCTTGCCATTTTTGGCCTTGCTGTTTTTTTTGCCGAAAAAAAATACCGGATAACCATTATAATGGCTGACGGGTCGAAAAAAAGCATTAGTGTTTCAAAAGCCAACCGGAAAGATGCTAAATTTTTTTTAGATAAGCTTAAGCAAAATAGCAATGTATAAAAAAAGGGATCCCGATAGTTTTGCTATCGGGATCCCTTTTTATAAAAATAATAGATATTATTTTATATCCATCTTTTTCGAAAGCTCTTTTGGTATACCGCCTTTGTTAAGCAGGATAGCCGTAGTTTTATACTTTACAAAGTTTTTGCTCATATACAGGTAGCCTTTATAATCGTTGGTAGCGCCCCATGAGTTTTTCACGATGTAGTACTCTTTGCCGTTTTGGTCTTTGCTAAGGCCTACAATGTGCATACCGTGGTCATCGGTAGTCTGGTAGTTATCGAATGCTTTCTGGCGCATATCTTCGGTAATTTCCATTTCTGCCTGCGGCCCTTTAAAGATATTTTCTTTTTCTTCAGCAGTCATGTCTGCTGCGTTCTTTGCAGGAATGTAAGCTACGCCGTTTTTCCAACTGAAGCCTTTTTCGCTTACGTCGCCTGCCCAGCCTACAGTATATCCTTTTTTAAGGGCATTGTCTATAATGTCGGTAAGGTCATTCATCTTTACGTTATACACCTGGTCAAGCGACCAGTTGTCCGGCACCATAAGGACAAATTTCGAGTAGTACGGGTGCTCCATTAGCGAAGATATTTCCACATACTCATCAGGATTGATGCCTATCACTTCTTTTGCAAAAGTCTGTGGCGTATATTTTTTTCCTTTGTAGTCAAAGTTTTGTGGTACTTCACCCAGATACGTATCGATTACCGCTGTATAAGCTTTTATCCAGTTAGGGGATAAATCGCCGTTAGGATTTTTTACGGCTGCCTGAAGTACGCCTTCGCCCATAGCAGCCATTTCGCCAAACTTATTACTGGTAGTGCCATAGTTAAGCCCGGTATAAACACTTTGCGGCAACGCGCCATATTTGCGGTACATATTAATAACATCATGCAGTGCACCACCGTCGCCAAGGGTAATGGCGCCATGCATCCTTACATAATTTTTGCCTTTTTCCACATAGGCATTACGGGCGGTATAGATCTGTGAGATCTCTACAGGCTGTTTGCCCATGCGTATCATTTCCGACTCCAGGAAAGAGTTGGCCGAATAGCTCCAGCAGGTACCTGACGACCCCTGGTTCTTTACCGGGGTGTTCTCGATATTTATCACGTCGGTAAACTGGAAAGAATCTTTACTGTTTGCGCTTTGGTTATTCTTAAGGGAGTTTACCAGGTAATCCTGCGCAAAACCCACTTGCATTCCCGCTACAAGCAGCGATGCTGCCAAAAACGGTTTTACTGAAAATTTATACATAGTCTATTGTTTAGTTTCGTTCAATCAAGGTGCTAAAATACAGAAAATTTACAAAACCTTAACGATTTATGCGATTCCTATAATGTTTCTTTAAGCCACCTGAAAAATTCGCCTTGCCACACCAAAGCATTTTGAGGCTTTAGTACCCAGTGGTTCTCATCGGGGAAATATACAAACCTGCTTTTGATGCCCCTCAGCTGCGCCGCCTGGAAAGCCTCCTGGCCCTGCCCGATAGGTACACGATAGTCTGTCCCGCCCTGGTAAATCAGGATCGGCGTATCCCATTTGGCTACGTTATCAATCGGGTTGAATTTTGAATAGGTTTTTTGTGCAGCCGCATTATTTTTATCCCAATACGGCCCGCCACTGTCCCAGTTGGTAAAGAAAACCTCTTCAGTAGTGCCATACATGCTTTGCAGGTTGAACACACCGTCGTGGGCTATAAAGGTCTTAAAACGCTTGTTGTGTATACCGGCAAGGTAGAATACCGAGTAGCCTCCGTAGCTTGCGCCAACTGCTCCCAACCGCGCTTTATCTACATACGGCTCTTTGGCAACATCATCTATCGCCGAAAGGTAGTCGTCTATCACCTGCCCGCCCCAGTCTTTACTGATGGCTTCATTCCACTCCACGCCATGTCCCGGCATACCGCGGCGGTTAGGCGCAACTACAATATACCCCTGTGCCGCCATCACCTGGAAGTTCCAGCGGTACGAATAGAATTGCGTCAACGCACTTTGCGGCCCGCCCTGGCAGTACAGCAGGGTAGGGTATTTCTTTTTCGCATCAAAATCGGGAGGCAGTATTACCCACACCAGCATCTTTTTGCCATCGGTAGTGGTAACGTACCTCTTCTCGGTTTTGCTTAATTTGATGCCTGCATAGAATGCATCATTCACTTTGCTAAGCTGCATCCACGTTTTCTTTTTCAGGTCGTAGCTGAAAATTTCCGTAGCGTGGTTCATGTCAGCCCTTTCCAGGATCACCTTATCACCGGTAAAATCTACTATGCTGTTGACATCAAAATAACCGTCAGTAACCTGTTTTACGGTAATTGCTATTTTAGTAAGCCCAGGGAAGTTCACTTCAAAAAGCTGCTTGGTTCCATCTACCGCTGCAGTAAAATATACTTTCTTACCGTCAGGGCTCCAGGTAAAGCTGTCCACGGTCCCGTCCCATCCTGCGGTCAGGTTAATGTCGGTGCCTTTAAAGCGTACTATTATATCGTTCTTATCGGCTTCATAACCGTCACGCTTCATCTGCAACCAGCTAAGGTCGCCCTGCGGAGAGTAAGCAGGATTCGTGTCATACCCCGGATTGTTCGGCGTTAGGTTTTTGGTTTGCTTCGTAGCCACATTGTATTCGTACAAGTCGGTATTGGTGCTGATAGCATACGCCGTACCTGCTTTTTTCTTGGAAACGTAGATGATGCTCTTTCCGTCGGGCGACCAGCAATAATCTTCTTCACCTCCGAAAGGTTTTTGCGGCGAGTCATAGGGCTCATTGGCCATGATGTCGATAAAACCGTCTTTGTTATCAACGGGTGCGTAGCCTACATGGTTGTGCGTACCGTCGTTCCAGGTATCCCAGTGGCGGTAATCAAGGCCGTCATATACCTGCGCGGTAGATTTTTCCAGTTCAGGATAATGATCTTTTCCCAGTACTTTATCCACTTTAATTTCTTTGTGTGAAAGCAGCCATTTGCCATCCGGCGAAACATACTTGTCTTTCAGCAGCTCTTTATAATCCTTTGTTTCAACGGGAGTGCCGCCGCCTACAGGGATGGTATAAAATTTTGAGTCCGATTTGTTTTCCGCAACATTAGGGATCGAAACTTTATAAACAATGCTTTTCCCGTCTTTGGTGATGCCCAGGGTGCTTACCCTGCCCACTTTCCAAAGCAGTTCGGGCGTCATGTGCTGTTGTGCCGAAGCCGATAATCCCATGATGCTTAAGGTTAATAGAAGAATTTTTTTCATAATATCATTTGGTTATAAAAACTTTACCAAAAATAAAACTATTGGACGGTATTTGGGTAGCTCTGTTACAGATTTAATATGAAAAGATTGGCCTCACCTCCTCCCGATAGCTATCGGGACTCTCCAAAAGAGAGGGGAGGAGCTACACTCATGCCCGATGTATACCTTGTTCCATTTCGAACGTAGCTTGCGGAGAGAGAAATCTCTTTTAGGTACAGTGCAGCTATTCCCCCTTTGGGGGTTAGGGGGCTTGGAGCGAAAGGCTTGGGCATTTTCAGCACTGGCAATTCCTGCTTTCAGCTTTACCCCGCCGGAAAAGCGGGGGTACCGCCTCTATCAGGGCTATTGAGGAAAGTTTTTGTGTATTTGGAGTCGTTTGAGTAAGCCCGTCCTGGCGCCCCTCACCTTTGGAGAGGGCTTGGGGGGTGAGGTCATTGTAGTAACAAAAAAAATCGCTTTGTTTTAGGCTCCTCAAAGTCTCTGACTTTGTGGCTGTGTTCAAAGGTCTCCGGCCTTTTCTATGCATGTCAGAGACATGCCATCGCTTCCACAAAGTCAGAGACTTTGCGGAGCAATTATGGCCTATATTAACTACGCGATAATCCTTGTGTGTTTGAATCGTCAGAGTAAGCACGTCCTTGCTCCCCTCTCCTTTGGAGAGGGGCCGGGGGTGAGGATTTTTCCAAGTCCCATTATCAGGAAACCAAATCCCCCAATTCCATACCCACAATACTTCCTATCGCCACACCCATTCCACCAAGCCTTACGCCGCAATACACGTGGTCGGATAATTGCTGTACAATAGGGTTCTTCTGGCTGCCCAATCCCATGATGCCGCTCCAGCGGTGTTCAATTTTAAAGTCGGTGCCGGGAAGGATAATCTCGCGGAGCATTTTCTCCAGTTGGTTTTGGATAATTTCCGTTTGCCCGAACTGCGTTGTGGTTTCGCCTTCAAAGTCGAGGTTGCGCCCGCCACCAAAAAGGATACGGTTGTTGATATTGCGGAAGTAATAATACCCGCGGTCAATATGGAAAGTGCCGCGTATGTCGAGATTGGGAATCGGTTCGGTAATAAGTACCTGTGCACGGGCGGGGGTAACGGCGCCATTGGTAATACTCCCTGCAAACCCGTTGGTGGTAAATAATAATTTCTTTGTAGTAAAGTTGAAATCACCGAGGCTTACGGTTACGCCATCCTGCTTTTCGTAGTAAGCGGTAACGGTCTGGCTGTTCAGTATGAGTATGTTTTGGGCAACGGCTTCTTTTAGTAAAGCCTGCATCATCAGCCCGGTATCTATCTGCCCTTCGAACGGATTGAATATTAGGCACTCCTGAATTCCCCTAAAATCAAAGCGGTCAACTTCCTTTGCAAATACATCAGCCTTAAAGAGCGGCCGCAGCACTTCATTCACAAAAGGCATTTTGCGAAGGCATTCCTCATAACCGGCTGTGTCGTCTTTTAGGAAAAGCTCATACCCACCATACGGCTTAAAGTCGATGGCAGCATCGCCCAATCTTTTACGCAGCAACTGTAATCCCTGCCAGCGTTTTTGTATAAGGGAGATAACTTCTTCTTCAGTATGGTTGTTCAGGTCGCTTATGATTTCGGAAAGACTTCCAAAACAAGCGAACCCCGCATTTTTGGTACTTGCACCCTGTGGTAACGGACCTTTCTCAAGGACAAGTATTTTGCATTCAGGAAAACGCTCCCGAAGCCTTAGTGCAGTATGTAACCCCACGATCCCGCTGCCCACTATGGTAAAATTGACACCGGTAAACCAGTGCTGGATTTCCCAATAGCTAAGGTTCATCGGGGCATGATGTTGGTTTCATCATCATTTGCCTCCTCAATAGCTTCCTGCTCTGTTACCTTATTGCCTTTAAGCGCATTGATAACAAGCGGCACGGTAGTGACAAGCACGATTATAATAATGATGTATTCGATATAGGATTTTAGGTCAATATCCCACCAGCTAAGGAAAAGCTCCTGCAGGTAGTGTCCTGCAAATATTAGCGTGAAAGCCCAAAGAACGGAACTAATGATATTGAACAGCATGAATTTTTTCTTCTCCATTTTCACCACACCGGCTATGATGGGCGCGAAGGTGCGGATGACAGGGAGGAAACGGGCAAAGATGATCGCCCTGCCGCCGTGCTTTTCAAAAAACTCATGCGACTGTATAAGGTATTTCTTTTTGAACCAGAAAGAATCTTCTTTCTTATAAAGATACGTCCCGCTTTTGGCACCAAACCAATATCCGAAGGTGTTACCAACAATTCCGGCTAAAGCAACAAATATGGATAGCACCGTTACATTGAGGAAATCGCTGTCCATAGGCATAACGGTCGCCATGAGCTCATTGCTGTAAATTCCGGCAAGAAACAAAAGGCTGTCTCCCGGAAGGAAGAACCCGGCAAAAAGCCCGGTCTCTGCAAAAATGATAAACAGTACCACGTAGATACCTACTGCTACTCCGCCAATTTGAAGGTTAATATAAAATTCAGGGTTTAATAAGTCCGTCCAGTGAAAACTGTCCATATATTTTTTGTGTTTTTCTAATTGAATTAATCTCTTTTAACTTCCCATTTATCCACCGCGCTGGTAGCAAGCGCATTTCCAAGTACATTGGTCATACTGCGTGCCATGTCGCAAAAATGGTCGATGGGTAATATAAGTGCGATGCCCTCAGGCGGTATACCGAACATCGCGCACGTAGCCACTACAACTATAAGCGATGCCCTTGGCACCCCCGCAACACCTTTACTGGTAAGCATAAGCACAAGCAACATAAGTAATTGTTTTTCGAGCGGCATGTCAATACCATATACCTGCGCTATGAAAAGGCTGGCAAAGGTCATATACATCATACTCCCATCAAGGTTAAACGAATAGCCTAAGGGTAAAGTGAACGAAACGATCTTAGGGTCACACCCAAAACGCTCCAGCTCTTCGGTAAGTTTTGGGAAAACCGCCTCGCTGCTCGTAGTCGAGAATGCGATAAGCAACGGACTTGCAAGCCTCCTGAGCAATAACCACAGCCTGTTGCCCAATATCAGGTAACCCACAGCCAGCAATATAACCCACAGCAATGCTATACCAAAGGCAAAAGCCGCAAGGTAATTGGCGTAGAGCTTCCAGATGTCGAACCCGTAAACAGCAACGGCAGCGGCAACAGCGCCAAACACACCGAACGGCGCTACCCACATAATGTAGCTTACCATTTTCAGGATGGCATGGGATATAATGTCGAGCACTTTTATTACCGGTTTGGCAAGTTCACCAAGGGATGATAATGCAATACCGAATAATATAGAGAATATAACGATCTGTAATATTTCATTGGTGGCCATTGCCTCTACGATACTTTTTGGCACCACATGCGTAACGAATTGTTCGAGTGAGAAAGAGTGTGTCCCTTTTACAAGCTCGTCTGCAGGGGCAACGCTTTCCATAGTCACTTCGGTGTTTTTGCCCGGCTCCAGCCAGTTTACCAAAGCCATGCCAAGCAGCAGCGATACCAGCGAAGCCGAAAGGAACCAACCCATCGCTTTTGCGCCAACGCGGCCTACCAGTTTCATGTCGCCCATTTTGGCAATGCCTACTACAAGTGTCGAGAATACAAGCGGCGCAATGATCATCTGTACCATACGGATGAAAATCGTGCCCAGCAACTTCAGGTTAGCAGCAAACTCTTTTGCCTCTTCCTTCGGGTACCCGGTGTAAACGAAATAGCCAAGGCCTACGCCTAAAACAAGGCCGGTAAGTATGGCTATAAATAGTTTAGTGTTGCTTTTCAAACAAATAGATTTTAAGTGCGTGAAATTACTCATATTTTTTCAAACCATCTTTAGTATAAGGCGATTTAAGTTCCTGTTTTTAATTTTTTGCACTCATTTAACGGTTTTGGTAATAATATATCATTTTTAAATATTTATGTATTTTGTGAATATTTTTATTAATTAATTAGATTATGATATTTTTTTCACAAAAAAATAAAGCATTGTTTAAAAAATATGCTACTTTTATTCAAACTGAATTTATAAAAAATGAAAAGAACATTACTTACCATTGCACTGGTTGTTTCCGGATTTGCATTTGCACAGGAGGGCAAATTGTTCTGGAAAGCCACACCGGAGAAAAGCGGTATCCTTACATTTAAGGATAGGGAAACGCTTCCTTCAAAACATTTGTATAACCTGGACATCCCATCGCTGAAAGCCGAACTGGCAAAAGCACCGCTGAGGGGAACCGTAAAATCTTCCGTGATCGTTTATTTCCCGAATGCCGAAGGTACGCTGGAGCGCTTCCGTGTTGTTGAAGCGCCCGTTATGGATCCCGAACTCGCTGCACGTTACCCTGAGATCAAATCCTATGCAGGCCAGGGCATCGACGACCCGACCGCGGTTATCCGTTTCAGTCTTTCACCACTTGGACTCCAGACCATGATGACAGCTGCCGACAGGCCAAGCGTATTCATTGAGCCGTATTCTACCGACCTCAAAACCTATTCCGTTTACAAAAGGACGCAGAAAACCCAGCCTTTCACAAAATTTGATTGTGAAGTGATGGACCATGCACAGCGCCAGATCGCCGCAACCGATTTGGAGCAAAGGCCTAACGCCGATGACGGCAAGCTGCGTACCTACCGCCTTGCCATGAGCGTAACGGGAGAATATACCGCTTACTATGGCGGTACCAAAGCGCTTGCACTGGCCGCCATCAACACGACCATGACCCGCGTGAACGGTGTGTTCGAAAAGGATTTTGGCGTAAACATGATCCTTATCTCCAATACCGATTCCGTTATCTACACAAGCGCATCTTCCGACCCTTACGGCAGTACCGATGCCAATTATAACAGCGAACTACAGTCGACACTCACGAGTGTTATCGGCAATAGCGCTTATGATGTAGGCCATCTCATGTCGGCTATTGGCAATAACGGTAATGCAGGCTGTATCGGCTGTGTATGCGCCAGCGGCAAGGGCAGCGGCTTTACCACCAGCACCGCACCCGTAGGCGATAATTTTGACATCGACTTTGTGGCTCACGAAATGGGGCACCAGTTTGGCGCTAACCACACGTTTACATTCGATAACGAAGGTACCGGCGTACAGAACGAGCCGGGCAGCGGAACGACCATTATGGGCTACGCGGGCATCACCGGCGCTACCGATGTGCAGGCGCACAGCGACCCGTTTTTCCATGCCGTGAGCATCCAACAGGTGACCAATTACGTAAAAACAACTACCTGCCAGACCAATACCACAACCGGCAATGCCGTACCGACTGCCAATGCCGGACTGGATTATACCATACCAAAAGGAACGCCTTTCATGCTGACAGGTTCCGGTACCGATGCCAATGACAGTGGGCTTACCTACTGCTGGGAACAGATGAATTCCGGTACGGTATCTACAACCTACCCAAGCGTGACGGCAACTTCAGGGCCGGCATTCAAATCGTTTGTACCGTCTTCGGGCGGGTCCCGTACTTTCCCAAGGATGGCTACCATCAAAACCGGTGCTACCTCATGGCAGTGGGAAGCGGTGCCGAACGTAGCCAGGACAATGAACTTCAGGCTTACCGTGCGTGATAACCACGCGGGCGGGCCGGCAAATAACAGCGACGATATGGTAGTGACCGTAAATGCAACCGCGGGGCCATTCACAGTAAGTGCACCAAACACCGCAGTATCATGGGCTACCGGTTCAACACAAACCGTAACGTGGAATGTAGCCGGTACTACAGCCAATGGCGTAAACGCTGCGAATGTGGATATCCTGCTTTCTACCAATGGCGGCGATACCTATCCGATTACCATACTAAGCGGCACACCAAATGACGGTACGCAAACCATCACAGTCCCTAACAATCCCGGTACTACCAACAGGATCATGGTAAAAGGCTCCGGCCATATCTTCTTTGATATTTCTAATACCAACTTTACCATTACCGCAAGTGGCGGAGGAGATGTTACCCCGCCAAGCACACCGCTTAGCCTTACCGCATCGGGCACTACACAGACCACGACCAACCTTTCATGGTCGGCATCTACCGATAATATTGGTGTAACAGGTTACGATGTGTACCAGGGCGCAACGCTGAAAGCCAATGTAACCGGAACTACCTATACGGTGACAGGATTGACAGCTGCAACAGCGTATACCTTCTCGGTAAAAGCAAAAGACGCGGCAGGCAATGCCTCTGCATCGAGTAATACGGTGAATGTGACAACCCTTGCGGCTACCGGTAGCTATTGTGCATCGGCAGGGACTAATGTATCGGACGAATATATCAGCAGGTTACAACTGGGCACAATAAACAATGCTTCTACAGGAGGCGCGGGCGGCTATACAGATTTTACATCCCTATCAACCAACCTGAACAAAAGCACGGCTTATACTGTAACCGTAACGCCAACATGGACGGGTACGGCATACGCAGAAGGCTATGCAGTATGGATAGATTATAACGGCGACAAGGATTTTGATGATTCCGGTGAACTCGTTTGGAGCAAAGCCGCCGCTACCACAACCCCTGCCGCCGGAAGCTTTACAGTTCCTGCCACGGCAGCCACAGGCGCAACAAGGATGCGGGTTTCGATGAAATACAATGGCGTAGCAACGGCCTGCGAGACCTTCTCGTATGGTGAAGTGGAAGATTATACCGTAAACATCCAGGCGGGCACTGCCGATACAACAGCACCGACAGCACCAACCTTGAGCGCTTCGGGCACGACCCAAACTACGACCAATCTTTCCTGGACAAGCGCTACCGACAACGTAGGCGTAACCGGATATAACGTGTATCGGGGCGCAACCCTCATCACAAGCGTGACAGGGACAACGTATACAGTAACAGGCCTTACTGCAGCTACAGCCTATACCTTCTCGGTGAAAGCCAAAGACGCGGCAGGTAATATTTCTGCGGCAAGCAATACAGTGAATGTAACCACGCTCAGCAACACGTTAACCTACTGTACTTCCAAAGGGAACAGCGTAAGCGATGAATACATCGGAAGGGTGCAGTTTGGAACCATAAATAACCTCTCGGGTGCCAATGCGGGCTATGGCGACTTCACTTCGCTTTCCACATCGGTAAGCAAAGGCAGTGCCTATACCATTACCATCACACCAACATGGACAGGCAGCGCCTATAGCGAGGGCTATGCGGTATGGATTGACTATAATGCCGATGGTGATTTTTCCGACACAGGCGAGCTGGTTTGGAGCAAAGCAGCTTCTACAACAACGCCGGTAAGCGGTTCGATAACCATCCCTTCAACAGCAGCAACAGGCGCAACACGTATGAGGGTTTCGATGAAGTATAATGCCATACCTACGGCCTGCGAAGCTTTCTCTTATGGCGAAGTAGAGGATTACACCGTGGTTATTGGTGGTTCGGCAAGGGAAGTATCCGCTGTTTCCAACATAGCGATCACACTCTATCCAAACCCTTCAGAAAACGTACTGAACATCACGAACATATCCGAAAAAGCGGCTTACACGATATATACCATAGCAGGGCAGGAGGCCGGGAAAGGTATTCCTGTAAGCGGTGCTGTTGATGTATCGCGCCTTGCAGCAGGAAGCTACCTCATTGAAATAAATGATAACGGCAACCGTTCGATACTGCGATTTATAAAGAAATAATTTGTTACTAACCCGATGTTGAAATGGCCGTCTCAGTAGAGGCGGCTTTTTTTGTGCCGTAATGTTCGAAGATATCAAGTTCGCAAAATAATCAAACAAGCATATTCAATTATTATAGCTTCTTTGGATTATAATAATTCGTAATTTCGCGACTGTTAAACCCATGATCTATGTTTCGAAAGTTTTTCCGTATCTTTTTTAAAATATGCCTTTGGTTTATCGTGTTATCCGTTGGGTCGGTTGTGCTGTTCCGGTATATCCCGGTGCCGTTCACGCCATTGATGGTAACCAGAGCGTTGGAGCAGAAGTTCGACGGTAAAGAAATGACTTCAAGCCATGATTGGGTACCGCTTTCGGAAATTTCGCCCAACCTGCAAAAAGCGGTCATCGCCAGTGAAGATGACACTTTTCTTACGCACCACGGCTTTAATTTAAAGGCAATTAAAAAGGCGTATGCCGGTAATGAAAAAGGCAAAAGGCTGAAGGGTGGAAGTACCATATCGCAGCAAACGGCCAAAAATGTTTTCCTGTGGCAGGGAAGGAGTTATATCCGTAAAGGGTTTGAAGCCTATTTTACGGTATTGATAGAATTGCTCTGGAGCAAGGAGCGCATTATGGAAGTGTACCTGAACAGTATCGAAATGGGGCCGTATGTTTATGGCGCACAGGCAGCATCACAGCACTGGTACCATAAAGATGCCGCCAACCTTACTAAAAACGAGGCGGCAGGCATTGCAGCGATCCTTCCAAACCCTTATGTTTACAGGGCCACACGCTCTTCGGGTTACACCGAAAGGCGCAAAGGCAGGATCGTGAAGCTAATGCGCTACGTTAAACTCGACTATTAATGCATAAGCAGTACCTTGCCATTGCAGCCTTGTTTTGCTCTGCTCTTTTATGGGCACAGAAGCCTGCTGAAATAGGCATAGTATCTGATAACGACCTGTATTCCTCACCTATAAACGACCAGTATTATACCAACGGGATCGAATTATTCTACCGCTATCTTGGCAAAAGAAGTGATGAGAAAGTAGCCAAGAAAATTACAGAATTCCGCATCGGGCAGTACATTTTCAATCCGCAGTCAGTACGCGCCGGCGATATCAATGTAAACGACAGGCCTTTTGCCGGCTACCTGTTCGCCCAGGCGGGCATTACTACTTTTTATACCAGCGAAAGCGTACTTAATCTCAATATCCAGGCAGGGGTTGTTGGGCCGGAGGCGTATGCCGAGCAGGTTCAGGAAGGGCTTCATAAGCTTTTTCACTACCCAACCGTACAGGGGTGGCAGTATCAGATAACCACCATACCCGCAATACAGGCCAATGCTGTTTATTCACAGAAAATTTTCAGGGACACGTATAAAGAAAAAGTCGACTTCCACCTGCAGGGGGAAGCCAGTGTGGGAACAATATGGACAAGCGTTTCAGTAGGCCCAATGGCACGCATAAGCCTTCGCGGATTATTGGTACCCATGTATGACTCGGCGCTTCATGGGGCGACCCTCAGCCAGGACCGCGATTACAAGAACAAGCGCGACCTGTTCCTTTATCTTAATCCTTCATTGCAGTACATGCATCATGATGCTACTATAGAGGGCAGCCCTTTCAATGATTACAGCCCTGTTACTTTCCCATTGATCCCATTCCGCTTTAATGCCGAGGCAGGCATAAAGTACCGCCGCGACCAGTGGAATTTTACCTATGCCTTCCACTATAGAGGCAAAGAACTCTCCAATAATGTCATTACCGGATTTTATTACGGGTCGATACAGGTTGGGTATTTGCTAGCCCCCTAAAGCCAGCCCCCTAACCCCCGAAGGGGGAATTCCACGATTGCTTAACCTATACGCAGACACATTCAATGTGTCTCTACATTTTAGGGTAACAACCGTACTGTCGGCACGTTCCGTCTCCCTCTCCTTCGGAGAGGGTTGGGGAGAGGACTTTAGGGAGCCGGATTCTTACCCATATTATACAATGTAAAAGCCTGCACATCGCTCAACTCGGCAATGGTTTGTGCCACCGATTTTCCCGCACCATGACCTGCATTTACATCAATACGTATCAGCACCGGTGCTTTTCCGGCTTGTGCTGCCTGTAGCGCTGCGGCAAACTTAAAACTGTGTGCGGGTACAACACGGTCATCATGGTCGCCGGTAGTTATCAATGTTGCGGGATAGCTTGTCCCCGGCTTAATATTGTGTAGTGGCGAGTAGCCTTTCAGGTAGTTAAACATTTCAGCGCTGTCGGCAGATGTGCCGTAATCATAGGCCCAGCCTGCACCAGAGGTAAAAGTATGGTAACGCAGCATGTCGAGCACACCTACCGCGGGCAATGCTACTTTAAACAAATCGGGGCGCTGTGTCATGGCAGCGCCTACCAGCAATCCGCCGTTCGATCCGCCCCTGATAGCAAGGTAATTGGATGAGGTATACTTATTCGAAATAAGGTATTCGGCAGCGGCAATAAAATCGTCAAATACATTTTGTTTTTGCATTTTCGTGCCGGCATCGTGCCACTTCCTTCCATATTCACCACCACCGCGCAGATTGGCTACTGCATATATACCTCCGTTTTCAAGCCACACAGCATTGGCAATGCTGAAGGTTGGGGTCAGGCTGATATTGAATCCGCCATAGCCGTACAGCATGGTCGGGTTGGTGCCGTCAAGCTTCAGGTCTTTTCGATAAGTGATGATCATTGGCACCGATGTGCCGTCTTTGGATTTATAAAAAACCTGCTTCGAAACATAATTATCACTGTTGAAGCCTACGTCCGGTTTTTGGTAAATTTTTGATTGGCCTGTATCAGTATCAAACGAATAAATCGTTCCGGGAGTAAGATAATTGGAAAAAGTATAATACAGCTCATCCTGTTTCTTTTTCCCGGTAAACCCTGCCACAGTACCCAGTCCGGGCAGGTCGACCTCACGGATAAGGTTGCCGGCAAAGCCATATTGTTTTACTGTCGAAACAGCGTCTTTCATATATTGCGCAAAAATAAACCCGCCACCGGTTGAAGGCGACAGCACATTCTCTGTTTCAGGTATAAAGTCTTTCCAGTTGGTCTGTTCCGGATGAGCGGAATCAACGATAACAATCTTGCCGTTCGGCGCTTTAAAGTTGGTGTATATGAACAGGCTTCCGCCGCGGTTTTCAAGCACCTGGCTGTCGCTGTCAAAATTATCGGTAAGCGCTATGACCGTACTTTGCGGTTTGCTCAGATCCTGGATATAAAGCTCTTTTCCGGATGTAGAATTAGCCGCCGTAATCACGAGGTAACGCTCATCTTCAGTCAGGTAGCCGCCTACATACCTTCTTTTCTGGCTTTCGCCGAAAATAACTCTATCCTGCTTCTGGCCGGTTCCAAGTTTGTGGTAGTAAAGTTTATGGGTATCGGTCTTTGCCGAAAGCAGGCTGCCTTCCGGTTTCTCGTAGGTAGAATAATAAAAACCTTCGCTGCCTTTCCAGGCGATGCCGCTAAACTTTACATTTTCGATAACTTCTCCTGTAAGTTTTTTATTTATAGCGTCCATTACAATAATCTTTCCCCAGTCGCTGCCGCCTTCAGAGATCATGTAGGCCGCCATATCGCCTGCTTTGGAAAACTGTATCTGTGCAAGTGATGTGGTGCCGTCTTTAGAGAAAGTATTTGGGTCGAGAAATAACTCGTCATTGCCGTTCTTATCCTTTCGATAAAGCACCGACTGATTTTGCAGGCCGTTGTTTTTATAGTAATAATAGTACCCGCCTTCCTCGAATGGCGCAGAAATCCTTTCATAACTCCATAGCTTCTCCATCCGGGCCTTTATAGCATCGCGAAAAGGTATTTGTGCGAGGTAGTCAAAGGTAACTTTGTTTTCTTCCGTTACCCATTTAGCTGTTTCGGCAGAGCGGTCGTCTTCCAGCCAGCGGTAGGGGTCGGGTACTTTAGAGTCAAAGTATGTATCGGTGGTTTTGTCTTTTTTGGTTACAGGATATTTTATCTGCCGGAGTGTCTTGGGTGTTTGTGCATTCATGGTAAAGCCGAAGGCCACAGCCAGGGCCAGTACGGTATTTTTCATTTGTTAGTATGTTAGATACACAAAAATAACAATTCCATTAAAGCAATTCCACAAAGACATACAAAGGACACAAAGTTTCCCAAAGATGTAATGGAAACAATGCCTTTGCGCATCTTAGCGCCTTCTTTGAGAAACTTTGCGAAATAGCTGATTTTATGTAAACAGCGGCTTATATTTCTGGCGGTGCTTGTACAGCAAAATGCCGTTCATTATTACAACCAGTAACGCCGTAGCAATAGCAGGTACGTCCAGGAACAGGTGGAAAAGCAGAATATTTAGTGACAGCGGCACGAGCAGCAACAATACAAATGGCACCCATTTTTTAATGAGGAGCATTAGTCCTATGAGGATCTCAAAAACAGCTACAATCGTGAGTATGTATCCCGTATCGGCAAGCGATTCCATAAAATCTGCTGCTTCTTTAGAAGGCTGGGGTAAAGGGATAAAGGCGTATAATTTATTAATGCCGAATGCAAGAAGGATAAGCCCGAGCAATATCCTGACGATTTTGGTAAATTGTGAATTCATAGAAGTAAAGTTTTAGCATGTATGAAATTTTGAAATTTTACTAAAGTTAATAAAATATTTCTCAGTATTTTAAGAAAACATTTGTAAATAAAAAATCCCCGCCTTCTGGCAGGGATTGAATTACTAAAACTATTTGAGAATTATTCCACTACTACAGAAAAATTCACCTGTGCATCGGTGCTTCCACCTGCATTGGTAATAGTGCCGCCGGAAACGCCTTCTGCCGATTTATTCGGCTGGTGCCTCAATGTTACGGTCAGGCTGCCGGCCCCGGGTGTAGTTGTTGCGGTAAACAAAAATGACAATCCCACAGGATGCCCGTCCGCATCTTCATCGGCATAAGTAAACGTGCCGATACCGCTGTGCTGGAAAAATATCTGGTGCTGTGTCCCTTCTTCCTGTATTTCGCCGGTAATTTCTTCCGCGGGATTTGTCAGTTCGTTTAAAAAATTGACAGCGCCTTCATACGCTCGCCCTGCCGTAAAACTCCCTGAAACACTAACTACAGGAGCATCGGGCCCATCGCCGTCAAGGTCGCGCGAAATAAGCACAACCGGTGTGCCGCCACCCACAGGCGTAAAAGTCGCCGATACCGTTGTAATGACCTCTTCTTCATTCACAGGGCCGTTGTTGTCGTCACTGCTGCAAGAGGAAAAAGAAGTAATTGTAATTAGTGCTAAAGCTAAGATTCTGAAATTTTTCATGGTAAAATGTATTGATGATTAATAATTCAATTTTAATTGTAACTGGAAATTGCGGCCTATATCGTCGGTGTAAAGGCGCTGCCTGTTGAGGTAATCGCGGTAGGCTGTATTGAAAATATTATTGACTGAAACGTTAATTGATGCCATCGTTTTGCCTAATGAGAATTGCATCCCCGAAGTAAAGTGAAGCAGTTGGTAACCGTCCGGCGGCGTACTGATGTCCACCAATGTCGGGACCAGCACGCCATTTACAGGAACATCGGCATAAAAGTTATTTTGGGGATAGCGCGTTTGTTTGAATATCGCTTCACTGCGTAATTCCATAAAAAGTCTATGCCAGTCGGTTTTATACCGAATGGTATTACTTATATTGAGTGGCGGCATGTCGATAAGCGGTTCATTCTTTGTTGTGTTGTCGGCATGTACATAGGCGAAATTAAAGCTGTGGGAAAAATGGCTGCTGATATCCCAGTCGGTATGCAGGTCAAGCCCCGCCATCAGCACGTTGTCCTGTCTGTAGTTGTACACAGGGAAGGTACCGCGAATGGTATATTCCACGCCGGTAGGGCTGAGGTAAATGAAATCGGTTATGGCGTTGAGGTAAGGCGTGGCTTCGAAACGGAAAGCACCGCCGGTTTTAAGCAATGTAGCCGACAACTTTAATGCCTTTTCTTTTTTGATCGCCAAATTTCCCAGCTCGATCGTACCGTTGCTGTGATGCAGCCCGTCGCTGAAAAGTTCTGACGGATTGGGGTTGCGCATGGCAAGCCCGGCATTCGCCAAAAGATCAATAGCTGTAGAAAGTTTTTTCCGTATTCCGAGGCTTGCCGAAATATTGTGGTAGGTGAACTCCGGATTGGTCAGCCATTGTGTACCATAGTCCGCAGTAATAAAACGGTCGAATACGCCATTGTAGCCCAGGTTATCCCAACGCGTTTTTTGGTAATACTTTGTGGCGCTCATGTGTGAAAAGTCATAACGCAGCCCTGCCTCACCACTAAGTGTTTCCGAAAAGGAATGCGAGACAATGCCGTACGCCCCTGCGTCATATTTATCATAGGTTGGTATTAGCGGGCGGATACCCGTATCAGGGCTGGCATCATTGAATTGTGCCGATCCGCTCATTCCGGCTTTTAATGTAGTGTTCTCTTTCTCCTGCTTCCAGTCGGCATTTACCGAATGGGTAGCCAGCGTAAGGTCGAGCGCAGGGATATCCGCAAAGTTGCCACGCCTCAAATCGTATTCTTTCCGGTTATTAAGCTGGAAAGCATATTGCAGAGACAGTGAACTATCGTCATCAAGCTGCTTGTTGAAATTGGCCTTCGCCAAATGGTGCTGCACTTCCTGCCTTGGCGCCCCGATGTTGTAGGTAAACGGCTCCACCACATCCGGCTGTCCGTTGTTGATGGCCCGCACGAGGTCGGCTACATTGCCAATGTGGGTCGCTTTCGCAATACCGATAGTCGCATTATAAAAACTATACGAAACCGAAGCATCATACGTATTGCCAATGTACTTCACATCACCCGCAAAGTTTGCCTCGCGATTGCCTGTGTTCGAGAGGACATAATCCGGCGTTTCCCTGTCACCCATATATTTGAACGTGCCACCCTCATTCCACGCCCAGCCTTTATCATTTCCCTGGTGCAGGGCAGAAGAGAGGCTGCCGCCGCGGCCATTCGAATCGGCAGTCATGATAGTCCTGCCAAAAAGCGTGTCCTTCAGCACTGACACCGGCTCAACCACAACCAACCCGCCTATCGCATCGCCCCCATACTGCAATGCCGAAGCACCCTTTATGACCGATACCCGCCCCGCCGAATTAATGTCGAGGTTAGGCGCATGCTCGGTACCCCATTGTTGGTCTTCGAGACGTACATTGTTCGAAATGATAGGCACCCGGCTGCTGTGCAACCCATTAATAACAGGCTTCACGATAGTGCTGCCTGTCTTCAGTGAGTACACGCCCGCTATTTCCTTAAGCGCATCACCAAGGCTGGCATTGCTGTATTTTTCAAGGGTTTCCGTTCTTAGTCGCTGCTCATGGACAGTGTTTTTCGAAACGGAATTGTTTTCTGATAAAACCACCTCTTTAAGTTGTGTGCTTTCAGGTTGAAGGACAGCATCCAGCACCATATCACTATAAACATCCACAACGGTGTCCAGTGCCTTATAGCCGATATAGGAAATGACAACACGATGCTGCCCGGATGGGATGCCGTGTACTTCATAATGGCCATCAGGCGAACTTACGCCCTGCCATTGTTCAATATGGATGTGTGCCCCATCAAGGGGCTTGTTTTGCGGTGCGGCCACATTCCCGCTGATGATGTGCTGGGAATATGCGCACCCGCTTCCTGCCAGTAAGGCGAGGATAAGGATATAAATTCGCATGATAGATTTCTTGGAAATGAATAAAGAATAATTCTTCATCTTTTGCTTGGCCTCACCCACTCCCGATAGCTATCGGGACTCTCCAAAGGAGAGGGGAGCAGGACGATACTACATCATACAATTGTTAACCGACTCCAATAATGCCGGAAACAATTATTTATATGAGTAAGCAGGTTTGAGTGCCCTCTCCTTCGGAGAGGGGTCGGGTGAGGCCCCTATACTACCGGCGGCCCCCTGTGCGAAAACAAGCTTCCGGCGAATGCCGCACTGCCTTCTATGCTGCTAAAAGTGTAGGGTATGGGTGTAAATGGAAAATCGAGCCTAAGGCAGAATTCCTGTGGCGCGACAAAGTAGTCGAAATGGAAATTGCAGACAGAGCAATCGTCGTCTTCATGCTCATGTCCGGCTTTGCTAAAATGTTTGGTTTCCTTTTTAAGGCTGTGGCGATGTGTACTTTCCGCAAAATGCTGGTGGCTGAAAGCATGAAAAGACTGGTAGGCCGTTGTGAGTAGCACAACAGCCATAAGGGCCAGGTTGAATATGGCGAACTTTCTTTTCATTACCACAAAGGTAAATGAAAAAGTATTACAGAATGCAATTAAGTTGCATTTAGGTGAAAATTGAACGCAGATGACACGGATCTAGGCGGATGGTCACAGATTTTTTAGGGCACCGCGTATGTCATTTCGAACGGAGCTTGCGGAGTGAGAAATCTCTTGAGGCTTTCCCTATGAAATACAAGAAACAATTATTTATCCTTCAAAAACTCCCCATCGATGATCAGCAGCTTTGCGCCAGTAACTGAGATAGACCGATGCGAGCTGAGATCATCAGACACAATGTAGCTCATGCCTGCACTAAGTTCTATTCTGCCGCCGCTTTCTTCCTCACTTATAAACGACCCTTCAAGGCAATGCACAATATGCCCTTTCTGGCACCAATGGTCGGCGAGGTAATTTGCGGAATATTCTACGATACGCACACGCAGGCCGTCAAATTGCAGCGTCTGCCAAAAGGAAGCCCCTGTTGTGCCGGGATGCTCTTCTTTAGGGATGGTTGTCCAGTCGATGTGGAGGAAGGGGATTGGGGTCATAAATTTATATTAATATCGTTATCATCAAGTCGTAATATGTTATTAGGATAGAAGAATGGCAAAATATAGTATTAGATATTATTTCAACCCAGAAATTCCAACTAGATTGCCTACTGCATGCCCATAAACACAATTATCTCCATTTTTCACAAAATTTTCCCAAGGTTTATTTAAGCATCTATCAGTATTAATAATTCTATTTGGTAAATCACATACCGTATAATACGGACATTTACTTGTTGCAATCCTGGAATCCATTAATGCAAACATTGCCCAGTGAGCTTTCAAATAATTTAACTGACAGTTCATTATCTGATTTAAAAAATATGGTAAAACATCATGACTATTAACTTTTATGTTATCAGTTTCGAACGATTTTATAAAATCTCTATTAACTAGATTTTCATCACCTTGACGTTCTTGTAAAACATCACAAGGATTTACCATTTTAAATACTAAGTAATTTAATATTTCTTTGTTTAAGATGTTATTGCGAAATGCATTGAGTTCAAAAAGTAAATCTCTTTCCCTGTAATATAAACACATCTCTATTTTTTCATATACTCTTTTTATAGCCTGATAAGAGGGTTCGCGATTCTCGTAGACTTTAAGGATTGAAATTAAATCCTCTAAAATAATATTTGATATTTGTGAAAATATTGGCTTAATTTCATCAGACAATCTGTCAATTGACTCTTGCATTGTATGAAAGCCTCTTAAAGCCTTATAGTCTTTAAATAAAGAATTTAAGGATAATGCAGGATTTGTCGTTAGTAGAGACAACGTTCCAATGCATGCTAATTCATAATTACTTAAAGGTTCTCCATTAAAATATGCAGAAAGTTTACTGAGCATTAGATATGGTATTTCAGGTATAGAATCACCATCATCGTAGATTATTTTTTCAATCGAATTTGCAATACTTTCTTCGATATAATCACTGTTTAAATACATATATTTTTGTGAAATACCTTGAGGTGTATCAAATTCAATTTTAACTTTTGATCGTTTAAAAGGAACCTTACAGTCTCTTAAAGTTAAGTGAGCATCTTCACCTAAAACTTCGCTAACAATTCTGAAATTATTTATCTCTAATTCCTCGGGATTGTCTATTCCGCCTTCATTGTAAGCAATAAACATATCATTAATTTGACTCAAGAGTATTTTATCTTCTGCGGTTAGTACAGAAGTATCAGACATACCATTCCCTTCTTCGGTCAATGTTTTTGAAAATATTGGGAATAATTGATAAAATAGTGCAAAATCTCTAACACGCACCGTTGTTGAAATGTTCATTAGAAAATGCCAATATTCGTGAGTAAATATTGAATATTCTTTAACTGGAATTTCTTCATCAATTTTTCGATTAAAGATATTGACACTAGGTGATAAACCAATTAAAAATACATTCGAAAAATATCTTGCTAAAATCTCGTTTTTCATTCTAGAAGTTTAATTAAAAAACCCGCAACACCTCTCAGCATTGCAGGTTATAAATATACTTTAAATTCTTTTATACTAAACCGTTAGCAACAAGATACTCCGCTATCTGTACCGCATTGGTAGCAGCGCCTTTACGTAGGTTATCGGCAACGATCCACATGTTAAGTGTGTTCGGCTGGCTCTCGTCACGACGGATACGGCCCACGAAAACATCGTCTTTGCCCTCGGCATAAAGCGGCATCGGGTAGGTGAACGTATCAAGGTTATCCTGTATTGTTATTCCTGAAGTGTTGTGCAGGATGGTGCGTACTTCGTTCACGTCAAAATCATTGGTAAACTCCACGTTAACCGACTCGCTGTGCCCGCCCACAGTTGGGATACGCACGGTCGTAGCGGTAACATTTATAGAATCGTCGCCAAGGATCTTCTTGGTTTCGCGCGTCATTTTCATTTCTTCTTTGGTGTAGCCGTTGTCCTCAAAAACATCGATCTGCGGGATGGCATTGCGGTGTATCGGGTACTTGTAGGCCATTTCGCCCTGAATGCCAGCGTACTCGTTCTCCAACTGTTTTACTGCCTTAACACCCGTACCGGTAACCGATTGGTAGGTCGATACCACCACACGTTTGATGTTGTATTTTTTATGCAGCGGTGCCAGTGCCAATACCATTTGTATGGTAGAGCAGTTCGGGTTGGCTATAATTTTGTCGTCTTTGCTTAGTTCACCAGCGTTGATCTCCGGAACCACCAGTTTTTTGGTCGGGTCCATCCTCCAGGCGGAAGAGTTGTCGATAACTGTCGTGCCTGCTTCAGCAAATTTCGGTGCCCATTCTTTAGAAGTATCGCCGCCTGCCGAGAAAAGCGCTATTTGCGGCTTCATGCTTACGGCGGTCTCAAGGCTCACTACCTTGTATTTATTTCCCTTGAATTCGATCTCCCTGCCCACCGACTTTTCCGAAGCCACGGGTATCAGTTCGGTCACGGGAAAATTTCTTTCTGCCAGTACTTTAAGCATTACTTCGCCTACCATTCCGGTAGCGCCTACAACAGCAACTTTCATATTATGATATGGTTTTAATGAGTGTCAAAAGTAGTAAATGAATTTGTTTTTTGCCACGAAATACACGAATTCCACAAATTTGATTTTCTCACTTGCATTAAAGCTAATTATTGATAATCTGTGTGTTCTATCTAACACATTAGTTTTATGAGTATGAAAGCTATACCACAAAGGCGCACAGAGCAGGCGCAGAGTTACACGGAGAATTTAGATAATCACCTTTGGTGAGAGGTCACAGTGCGCGATCGCTAAAAACATGCGGCTCTGTGTTCTCGCAAGGCACTTGCAAACTCAAATCACTCTGCGTGACTTTGTGCCTGCTCTGTGCGCCTCTGTGGTAGTTCCTCATTCTGGCAAAAAAAGACAAAAAATAACCGTCCACGCAGGACGGTTTAGTTAGACATCAGAATATATAGTGTAACGGAAACGTCTTTTATAACTGCCTGCTGTTATTGGCTTTCAGCGCATCGCGAATCTCCATAAGCAATTTTTCCTCATTGGTAGGTGCAGGCGGTGCGGCTGGTTTTTCATCATCTTTCTTTCTTGCGGCGTTAATGCCTTTTACCACAAGGAACAGCACAAATGCCACAATTAGGAACGAAAGGACATTCGAAAGGAACAGGCCGTATTTAACAGCCGTACCCGGTATGGTAAGCTCTGAAAGGTTCTCGATATGGGCCGCCTTAAGCACGGGCGTTAAGATAAGCGGTGTGATGATATCTTCTACCAATGATTTCACAATTGCACTGAATGCGGCGCCAATGATCACACCGATAGCCAGGTCCATAACATTCCCTTTGAGGGCAAATTCCTTAAATTCTTTCATTAATGCCATGCCAATATTTTTTTTGTTGAATAGCTAAGGTACAAAAGAAAATTTATTCTTTATAAAAAACCCTCTTAACGCGCTGTGAAATGCTCGTTAAAATCTCATACGGTATCGTGCCCAGCGCCTCCGCCATTTCAACAACGGTTGGTGAAGCCCCAAAAACCACTGCCCTGTCGCCTTCCTTACAATCAATCCCGGTCACATCTACCACCATCATATCCATGGATATAGTGCCGGTGATAATCGCTTTTTTCTCATTGATGGTTACATAGCCTTTCTCATTGCCCCAACCCCTGCGGATACCATCAGCGTAACCGATCGGTAGTGTCGCGATGCGCATCTTTCCGGGCGAAATGAACTTCCGGCTGTAGCCAATGCTCTCACCGGGCTCAATATCTTTTATCTGTAGGATAACGGTTTTAAGTGTGCCAACGGTCTCCAGGCTTTTACGCTCGGTTTCATCATTGCCAACGCCATACAAGCCAATGCCAAGCCGTACCATGTCATACTGTGCCTGCGGGAAATTGTAAATGCCCGAAGTGTTGAGTATATGCCGAATCGGATTTATTTCCAATGCCTCCATTATTTTTTCCGACCAGCTTTCGAACTTGCCTATCTGGTCTAAAGTAAAATCCCTGTAGTCGGGCATATCGCTCGAAGACAGGTGCGAGAATATGCTTTTTACCGAAATAAGGTTGTTGTTTTTAAGGAGTTCAATAAGTTCGTCCAGTTGGTTTTCCTGGAAGCCGAGGCGGTGCATGCCGGTATCCAGCTTTATGTGGATCGGGTAGTTGGAAAGGTTTTTCTGTTGTGCCACAGTTATGAACGCCTTTAATTCCTTTGCCGAATAGATCTCCGGTTCCAGGTTATAGGCCGCCATAGCTGCAAACGCGCTGCTTTCCGGGTTCATAACGATGATCGGGGTGCTGATGCCTGCATTTCGCAATGCGATGCCTTCATCGGCGAAGGCCACACCCAGGTAATCGACCTTTTGGTGCGACAGTGCCTTGGCAATTTCATAGCTGCCGCTGCCGTACCCGAAAGCCTTTACCATAACCATGATCCTGGTTTCGGGCTTCAGCCTGCTTTTATAAAAGTTGAGGTTGTGCGTAATAGCGTTAAGATTGATCTCCAGAACCGTTTCGTGGGTTTTCTCCTCAAGGAATACCACGATCTCATCAAACCGGAAACTCCGTGCGCCCTTTATGAGTATTGTTTCATTCTCAAACGCGCTTGATTTATAATGTGACAGGAATTCCTGCGTAGTGCTGTATGGAAAAAAGTTCGGGAAGTCCGCAAGCTGTTTGCTTATGGTCTCGCCAATACCTATCACCTGGCTGATGTTGTGCCCGGAAAGCAGCTTGGCTACCTTGGCATAAAGCTCTTCGGTCTCAAACCCGCTCTGGAACACATCGGATAATATGATCGTCTTTTTGCTATGTGTTTTGTGCTGCTCCAGGAAATCGAGCGCAATTTTAAGCGACTGGTAATCGCTGCTGAAACTGTCATCGATTAGGGTACAGCCGTTAATGCCGTTCTTTACCTGTAGCCGTAACTCGACAGGGTAGAGGCCTGCCATACGTTCCTTTATGACCTCATGGCTATAGCCAAAATGCAGCAACACCATAAGGCAGCTGATGGCATTTTCTACCGATGGATCATCGGTAAACGGGATGGTAATATCAAATGCCTGGGCATTATATACGACAGAAATAACCGTGTTGCCATTGTCATGCTGTGCTGCTATCTGTACATCGGCATCTTCGCCAAAACTCCATGTGAATGTTTTTATATTGTGGCTGAGTTCCTTTTCAACATCGGCATTCCTTTTCAGGATAAGCAGTTTTACGTAGCCAAACAGCTTTAGCTTTTCGCGTATCTTTTCCTGCCTGTCGGAAAATCCTTCGTCGTGTGCGGGGCCAATGTTGGTCAATATCCCGATATCAGCGCGTATTATGGGTTGCAGCTTTTCCATTTCGCCCACGGTAGAAATGCCTGCCTCGAATATCCCGAGGTTGTGCTTTTCATTAATACCGATAACCGAAAGCGGCACACCCACCTGCGAGTTATAGCTCTTAGGGCTCCGGATGATGTTGTAATCAGGGCCGAGCAGGTAGTTGAGCCATTCCTTAACGATTGTTTTCCCGCTGCTGCCGGTAATAGCGATCACGGGAAAGTCGAACAGCTGCCTGTAATATATTGCGAAGTCCTGTAGCGCCTTCAGAGTATTGCCAACAATAAAAAAATTCGCCTTGCCACGAACATCCACAGGAATGCGGCTCACCACAAAGTTGAGTACGCCTTTATCGATGAGGTCTTTTATGTAAATATGTCCGTCGCGGTTCTGCCCGCCAAGCGCGAAAAACAACGTGCCGGAATTATTTTGCAGCGAACGGCTGTCAATGGAAACGTTATCGATGGCCACGCCGGGGTGCATCCCTTCGAAACCGGAATGTATGGCGGGGATTATGTTTTTTATTTGGATGCTCATTATTTATTTTGCAGCGCTAAAAATTCATCAGGAGTAAGTACAGGTATCTCCGGATCTTTAAAGTCTTTCACGTTTCGAGTTATAATGAATTGGGCTCCGGCTTTAATAGCAGAAAAATACTGTAGAGAATCTTCAAAATCTAAAAAACCCGAGTTAAGGCTTTTTTCAATGATTACTTCATCTAAAGCAACTATATCGGATATGGTTTTGAATTTTCTTAAAGATTCAATGCTTTTAGAGGGACTTGTGATCTTTTTAAGGAAATAATCAGTCGTAGAATATGATAAACCCGATACACTAAGAGTCGCTTTACCTTTATCCGCTAGTGAAACTATTATCGCAGCGCTTTCAAAAAAAGGTTCCCGCTTGCCCAATAGGTCAAGCATTACGTTAGTATCAAGGAATAACCTCATTTTATTGGTGTTTCCTTAGCATATATTCGAAATATTCATCTGTCTTACCTTCATCCGCAGGCAAGGATCTCTCAGTAGCCATGCTTCTTACAAATGGGGTAATATCATTTGAAGGAATTCTTTCTTTCGTTAATACAGCGCCTAAAAGTGATTCTATGACAGATGACAAACTTCGATTTTGCTTAGCTGCATATACTTTTGCTTTTGCAATTAGGGATTCGTCTATATTTAAGGTTAACTTTGACATTGGTAAAAACTTATACGTCAAATATAAGAAATTTATGCTTATGAATTATCTGAGCCAAAGATCATTTGTCTTACTTCTTCTGTAGAATAAGTTTCAAGGGTGCCTTCCTCAAGTTGCTTTAATATTAGTTTTACATCCGCAACAAACTCCTTAGCAGTAACAGGATTGCCATCAGCATCATATCCAACAATGTCATTATCTAAATTCATAGTGTTTCTGCATTTGTGGACTCTTCTGTAGTTCCCCCTTCGGGGCTTTGGATGTGTGGATTTCGCATCGCCTCAAAATACGCCGCCCTGCTCAAAGGCTCGTACTCCTCGGTTTCTCCCAGAAGTACCAGGTTATCGTTATTCGCCTTGCGGAAACTGTAATTCGCCAGGTTGCCCGTACGGGTACAAACGGCGTGTACCTTGGTCACATATTCGGCAGTAGCCATAAGCGCCGGCATCGGCCCGAAAGGGTTGCCCTTAAAGTCCATGTCAAGCCCTGCGACGATAACACGGATGCCGCTGTTGGCAAGATCGTTGCAAACCGCCACGATCTCGTCGTCAAAGAACTGCGCCTCATCGATACCGATCACGTCACAGCCCTGTGCCAGAAGGCGTATCATGGCCGACGAGGTTACCGGGGTAGAGCGTATCTCATTGGCATCGTGCGAGACCACCATTTCTTCATGGTAGCGGGTATCAATGGCCGGCTTGAATATCTCTATCTTCTGTTTGGCGAATTGTGCCCGCTTTAGCCTGCGGATAAGCTCCTCGGTCTTGCCCGAGAACATCGACCCGCAGATGACCTCTATCCACCCGAATTGTTCTTTATGGTTAACAGTATTTTCGAGAAACATTTTGTATTTTTCTGGCAGTAAAACAGAAACATTTTCTGTTACTTTGTATAAAACAAATTTATTAAAAAAGTAGTGCGCCACTCCCTGTAATCCTAAAAGTTATGAAGAAAAAGATAGAAGCCGAACTCATTAGCATTGCCCACAGAATACTCAAAATGAAGAACAGGTCGGAGCTCGACCAGCTCCAGGCCGAAACACTCAGGTTATATGAAAAGCTGTCGGTGCTGCGTTTTGTGGAAGATAATTTCAGTGACGTGAAGCCGACTATCGGATATGCTTCTGCGGAAGGGAAACTGGAAGAGATATACGGTATCGAAGAGACGCCGGAAGTGCATGCGAATGAAGTAGAAGCCAAAGAAGAAGAGAAAATGAAAAGCCCCCCGGCCCCCGAAGGGGGAGAACCGGTGGACAAAGAGGATAAGGAAAATGAAAGCGGGGAGGGCATAACATCCGCTAAGGACGAAGGGGCAGCCAAACCTGAAGGCAATGCAGACCCGGGGCAGAAAGTAGAAGAATACCAGGCATCTGAGGAAGAAAAGAAAAACAGCCCCCTAACCCCCGAAGGGGGAACTGAGCATACGGTAAAGGGAGATAAAAAAGATGAGGAGCCTGAGACTGATGAAAAACCGGAGCCGGTTGAGGAGCCTTCGAAAGAGGAAAAACCTGAAGAAATAAAAGAACCGGAAGCTAAAAGCCTCCTAACCCCCGAAGGGGGGATTAAGGAGCCTGTTAAAGAAGAAAAAGAAGAGGCGCCCGAAGAACCGGAACAAAAGATAGAGGTCGTAAAACCTGAGGCCGAAGTAAAAGCCATGGAAGAGTCGGCGGCGGCAGTATTTGACAAAGAAGATGACAGTACGCCTGAAGAGGAAGAAAAAGCGGCAGACGCTGAAATAGTGACGATTGAACCGGATGCTTCCTCGAAAACGGAAGATTCGGGATTGGCCTTTGACTTCGCTTTCGAAAGAAAGCCGACCCCGGAAACACCACAAAAGCAGAAAGAGATCACATTCGAGGATTACCACGATTATAAAGAGCCTGAATTTGTAAAGAAGGGCGAAGAAAAGAAAGAGGAGCCACAGCAACAACAGGAAGAAGAGAAAAAAGAAGAAAAGCCTGCTGATGACTGGCGCAACTGGGAACCTTCGAAACCTGCGGAACAAGACAAGCCAAAAATAGCGGAGCCAAAGCAGCCTGAACCGGCCGCCGAAGCGAAACCTGTTGATGACTGGCGCAGTTGGGAGCCTGCAAAACAGGAAGAGCCAAAAAAACCGGAGCCTGTGGCAGAAGCAAAACCTGCTGCGCCCCGTCCGTTGAACGATGCATTTGGGAAAACCATCTCGCTGGGGCTGAACGACCGCATTGCTTTCGAAAAGAACCTTTTCGGGGGCAGCAGTGAAGACCTGAACCGTGTGGTGTCGCAGATCAATACACAAAACTCCTTTGATGAGGCCAAAGCGTTTATCGAAGACCTTGTGAAACCCGACTACAATAACTGGAGCGGCAAAGAAGAATATGAGGCCCGCTTTATGGAACTCGTGGAGAAAAGGTTTAGCTAATGTCGAAACTCTATATTGTTCCCACGCCCATCGGCAACCTGGAAGACATGACCTTCCGCGCCATAAAGGTGCTGAAGGAAGCCGACCTGATCCTTGCCGAGGATACCCGTACCAGTGCCAAATTGCTCAAGCATTTTGATATCGGCACGCATATGCACAGCCACCACATGCACAACGAGCACAAAACGGTGGAGGGCATCATCCAGCGCATACAGAATGGCGAGACGATTGCGTTAATTTCCGATGCAGGTACGCCTGCCATATCCGATCCCGGGTTTTTACTGACCCGCGCCTGCGTGGAGGCCAACATTCCCGTGGAGTGCCTGCCTGGCGCCACGGCATTTGTTCCTGCTCTGGTGAACAGCGGCCTGCCCAATGATAAGTTCGTTTTCGAAGGTTTTTTACCCGACAAAAAAGGCCGCCAGACCCGCTTTTTAGCCCTGGCTGAAGAACCCCGTACTATGATATTCTACGTGTCGCCGCACAAGCTGGTAAAAACATTGGCTGAATTCATACAGTACTTTGGCGAAAGCCGCCCCGTTTCGGTGTCACGCGAGCTGAGCAAACTGCATGAGGAAACCTTTCGGGGTACCGCGACCGAAGTGTTGGAGCATTTTTCCAAAAAAGAACCTAAGGGGGAGATCGTGGTTGTGGTTGGGGGATTTGTTGGGGAAGGGAAAGTGAAGAAAAGCAAATTTAGTAAGGATGATGATGAAGAGTAATTCTACGCCAAAGGGTACTAAAACCAAAGAAATGTCTGCCGAAGAATTGAATGCCCGGATTGATAAATCGGAAGAAGATTTTAGAAATGGGAAGTATAAGACAAGTGAGGAACTTTTAGCAAAGTATGGATTAAATAAACCGATTGTGACTAATAAAGAGATACAGTAAAAAAGAAATTTAGAATCGTATAAATACAATGATTGAACAAATCGTTAATAGAACCTGGAAAGAATTAGTACAAGAAATTATTAAAAAATCGGATAGATTCTCAAGTGAGAAATCCATTGTATTTGATTTTGCATGGAAATTAAAATGTGAATTGAAAGACAGTATCCTGTTAGATTTTGAAAAGAGAATATACGAAAATTTTTCTGATGGTCAATTTTTGGATTTGTATTTTGAATATGAAGGTGCTAAAGTGGGTATAGAATTTAAATATCCTAAAGGCACAAAAAACAATAGTGAAAAGAAAGGAAATACTGGAAACTCGAATCAGACCCAAACGAGAATTAAAATAATAAATGATATAAAAAGATTATCTTATTTAGTTAATACAGAGAAGATTGATTATGGAGTTTTTCTAATGATCACAAATGAAAAGCCCTATATATTTGCTGGGAATAAGAATGTTTCAAATGAGTTTCGTACATATTTAAATACTTTATATTCAATCGGTCAATTGTTTCCCAAAGATGAAAAATCATCTAGAGAAGAAGTTATATGTCCAACAGATATAGGCTTTAAGTGGAATGGAATAGAAAGTAATAATCTACTCTATCACGTAGCTTGGGTCGACCCGATAATTTTGCATAAAAACCATACTCTTCACACATCACACTAATAAATGCACCCCCTCTCCACCGCCCACCTCCCATTCTTAAACCTTTTCTTTGAAAATAGCAAAACCCGCATCCCCGAATACTTAACACCGCTGGGCTACATCATCTACAGTGAGCTCAACCCTATTCTTGAGCGCGTGTACCTGATTATCGACATAGGGACTTTCATCTACGGCAAGGATTTCCGGGCAGAAGTAACGGTACTGGCTGCCAATGAAGAGAAATTCCGTAAATACCGGGATGATAAAAAAGCGATCTACCAGTACCACCACAATCATTTTGGCGGTGATACGGTACAGATGCTGCAGAGTAAGCTGGGGTCTTTGGAAGAAGGCGAAACTTATTTTGTGGAAAGCAATTACCACAGCCACGACAACCCGATGGATCATGTGTACAAGCTAAAGGCGGAGGAGTATATCGCAACGCTTACGGAGTGGTTTACCGCCCATCCGGTAAATAGGAGTCGCATCTACGACCTGGGGAATCATGAGGAGGTAGATAAGCATGTGCTGGGACTGTACAATAGCGGTTCGCAACGGGTATTAAACTGCATTAACCTGCGCGATTTGGCACGTTATGGCTATGGGCCGCGGAAGAGCTGGGAGAATAACCAGTGGTTCAATAAATATTACGCATCCCTTAAGGATCTGGTTATATTATCCATTAGGAATAATAAGTCGCTGCTGCCGGAAGCCCTTGACATGATAAAAGGCTACAAGTACCTGGTTGAACTTGACCTTAGCGACAACAATCTTGATACGGTACCGCCCGGCCTCGATACGCTGGCTGACCTGAAAAGGGTAATATTCAGGCACAACAACTTTACAGGTATGGAAGGTTTTACCAATCTTGCTCAGATACAGCAACTGGACCTTACCGATAACTTTATAACAGCCATCCCCACGGAAATCGCCAAAATGGAATCGCTGGAAGTACTTGACCTTACCAGTAATAAAATTACCGAACTGCCCATAGAACTGCTTCAGCTTAAAAATCTCAGGGTACTCAACCTCTCCAACAACCCACTGAAAAAGCTTCCGGAGTGGATCGGCCAACTGACAGGCCTCGAAGAACTCCACCTTGTACAAACCCAACTGGAAGGCCTGCCGGAATCATTTGTCAATTTGAAAGTCAGCGGTAAGATCTATTTGAAGAAAAATCCATTTAAGGAACTGCCTGCCGGGATGCTGGGTATGGGCAAGGTGATCGACCTTGAAGAGCGCAACATCGCGTTGTACAACCCCAAGATAAAAAAGAAGCTTGAAGGATTGCCCAGAGGTAATGTAAAGATGAGCGCCGACCTGAACTTTAAGCTGATGGTGGTGCAGCGCCTCATGTATGAGGATGAGCTGCTGCTGCCAAAATTTGATGTATATGAGTTTGTCAAAAACCATAAAGGCCGTGCGATCGACCTTGAGGAAATAAGCTATGAGATGATACCGGAAGTGAAAGCATGGTTTGAGGACCTTGATATCCCGCTGGAACTGCTTTGGGACATAAAAGAACTAAGGGCCGACGGCGGCGATGAAATCTATCACGAGCTGATCCCTCACTGGGACGGCGAGGACGATGCGTTCGATGTGGTATCGGCTGAGGATGTGAAGTACTTTCCCAACCTTAAGAAAATTACCCTGATGGGTAATAACAAAGAGGTTGTAAAGTTCCTTCGCGGACAAAAGATCAAAGTCTCGTTCTTATAACAGGACAGAACCGCTTTGTGCCTATATTTAAAAATTAAACTGAAGAAAATTGATGAAAGATCCATGGACCGATAGGTGGGATGAACGATACAGCGCTGAAGAATTTGCCTATGGCGAAAGTCCAAATAATTATTTTAAAGAGCAGTTGGCAAAGCTGAAACCCGGAACACTATTATTTCCCGCAGAAGGCGAAGGACGAAATGCTGTTTTTGCCGCACGGAATGGCTGGAAAGTTTCGGCGTTCGACATAAGCGCTACAGGGAAAGATAAGGCCTTGCAGCTTGCCGCAAAACATAATGTAACTGTTGACTACAGGGTCGGGGAATTGCCGGACCTTAAATATGCCGCGGCTGAATTCGATGCGATCGCACTGATCTATGCGCATTTTCCCGCTGAGATAAAATCATCATATCATAAGGCCCTTGACACTCTTTTGCGTAGCGGCGGTATAATTATATTCGAAGCCTTTAGCAAAAAGCATCTGGAATATCTTGCCATAGACGAACGCGTTGGCGGGCCAAAAGATATTGCCATGCTGTTTTCGATAGAGGAAGTAAAAGCAGATTTCCCCAACTACGATTTTATCGAGCTTGCCGAAACAGAAATCGAATTGAATGAAGGCGCTTACCATAACGGAAAAGGATCGGTGATACGGTTTGTAGCGAGGAAGAAATGAAGTATATTACAAATCAGGAAAGGCACTAACCAGGTCAGATAAATGAATTTACTATGAAAAAAGCAGCTTTTATAATCGCCTTTATCCTGAGTATGTTTTGTGTCAATGCACAGGAAGGCCTGCCTGAGATGCACCATGAAGCAGTCACGGACTTTATCAATTGCTTTAAGAATAACGACAGGGAAACCCTTGCCGGCCTTGTTATATATCCGCTAAAAAGGGAATATCCGCTGCCTGCAATAAAGAATAAAGAAGAATTCCTGAAACGGTATGATGAGGTATTTGACAGCAAACTGGTCGGTATGATCAAAAATTCAAGTTTGTCAAAAGACTGGTCGGCGGTGGGATGGCGCGGCATTATGCTGAATAACGGCGACCTTTGGCTTGACTATGACGGCACTCTGATCGGTGTGAACTATCAAAGCCCTGCCGAAGTGAAAAGGAAGACACAGCTTATTGCTTCGGAAAAAGAAACGCTTCATTCCTCTATAAAAAAATTTAGTGAGCCTGTATGCATACTCCTGACACCCACCTACATGATACGTATCGATGAGATTGAAGCTGGCAATTACCGCTATGCTTCATGGAAAGTAACCTCTAAGATAAGCGACAAGCCAGACGTTGTAGTATATAACGGAAAAGTTTTTCCTGACGGGAGCGGGGGTAATCATCACTATGTTTTTAAGAACGGGAAATATACGTATGAATGCGGTATCACGCTGATAGGCGGTGAAGAGGGTGATATGCCTGCCTACCTGATTGTGTATAAAAAAGATAAAGAGATGCTGAACCAGCAGGCTGATCTGGTAGAGCCATAATCTAATAAGCCAGCCCTGCTAAATATCACCCGCCGCATAGGTTCATTTAAAGGAATATGGTATTTTTGATGCCTAATACCTAATGATGCGCTGGAACCTCAGACCCAAACCTTCTCCCGAAAAAGTAAACCACCTTGCCGATGCCCTGGGTATCGATAAAGTCGTTGCATCATTGTTGGTACAGCGCGGGGTGGAAAGCTATGAGCAGGCGCGGAGTTTCTTCCGGCCTTCCTTAAACGACCTGCATGACCCCTACCTGATGAAGGATATGGACAGGGCAGTAGCACGCATTGAGTCCGCCATTGAAAACCATGAGAACATACTTGTGTTTGGCGATTATGATGTGGATGGTACTACAGCGGTTTCCCTTGTATCTTCTTATTTAAAATCTTTTTATCCCAATGTAGATACCTATATCCCCGACCGTTATAAGGAAGGTTATGGTGTCTCTTTCGCAGGTATCGATTATGCCGATGATAACGGCTGTACACTGATAATAGCGCTCGACTGCGGTATTAAATCAATAGACAAAGTTGCTTATGCCAATGATAAAGGCATTGACTTCATCATCTGCGACCACCACCGCCCCGGTGACGAGCTGCCTGCTGCCATTGCGGTGCTCGACCCTAAGCGGGAGGACTGCCATTACCCTTACGATGAGCTTTGCGGATGCGGGGTAGGCTTTAAGCTGGTGCAGGCATTGGCAAAGAACAGGAAGCAGACGATCAATGACCTTGTCCCGTACCTTGACCTGGTGGCTACTGCCATTGCTGCCGACATTGTCCCGATAACAGGGGAGAACCGGGTGCTGGCAAAATTCGGGCTGGACGTGATAAACACTTTCCCGAGGCCGGGAATAAAGGCGCTGATACAGAATTTAAAAAAGCAGATGCTCACCATTAGCGATGTAGTATTTGTCATTGCTCCGCGCATCAACGCGGCAGGCAGGATAAAGCATGGTAATTATGCGGTAGAGCTGCTTACGGAGTTCAATCTGGAGCAGGCAGAGCAATTTGCATCACAGATAGAGATCCTCAATGCCGACCGTAAAGACCTCGACAAACAGATAACGCAGGAAGCCCTTTTACAAATAGAAGCGAACAACGACCACGATAAATTTACGACGGTGGTTTTCCACGAAAGCTGGCACAAAGGCGTTATTGGTATCGTGGCCTCACGGCTGACTGAGACGTATTACCGCCCTACGCTGGTATTCACCAAAAGCGGGGATAAGCTGGCAGCTTCGGCACGGTCAGTAAAAGATTTTGACATTTACAATGCGCTTGAAGCCTGTGCTGATCATCTTGAGCAATTTGGCGGGCACATGTACGCAGCAGGCCTGACGCTGCTGGAAGAGCAATACCCGCTTTTCCGGGAGAAGTTTGAATCTATCGTAGCAGAAACCATAGACCCTGCATTGCTCATCCCGGAAATAAGCATTGATGCCGAGATAACGCTGGCCGATATTACACCAAAATTCCATCGCCTTTTAAAGCAATTCGAACCTTTTGGGCCGGGGAATATGACACCTGTGTTTTTGAGCCGTAACCTGAGGGATACCGGCTTTGGCAAACCAATTGGCAGTGATGAGAGCCACCTAAGATTGTTTGTGCGCCAGGATAATTCTGAGGGCTTTGCGGCTATTGGCTTTGGCCTTGCTGTAAAAAAGGATCTTGCCTGTGGCGGGGATGTTTTTGACGCAGCCTATTCTATAGATGAGAATGCCTGGAACGGAGAGGTAAGCCTGCAGTTGCGATTGAGGGATATAAGATGTGAGAGTGAGTAACAAAGTTCCAAAGTTTCAAAGTTCAATACCATAGTCATGTTGAAAACTTCTTTCAAAAAAGTCAGAATAATTTAGAATCATTTTAAATAAATAATTATTTTTGTTCAAAACCGGCAGCATGAGGGAAATTGAACAGATCTATTACAATGATTTTGGCGTAGCATTCCATTGGAAGAAAAACAATGTGGTGCTTAAAAGTAAAGTGCAGATCGTATTTAAGGAAACAGGATTTTATTTTTCGTTAAAAGAAATAAAACAGTTTAATCATATTATAGATAATGCCTGCCGCAAACTGGATTGCGGTACTTGTAGCCAAAGGGAAAAGTGCCACAAATTTCTCCTGAAAACCCCTTTGAGTGAAATTGACCTTGCAGTATCTGAAGACGAATTGTTACATATAAAAGACCTTATGGAAGGCACGCTGTTTACACTGGAAATGTTGGATTATATAAACAGCATTGGCCGGAACTAGTCTTTGTATTCGACAAGTTCAAAGGTTTCTCCGTCAAAAACGCCATAGGTAAAATACCCGATCCAGTCGCCCAGATTGATATATGAGGAGTTTTCCCCTACCTTAATGACCATGGGCAGGTGGCGGTGGCCAAAGACAAAATAATCATAGTGCTTTGTTTCCAGCTTCCGTTTAGAGTAGAGCACGAGCCATTCATTATCTTCCCCTAAAAATTTCACATCGGCGTCCCCGGATATTAGCTTGTTCTTAACGGATAGGTATTGGGCCAGCTTAACGCCAATGTCGGGATGCAGCCACCTGAAAAGCCATTTCGAGAACGGATTGGTAAACACCCTCTTCATCCTTTTGTAACCTTTGTCACCGGGCCCCAAGCCATCGCCATGCCCAATAAGGAATATCTTATTATTAAATATAAATTCCTGTGGCCTGTGGTGGACCGGTATGTTGAGTTCTTTTTCGAAATAATCGTCCATCCACAGGTCGTGGTTGCCTATAAAGAAATGTATTTCAATGCCGCTGTCGCGGAGTTCGGCCAGTTTTCCCAGTACCCGTATGAATCCGCGGGGTACTACGGTCTTGTATTCGAACCAAAAATCAAACAGGTCGCCCAGCAGGAATAACGTATGGGCATCTTTTTTTATCTCGTCCAGCCAGGCTACAAATTTTTGCTCACGCGGGAAGCTTTTTTCAGCAGTCGGGGCTCCAAAATGCTGGTCTGAAGCGAAATATATTTTAGTCCTTTTTTCCATTTATATAATTCAAACAGTTCAAAGATATAAAGACTAATTTAAATAAATCCATTTATTGTGATGGGAGGAAGAAATGCATAGTTTGCGTTTATATTCATAACAAATGGAAGAAATTTTGTTTTTTTTAAGGAAAACATGCATTATCAACAACAGATAAAGTTATAAGTTAAATTTTTTTGTTTATTTTCGAGAACTTAAACATAAACTACTAAATATAATTCTATGAAAAAAATTACTCTGTTATTTTTCATGTCGTTGCTTTCCTGGTGCGGTTATTCGCAGCTCGCACTGGAAAATTTTGAGAGCAACGGAAACGCATTGCCGGTCGGATGGCAGCAAATTAACGTTGCCGGCCCTGCCCAGCAATGGACTGTGGCTACCCATAGTGTAGTCACTCCTTCTTATGGAGGTGCAGGCCACGCCGCTTACATTCAAAAGGAAAACGTGGCTACGGGAACAACTGAGGACTGGCTGATTACCAAGCAGTTTTTAGGCCAGGCCAATGCCCAGCTTCGCTTCCAGTCAAGGCTTACCCAATTGGGTGACGACCTGAACACCTATAGGATCATGATGCATATAGGTAATACTCCATTAACTACAGCTTCTTACACTGAAGTGCAGGCATGGACAGAGCTTACGCTTAACCCGGATCCTTTTCAGACGGATTATCTTGAAAAGGTAGTTAACCTTCCGGCATCGGCAGTAGGCCAGCAGGTGTACCTGGCTTTTGTAATGAATGGCGATAATGGCGACCGTTGGCTTGTGGATGACGTAATGGTTGTACAGCAATGCCTTGACCCTACAAACCTGGTAGCTTCGGCTGTAGGCCTTAACCAGGCTACGCTTACCTGGAATAACCCCGGTGGTGCAACACAGTGGTTTATCGATATAGTTCCTGCATTGGGAGCTCCTACAAATGTGGGCATTCCGTATTCAGGTGATTCTCCATATACCGCTACAACAGATAGTGCGGGTAACCCGCTTACCGAAAACACGGATTATAAGTTTTACGTGAGGGCCAACTGTGGCGGCGGCAATACCAGTAACTGGGTAGGCCCGGTAAACTTCAGTACGGTTGCGCTCGGCGAAAGCTGTACTGCGCCCATAGCAATAGCTTCGCTTCCTTTTTCGGATACCGATAATACATCCAACTATGCGGATAACATTAACGGCAGCCCGGGTGCGTCAGGCTGTGGAAGTACCAATAATTACCTTAATGGTAATGATGTGTTCTATTCTTATACAGCTACTGCAAACGGTATTATAAGCATCGATGTTACAGGCAATGGTGCTTATTCAGGAATATTTGTTTATACAAGCTGTGCTAATGTAGGTGTAACCTGCGCCGGTGGCGCTACAACAGGCTTTACGCCTGCCCCGCTATCAATCCCTACATTCTCGGTAACGGCAGGGCAAACATATTATTTTGTAATATCAACGTGGGCTGATCCTCAGACTACACCTTATACATTGACAATCCAGCAGGTAAACTGCCTTAAGCCGGTGGGCCTTCCTACAACAAATATAGGTATGACTTCTGCCAGTCTTTCATGGACAAACCCTGGTAGCGCAACGTCGTGGCAGGTAGTGGTGCAGGATCCGGGTGATGGTATACCTTCCGGCCCCGGCGTTACAGCATCTACCAATACCAACTTTAATGCTACATCGGAGTTTGACGGCACACCTTTGGTTGCTTCAACACAGTATGAGTATTATGTAAGAGCCGATTGCGGCAATGGCACATTCAGTGCATGGGCTGGCCCGTATTTATTCAATACTACGCTTTGTGATGCTTCGGCCCAGTGTTCGTATACTTTTGTAATGACCGACTCGTTCGGCGACGGATGGAACGGCAATACCATGACCGTTTCACAAAATGGTATCCCGGTTGCAACGATCGGGTCAACATTTACCGGTGGCCTTGGCCCGGTATCTGTAACGGTGCCGGTATGCGACGGTATTCCGGTATCGCTATTCTGGAATTCTGGCGGTAACTTTGCCACAGAGGTAGGAGTAGCTATCCAAAACAACTTCGGGCAGGTTATTTTCAACAAGCCTTCGGGACTTGGTGGACAAAACAGTACTTTATATACAGGTGTTGTAAACTGTAATACGCCTGCGTGTCTTCCTCCTACAGGCCTTGCCGTTACTAACATATCCACCGACTCAGTATCACTTGGGTGGGCCGGACCTGCTACAGGCAACTGGGATTATTTTGTAACCACTGCCGGAAGCCCTGGCCCAACATCTTCTACAACTGGTGTAAATACAACAACAAATCCTGTCGATGTAACAACAGGCCTTACAGCAGGCACTAACTATGTTTATTATGTAAGGGTTGTGTGCGATAGCTCAAACAACAGTGCGTGGGCAGGCCCATTTGCATTCACAACTGCCGTTTGCCCGCTTTCGGAGCAATGTGTTTACAACTTTGTAATGACCGATTCATTCGGTGATGGATGGAACGGCAACAGCATGACAATTTCACAGGGCGGTGCCACAGTGGGTGTAATAACCCTTGGAACTGGTTCAGGCCCTCAAACGGTAAGCATACCGTTATGTACCAACCAGCCTCTTGAGCTTTTCTGGAATGCGGGAGGTAACTTTGCTAATGAGGTAGCGGTATCTATTGTGAATAACTTTGGGCAGGTCTTGTTTACTAAGCCGTCAGGAACGGGTTCGCAAAATACAATGCTCTTTACTACAACAGGTATTGATTGTTCGACCCCGGCATGTATTGCGCCGACAGGGCTTACGTCAGGCGACTATACTGTAGACTCTGCCATGGTAGGGTGGGATGGACCGGCAACAGGAAGCTGGGAAGTGTTTGTAGTGCCTGAGGGAGACCCGGCGCCTACAGCCTCTTCTACAGGCGTTATGGCAGGCACAAACCCGTTTGAGGTTTCGTTGCCTACTCCGGGAACTAACTATGAGTTTTACGTAAGGCTTGTTTGCGACGCGTCTTCCTCAAGTGACTGGGCAGGCCCTTATGACCTGCATAGCATGCTTTGTGACCCGGCAGACCAGTGTAATTATGTTTTTGAGCTTCGCGACGAGTTCAGCAGCGGATGGGGTAACTTTACGATGTCTATTTTCCAGGGAGGTATACCTGTAGCAACAATTGGCGAGGATTTCAATTGGGGTACGGAGACCATGACGGTACAAGTTCCTTTATGTCCGAACGAACCTATTGAAATAGTTTGGAACACCGATGGTTTCCCATGGGAAGAAGAGCAGGTAGGTCTTACCGTATTTACACCTTTTGCCGAAGATATTTATGTTAAGGACTTTGGGGAAGGAACTCCGGGTACTACAATATTTACAGGTGTAGCCGACTGTACGCCTCCACCATGTCCTAAGCCGCAAAGCTTATTTGTAGACGGAATTGGGCTTACCGAAGCAATGCTGCACTGGACTGAAATGGGTGCTGCAACAAACTGGGAAGTTTATGTAGTGCCTATAAACGCACCGGCTCCGCTACCGACAGATGTTGGAACAGCGACAACCACTATGCCTTATAACGCTACAGAAACAGCAACAGGTGTTGATTTTACATCAGGCACATCGTATGACTATTATGTAAGGGCTATATGTGGCGGAACCGACGGCAACAGCACATGGTCAGGCCCTATAACATTTACAACATTGATCGAAAACGACGATTGTGATACAGCAACTGAAGTAGAGGTTAATGCTGACGTAGATTGCACCGTATTTGCTACTGGTACAATAACTGGTGCAACAGGCTCTTTGCAGGAACAATCTTGCATTACCTGGATGGATATAGAATACGATGTTTGGTACTCATTCGTTGCTACAGCAACTACACATGCAGTAAACATCAATAACCAGGTTGGGGCATTCTTCCAAACGGTAATATATGAAGGCGCTGATTGTGGAACCTTAAATCAGTTAGCATGTGGCGACGATAGTGAAACTATTTCTGGACTGACAATAGGCAACACCTATTATGTAAGGGTATATACCACGTTCCTGAACGACCCTACGGATATTACAAGCTTCGAGATTTGTGTAAACACACCGCCGCCGCCAATCGCAGTATCAACAGATCAGTATACTATAGAAGAATTGGTTCAGGATGTACTTATAGGCTCTGAATGTGCACAGATAACCAATGTAATGTCCGGAACAGGAGAATCCATTGGAGTAAACGGTATCGGATATTTTACCCAAAACGGGTCGGCTTTCCCAATGACCGATGGTGTCGTTCTTGTAACAGGAGACGTTAATACGGCGCCGGGCCCGAACAATTTCCCTGGAGGTACAGGTAACTTCCCCGGATGGCCCGGAGATCCCGATCTTGAAGATATTACCGGATTGCCTGCTGGCAACAGCGGCGATGCGAGCTGGATATCTTTCGACTTCGTTACGCTTATCGATGAGCTTAATTTTGACTTCCTGTTTGCTTCGGAAGAATATGACCAGGCCAATTTTGAGTGTATTTACTCTGACTCTTTTGCCTTTATATTGACAGACCTTACCACAGGTATTTCAACAAACCTTGCGGTGCTGCCAAGTACTACTATTCCAATCCAGGTAACCAACATCCACCCGGATAACGGATTCTGTGACGCCATAAATGAAAACTATTTTGGCCAGTACAACAATACGGCATTTGACCCTATCAATTTCAACGGGCAAACAGTTACTATGACCGCTACCTCTCCGGTGATCCCTAACCATGCTTATAACATTAAGCTGGTTATCGCTAATGCAACCGACCACAACTTTAACTCTGCGGTATTCCTTCAGGCAGGAAGCTTTAATATTGGCGAGCCGGAACTTGGCGAGCCATCGCTTGAATCTGACGGAAATGCAGTGTGTTCGGGCGGAAGCAGGCTTTTGGAAACAGGCCTCGATCCGGATAACTTCGAATTCGTATGGTATCAGGATGGTGATATAATACCTAACGCAACAGATACATCATACTTGGTAACGGTAGAAGGTACCTATAAAGTAGAGGCTACTTTCATTGGCTCTACCTGTTCTACCGAAGGTACAATAGTTGTAGAATTCTACGATCCGGTTGTAGATGTAGTTAATGATCCTGAAAACCTTACAGCTTGTAATGCCAGCGGTTTTGATACGTTCGACCTTTCTCAAAACACAGGTGCGATGCTTGAAGGCATTACAGGAGATTATACCATTACATACCACACTACTCAAGAGTTAGCTGAAAGCGGAAACAGCCCTATAGTAGCTGATGTTACTGCTTACCAGAATACCACACAGTTTGTGCAGACTATCTATACAAGGATTTATAACAACCTTACAGATTGTTATGGTGTTAAATCGTTCACGATAACTGTTGAGGACCATACACCGGAATTTGTTCTTACACCGGAATTTGCAATGTGCGCAGGTACATCAGGAACGATAACTGTAGATGGCTCAAACTATGATGATGCAGACGTAACATTTGCATGGACAAAAGATGGCGATCCTTTTGCAGGCACAACCAGTACTATCACGGTTACAGAGGCCGGTGTATATGGAGTGACTATAGATAATAACGGGTGTACTGCAACAGCAAATACTACCGTGGCAATAATACCGATACCGGAAGCTGATGCGCCTGAAAATGTAACGTCATGCGACAGCTATGTGCTTCCTGCACTTAGCGCCAACAATAACTATTATACAGAGGCCGATGGTGCCGGAACCATGCTTAACGCAGGTGACGTAATTACTGAAACTCAGGACATCCACATTTTCGCTACAACCGGCACAACGCCAAACTGTACCGATGACAATGTATTCACCGTGACCATAGTGACAAGCCCTGTAGTAGTAACACCAGGCGACCAGTCTGCATGTGACAGCTATACGCTTCCTGCGCTTATCCTTGGTAATTATTTTACAGGGGCTGCAGGTACAGGAACGATGCTTAATGCAGGTGATGCAGTTACAGCTACACAGACTATTTATGTATATGCACAGAGCGGCTCTACGCCAAACTGTACAGCTGAAGATACCTTTGTAGTGACTATAACGCCAACACCGGAAGCTGATGCTCCTGTAAATGTAACGGCTTGCGACAGCTATGTGCTTCCTGCGCTTAGCGCCGGCAACAATTACTATACAGGTATTGACGGAACCGGAACCATGCTTAGTGCAGGTGAGGTTATTACCGGCACACAGGACATACACGTATTTGTTACAAGCGGCACTACGCCAAACTGTACAGATGACAATGTGTTTACCATAACTATAGTGCCAAGCCCTGTAGTGGTTACACCGGGTAACCAGTCTGCATGTGACAGCTATACGCTTCCTGCGCTAACTGTGGGTAACTATTTTACGGGTGCAGGCGGAACAGGAACGATGCTTAATGCAGGCGAAGCTGTAACAACTTCACAAACGATTTATGTGTATGCACAAAGCGGCTCTACGCCAAACTGTACAGATGAAGACAGCTTTGCTGTAAACATCATCCCGTCTCCTGTGGCTGATGCACCGGGCGATATTACAGTGTGCGACAGCTATACGCTTCCTTCACTCGGAGTAGGAAATTACTACACAGGCCCAGGAGGTACAGGAACACAGCTTGCGGTGGGAAGTACTGTAGATGCTTCGCAGACGGTTTATGTATATGCGCAGAGCGGTACTACGCCAAACTGTACCGATGAGAACAGCTTTACAATAACAGTAATACCAACGCCAGCAATCGCTATTACTGAGGGTTGTAATGATGACAATGTATATGTTCTTGAGGCTATTTTTACAGATGAGATATATACTCCGGACAATGTAACATTCGAATGGACGGATGCCAGCGGAGCTTCTTTAGGGTCGTCTTCGGAACTGGTTATATCAGGCGTGGGTATATATCATGTAAGGGTTATACCTAATGGCGATATTGCCTGCCCTATAGATGGCAACATTACTGTGACTGATACAAGCTGTGATGTGCAGCGTGGTATTTCTCCGAATGGTGATGATAAAAACCAGAGTTTTGACCTGACGGCTCTTGATGTAATGAAAATAAGCATCTTCAACCGTTACGGACAGGAAGTTTACAGTCGTGGAAATGGATACACTAACCAATGGGAAGGTCAGGGTAAAGGAGGAGAGGAGCTTCCGACAGGAACTTACTTCTACATGATTGAACGTTCTAACGGCGAAAGCAGGACAGGCTGGGTTTATATAAACAGGCAAAATTAAAAAGGACAGGACAATCCCCCCGCCAAAACGGGGGGATACGTCCTTTACCACCTAACTTAAATTTAGAAAACCACACACATGAAGAAATTTTACCTTGCAGCATTATTAGCTCTAGGAGGGCTGTTGGACGCGAGCGCCCAGCAGGACCCGCACTACACGCAGTACATGTACAACATGAACGTGAT